>JAAYSP010000230.1 GCA_012518355.1 candidate division WS1 bacterium | reverse complement strand
GAGGGCACCGAGATGGTGATGCCGGGCGACCGTGTTACGGTGACGGCCGAGCTTATCAGCCCGATCGCTATGGAGCAGGGCGT
Source organism: candidate division WS1 bacterium (assembly GCA_012518355.1). GTDB lineage: Bacteria > Armatimonadota > Zipacnadia > Zipacnadales > UBA11051 > UBA11051. The sequence continues at coordinate 36,694 of JAAYSP010000230.1, read as the reverse complement.
TACGTTTGCAATCCGCGAGGGCGGCCGCACTGTTGGCGCCGGCCACGTGGCAAAAGTATTCGAGTAACCAGACGGCCCATTGGCCGCGCTAACGCTTGAAATTTGCGCGGCAAAAGGAGAACGGCGGCAGATGGCCAGGAGCAACAGTATACGCATCAAACTGAAGGCGTTTGACCACGAGATCCTGGATCGTTCGGTTCAGAAGATAGTGGAGACTGCTGAGCGCAGCGGTGCTCGCATTGCGGGTCCGGTACCGCTGCCTACTGAGCGCAACATCCACTGTGTAGTCAAACCAACGGCCTTAGGCCGCAGTGCGCGCTCGGTTGAGCATTTCGAGATGCGCATCCACAAGCGGCTGATAGACATTCTTGACTCGACTCAACGGACTGTTGATGCGTTAATGAAGTTGGACCTGCCCGGTGGGGTTGACGTCGCAATTAAGACCTCCGCTAATTAAGCAAGGTTTGCCGTCCAGTCCTGTTGGCGGCGGAGTAGGTGTGACTGACAATGTCGGTAGGTATTCTAGGCAGAAAAGTTGGTATGACCCGCATTTACGACGAGGCGGGGCAAGCCGTGGCGGTGACTGTCATCAAGGCCGGGCCGTGTGTAGTAGTGCAGCGCAAGACGGCTGAAACCGACGGCTACGAAGCCGTTCAGCTGGGCTTTGAAGACCGCAGCAGGCGCGCTACGAACTCCCCACTCACCGGCCATTTCGAGAGCCGCAATCTATCGCCGAAGAGATATCTCCGGGAGTTTCCGGTTGCGGCGGACGGTGAGTACGCAGTCGGCGATGAGGTCACGGTAGAGATATTCGAGCTTGGGCAGGCCGTTAGCGTGGCCGGCACCACTAAGGGCAAGGGCTTTGCAGGTGTGATGAAGCGATACCGCACGCGCGGTGGGCCAGCAAGTCACGGCGCATCAAAAGTGCATCGCGCGCCTGGATCGGCCGGGGGCACGAATGCTGCCCGCGTCTTCCCTGGTCAGAAGATGCCCGGACAGATGGGCGCATCACGCGCCAAGGTAAAAGGTCTCCAGGTGGTCGATGTTGACGCCGAGAACCATCTGCTGGTGCTCAAGGGCGCAGTACCGGGCCCCAGCGGCGGTCTATTGATCATCGAAGGCAACTGAGTTGTTGCGGAAGGAACGAAGTGTGATGCCGCAATTGGCAAAGTGCAATTCAAACGGGGATAAGGTCGGCAAGGTGGAGGTCAGCGAAGAGATTTTCGGTGCGCCGCTGCACAGAGAACTCTTGCATCAGGCCGTGGTCTCGGCTGAAAGTCACCGTAAACGTCATGCCGGCAATGCAAAGCGACGTGATGAGATAGCGGTCACCGGCGCGAAATTGTGGCGCCAAAAGGGTCTTGGTAGGGCCCGCCACGGCGATCGTGGAGCCCCGATATTCGTCGGTGGCGGTAAGGCTCACGCTCCCAAGGCGCGTCCAGGAAATAAGAAGATGCCGCGCAAAATGCGGCGGCTAGCTCTCTTTAGCGCCCTATCAGAGGCCGCCCGACGGGGACAGATAAAGGTCATCGACCTCCCTGTTCTGGAGCAGCCACGGACCAAGAGCATTGTCCAGACGCTTGACGCACTGAAGACTCCGCAGGAGCGGGTGCTGTTGATGCTCTCTGCTGACGAGATCGCAAATCAGAACCTGGTTCGCAGTTGCCGCAACGTTCCATCCTTGCATCTTCGTCAATCGCCACATCTAAACGCACGCGACGTGCTGTGGGCACGACAGATCTTGTTCACTGAGCCAGCCCTGGCCGCGCTCAATCAACTCGCCGGGGAGGGCCGCTAGAATGCCTAGTGCTAATACAGAGATAGAACGGTATCGAAAGCTAATCCTGGCGCCCGTCATCAGCGAGAAGTCCATGCGCGAGTCTGACGAGTTGCGTAAATACACGTTCCGTGTACATCCGGATGCCACTAAGATCGATATCAAGCGTGCGATTGAGTATCTGTTCAATGTTCGGGTCACTGCTGTCAACACAATGAATGTGGTGGGTAAGTCACGCCGACGTAGCTATCGGCATCGCATAGGCAAGACAGCAGAGTGGAAAAAGGCGATTGTTACGCTGGCGCCTGGTAGTAGTATTGACGTAGTGTAAATCGCCGATGATTCGGCGAGGGCGCGCCGGCGCTGAACAGAGCGTAGGATAAAGCAGGAGATAATCATGCCAACCATAAAACACAGGCCAACTACCGCGGGCAGGCGAGGCTATGTCAAGCTCGATCGTAGCGACATAGATCGTAAGAAAAAACCCGAGAAGCGCCTGCTCAAGTCCAAGTCCAAGTCTGCTGGACGTAATTTCCGTGGCAAGATCACCGTGCGACACCAGGGTGGTGGCGCTAAAAGGCAGATCCGCCAGATAGATTTCAAGCGGAACAAGGACGGCGTGCCGGGCAAGGTAGCTGCGGTCGAGTATGCACCTGATCGCTCCGCTCACATCGCATTGCTTCACTACGCCGATGGCGAGAAGCGCTATATCCTGGCCCCACAGGGTCTCAACAAGAATGATACGGTGCTGTCGGGACCACGAGTCCCGGCCCGACTGGGCAACTGTCTCCCCATGGAGGCAATGCCGGTTGGGACCGTAGTTCACTGTATTGAGCTGGTACCTGGTCGCGGCGCCCAGCTGGCACGTAGTGCCGGTAGTGCAGCCCAGCTTGTTGCCAAAGAAGGCAAGCTGGTAACTTTGCGACTACCTTCAGGCGAAATGCGCATGGTCGCGGCCCGATGTCGTGCTACTGTCGGCAGAGTTGGCAACCCTGACCACATCAACGTGCAGGACGGCAAGGCCGGGCGTAAGCGACATCGAGGCATTCGTCCTAGTGTTCGGGGTAGCGCTATGAACCCTGTAGACCATCCGCACGGCGGCGGTGAGGGCAAGGCACCAATCGGTCTGGATAGTCCACGCTCACCGTGGGGTAAAAAGACCCTTGGCAAGAAGACCCGTAACCGTCGCAAGCTGTCGAGCAAGTACATCGTACGCGATCGGCGACGTAAGTAAGTCAGGCTGACAGGCGATAGCCGGAGGAGCTGCATATGGCCCGATCCATGAAAAAGGGTCCGTTTGCGGACCAGAAGCTACTAAACAAAATCGACAAGATGAATGCTGCGGGCGAGAAGCGAATGGTGAAAACCTGGTCGCGTCGCTCTACCATCTTCCCAGAAATGGTAGGCCATACTATTGCGGTCTACGACGGCCGCAAGCATGTGCCTATTCTCGTCACCGAAAACATGGTTGGCCACAAGCTTGGAGAGTTCGCGCCAACCCGCACTTATCGGGGTATGCGACCGGGCCGGCGTGATGAATCGACCAGCCGGGTACGCTAACAGGACCTACAACCACTGAGACGAGCTGGTTGATGGAGACCGCGTCTGTTGTAGTAGTCAGGGGAACAGCTAAGGAGTACAAGCATGGAAGCCCAAGCTATCGCAAAACATATTAGGGTCGGTCCGCGTAAGATACGAAAGTTTCTGCCGCTAATCAGGCGCCGGCATGTGGATGACGCCCTGGCAGCGCTTTCCACTTACGGAAGCCCGGCCACCGAAGCTCTTGTCAAATGTCTACGTTCGGCCATGGCAAACGCCGAAAACAACCATGGTATGTCGCCAGATGAGCTTTTCGTGGCCGAAGCGATCGTCGACGAGAGTGTTCGAATACCGCGGATTAAGCCACGAGCGCGTGGGCGGGCTGATCGGATGCACCGGCCCATGTGCCATATCAAGATCGTAGTGAGTGATGGTGCTGAGTGAAATGGCCGACCTACGTCGGTACACTCATAGCAGCGTCGGAGCGGGAGTGAATTCGTAATGGGACAAAAGGTACACCCTTATGGCTTTAGGTTGGGTGTGATACGGGAGCCGAAGAGTCTCTGGTTTGCTGAAGGCAAACAGTATCGCGACTTCCTCATCCAGGATATGAAAATCCGGCAGTTCATCAGCAATCGCTTGCGCGACGCCTCGGTGGCTGAAGTAGTCATCGACCGGACAGCAGGGACCGTTACTGTGACAATCCGCACAGCGAAGCCGGGTATCGTCATCGGCCGCGCTGGACAAGACGTCGAGCGGTTGCGCCGGAGCCTCGAGCGACTGGTTGGTGGACGGGTGCGCGTAAATGTAGAGGAGACGCCTGATCCCGACATCAATGCCCAGCTCATCGCTGAGAACATCGCGCGACAAATAGAGCGTCGCGTAGCCTTCCGGCGAGCCATGCGCCAGGCGGTTGAACGGGCTATGCGGATGGGCGCTCAGGGAGTACGCTGCATGGTTTCGGGTCGCCTCGGCGGTGCCGAAATTGCCCGCAGCGAGTCGGCTGGGCCCGAAGGTCGGGTGCCACTGCAGACTCTGCGTGCCGATGTCGAGTATGGCTTTGCCGAAGCCCGCACCGGTTATGGCAACATCGGTTGCAAGGTGTGGATCTACAAGGGCGACATCGTCCCGGCCAGACGACGAGTACGCCGTCCCGATCTGGAAGAGGCAGATGCCCTGGTTGAGGATGAAGGCGAGGAGGCCGCGGATGTGGCCGAAACCGCAGGCGCAGCTGACGCTAGCGTTGAGGCAGGTCAGGTAGAGAGCCCACCCGCGGCGGCTGCACCGGCAGCAACGAGTGCTGGAGACGCTGTTTCCACTCCTGTGGCCAAGAGCGATGACCCGTTGGTAGCTGCGCTCCAGCAGGACGAAGACGAAGAACAAGCGGACGAGGAGCCCTAGGATGCTGATCCCAAAACGACAGAAGCATCGAAAACACTTTCGCGGTCGCATGAAGGGCAAGGCCGGCCGGGGCAATTCGCTCAACCAGGGCGAGTTTGGCCTGCAGGCACTGTCTTGCGGCTGGGTTGACGGACGGCAGATCGAGGCTGCTCGAGTGGCCATGACTCGTCACGCCCGACGTGGTGGCAAGGTCTGGATTCGGATTTTCCCAGACAAGCCCGTTACTGAAAGGCCTGCTGAGACCCGGATGGGTAAGGGCAAAGGTTCTCCGGCAAAATGGGTTGCGGTGATTAAGCCCGGGTGCATCATGTTCGAGATGGCCGGCGTGGAGAAGGATTTGGCGCGAGAGGCTATGCGGCTGGCTGCTCACAAGCTGCCTGTCGCCTGCAAGTTTGTCACACGGGAGGACAGAGGCTATGCCGGATAATGCCAAAAGTACACGTGACTTCGTGGAGCAATTGCGCGAAGCTACTGACACCGAACTGCAGGACCGGATGCACCACATTCACGAGAGCCTGTTCAACCTACGATTTCGCCTAGCATCCGGGCAGATCGAGGATCCCAAGCGGATCCGCAAGTATCGCAAGGCGATCGCGCGTATCAAGACGATTCAGCGCGAGCGGGAGTTGAACAGCTAGCGCCGCCGCTACGGATAGGCGATGGAAGGCAGGTACTACAGGTACTATGAACAACGGCAGCAGCGTCCAGAGACAATTGAGGACTCGTGAAGGCGTAGTGGTTAGCCGCGGTCTGGATAAGGCGAGAATGGACAAGACGGTTGTGGTGCAGGTCACCCGGTTGACAAGGCACCCCATCTACGAGCGTGTTTTGCGTCGTAGCACCAAGTACCACGCCCATGATGAGCGCAACGAGTGCCGACCGGGTGACAGAGTTCGCATCGTAGAGTGTCGGCCGCTAAGCAAGACTAAGTGTTGGCGCGTGATAGAGATCGTTTCCAGAGCGCAATAGTTCGTGTTGCCCGGCGGAGCATGCATCGGGAGGAAGCTTCATGACCAATAGTACTTCCCAAATTCGAAACATCGCATTGGTAGGGCATCGTGGTTGTGGCAAGACGACCCTTACTGAAGCAATGCTGTTTGCCGGCGGAGCGACCAACAGGCTCGGCCGGGTAGACGACGGCAATGCGGTGTCCGATTTCGATCCAGAAGAGCGCAATCGCAAAATTTCTATCGGACCAGCCCTGAGCAACGTGATGCACAAAGATACGAAGATCAACATCATCGATACGCCCGGGTATGCCGAGTTTTTCGCCGAAGTGGTGTACTGCCTGTGGATAGCCGACTGTGCGGTCATGGTTGTAGATGCGGCCGCCGGGGTCGAAGTGCACACTCACAAGCTCTACCAGATCAGTTCCGAAATGGGCCTGCCGATGATAGCCGTGGTCAACAAGATGAGCGGTGAGCACGCAGATCCTGATGCCGCAGTCGCAAGCATCAATGAAATGCTGCAAGGCGCCGAAGCCGTTCCGATCCAGGTGACTGTTGGCAAGCAGGCTGGCTTCCAGGGTGTGGCTGACCTTCTCAGTGGCAAGATGCTCACTGGCTCGGATAAGGGCGGGAGCTGGGCCGATATCAGCGATGAAATGCGCGCAGATGTCGAAGCCGCTCAAGAAGCTTTGGTGGATGCTGTAGCCGCCACGGATGAGCAGCTCATCGAAAAGTACCTGGAGACCGGTACTCTTAGCCAGGAAGAGCTGACTTCGGGCCTGGCCGCCGCCACTGCCGCAGGGCAAATCGTGCCTGTCATGATGACGGACGCATACAACTCTCTGGGCATCGGTGCTCTTCTGCAGGGAATTGCAGCTGTGTGCCCAGCCCCTGATGTGCGCGAAAGTCTTCAGGGCAGCGATCCTAAAAACCCGGACACCAGTATAGAGCGAGCATGTAAAGATGATGAGCCGTTCGCTGCAGTCGTGTTCAAGACTCTCAGCGACCCATACGTGGGCCGGATTAGCCTGATGCGTGTGGTGTCCGGACGTGCGGTGGCTGATGCCAACGTCATCAACGCTGCTACTGGTGATAGAGAACGCCTGAGTGGTCTTGCAACTCTCCAGGGCAACAAGATGAGCGAGGTGCCTGCACTATCGGCAGGCGACCTGGGCTGTGTGACTAAGCTCGAAGGTGTTCTGAGTGGGGGCACGCTGTGTGACCCCAAGGCGCCGGTGGTGTTCACTCCGCCGGAGTTGCCAGCGCCGATGCACGCAGCCGCTGCTTCCGCCGCCTCACATGCTGACGAGGATAAGCTGTCAACGGGTCTGGCGCGTCTGGCTGAGGAGGACATAGGCTTCACATTTGGGCGAGACCCCAGCACTGGTGAGATGTTGGTACGCGGAATGGGCGCTCTTCACCTGGACGTAGTTGTTGAAAAACTGGCACGCAAGTATGAGGCGTCGGTTACTCTCAACGAGCCCAAGGTGCCGTATCGCGAAACTATTACGACCTCTGTCCGTGTGCAGGGGCGTCACAAGAAGCAGACCGGTGGTCGAGGGCAGTTTGGTGATGTGTGGATCAGAGTGGCTCCACTGCCACGAGATGCCGGCTTTGAGTTCGTCAACGAAATCAAGGGTGCTTCCGTACCCACTAACTATATCCCTGCTGTGGAAAAAGGCGTGGTTGCCCAACTGGAGAAGGGGACACTGACCGGTTCACCGGTGGTTGATGTGCAGGTCACCCTCGATGATGGCAGCTCACATCCTGTCGACTCGTCTGACCAGGCTTTCCAGATGGCCGGACAGATTGGGGTACGCAACGCCTTAGCTGAAGCCAACTGTGTTCTGCTGGAGCCGGTGATGAATGTAGAGGTCACCGTTCCGGAAGAGCTGATGGGCGATGTGATGAGCGATCTGTCAGGCCGTCGGGGCCGCATTCAGGGCACCGAAGGCATCGCTGGCGGATTGCAGCTCATACGTGGTACGGCTCCGTACGCTGAGCTACGGCGATATGCGGCAGACCTTCGCTCCATCAGTCAAGGCCGTGCGACCTACACCATGACCCAGGCCGGTTACGAGGAAGTCCCCGCTCACCTCATACCTGGTATCGTCGCTGAGTACGAGCGGGAGACCGAAGAGTAGAAAGCGCAATTCTGGCTGTAGAGGACGCTTCATCATGATACAAAAAGAGACAAGGTTGCGAGTGACGGACAATAGTGGGGTCCATGAAATCGGCTGTATTGACGTCATCCGCCGAGGAGCTAGCCGCTATGCGGGGCTCGGTGATGAAATCGTGGCCTCCGCCAAATCGGTCACACCCGATAGCGCCATCGCCAAGGGAAGCGTCATCCGGGCTGTGGTAGTCAGGTGCAAATCACCGACGGCCCGGCCTGACGGCAGCTTCATCCACTTCGATGACAACGCCGCAGTGATCGTTGATGACCAGCGAAACCCGCGCGCCACACGTGTCTTCGGGCCAGTGGCTCGTGAACTCCGCGATCGCGGTTTCATGCGAATAATTTCGCTGGCCCCCGAGGTCGTGTAATAGCAACCGTGAGAGTGGTGCGGCATATGCCCAGCAAAAAGATGAATGTAAAGAAAAATGACGAAGTTATGGTGATCGCTGGCAAGGATAGGTCTACACGCGGTCGGCCACGACGTGGGCGCGTGCTAGAGGTTCGCGCTGACAGCGATCGGATCATAGTTGATGGCATCAACACCATGCGGCGTGCGGTGCGCCAGACACAGCGTATCCGACAGGCCGGCATAGTGGAATCGCCAGGGCCGATCCATGTTTCCAACGTGATGTTAGTGTGCCCCAACTGTGATGCGCCTACCCGTGTCGGTCATCGGGTTCGCAGCAATGGCCGTAAGGTCCGCGTGTGCAAGAAATGCGGCAAAGACGTAGACGAATAGGCGGTTGTCGGCTCCGCTGCCGGCCAACAGGGTCAGAATGTAATGTAAGGATGTTTGTGGACAGATGATACCGCGACTAAAAGAGCGATACGAGCAGGAAGTCCGGCCAGCCTTGATCGAGCGGTTCGGCTACACAAACGTGTGGCAGGCGCCGCGAGTGCTCAAGGTATCGGTGAACATGGGAGTAGAGGGCGCCAAGGAGAGTTTTGATAGCCTGGAAAGCGCCATGAAGGAGCTGGCCATGATCACTGGCCAGCGGCCGGCCATCACGCGGGCCCGCAAATCCGTTGCGTCCTTCGGAATCCGGGCGGGTCAGGCGATTGGCTGCCGAGTGACGCTACGCAGGGCCCGAATGTGGGAGTTTCTCGACAGACTGCTCAACGTAGCCATGCCGCGCATACGGGACTTCCGTGGCCTTTCGGCCAACTCTTTCGACGGCCGGGGCAACTACAGCGTTGGGCTCACTGACCAGTTGGTATTTCCTGAACTGGGCTACGATGATATCGAACAGGCACGGGGTATGGACATCGCGATCGTCACCTCCGCGACCACCGACGAAGAGGCTCGGGCTTTGCTTGAGTTGCTTGGCCTTCCCCTGGAGCGGCCCGCGGCGGATGAGGTTCAGCAGGAACAAGAAGCGACCGTCAACTAAATAATTGCTCGGGTGATAGCACTGTGGCAAGAACATCGTGGATAGCCAGGCAGTCCAAAGACGTGAAGTTTGCAACCCGGCGGGTCAACCGCTGCCACCTATGCGGCCGTCGGCGCGGCTACATGCGCGCCTTTGGTATCTGCCGGATCTGTTTTCGTGAGAACGCCTTGCACGGCAACATTCCCGGAGTCGGGAAAGCGAGTTGGTGACCGAGTGCGCCCGACTCGGTTGCCGCCGTCAGCGGGGGCAGGCCTGCCGGTCGGACGAGCTAGGCGGGTCCCTTACCAGTAGGTCTTGATCCACCAGGAGGTTAAGGCATGGGTGTCGTAACAGACGGAATAGCTGACATGCTGACTAGAATACGAAATGCCGTGGAAGCGCGCCACGCTAGTGTGGACGTTCCGGTTTCGAACACTAAGCGGCAGATAGCAAGTATACTGCACAACGAGGGCTACATACGAGGGTTCCAGTTAGTGGACCGAGGTAGCAGCTTGCGCATTCGGCTCAAGTACGATGAGTACCGTGAGCCGGTAATCCATGGTCTGAAGCGCGTAAGCAAGCCGGGCCGGAGAGTCTATGTGGGCAAAGCAGAGCTGCCTCGCGTACTCGGCGGGTTGGGTGTTGCCATTGTTTCAACCAGCCGGGGTGTGATGACTGCTCGCGAGGCCCGCAAACGCGGAGTCGGCGGAGAGGTCCTCGGCTACGTGTGGTAGCCGCCACTGGCCCCTACACACAGGAGATCCATTATGTCTAGAATTGGAAGACAGCCGATACAGCTTCCGGACTCGGTGAAGGCGCAAGTCGCCAGCGACAATACCGTGACCGTGAAAGGCCCTCTGGGAGAGCTGAGTTTTGCGTGCCATCCTAAATTGACTGTCAAGTTAGCAGATGGTGTGCTTACTGTTGACCGTCCTGGGGACGCTCGAGAACAGCGGTCCATCCACGGATTGACACGCTCTTTGCTGGCGAACATGGTTGAAGGCGTGACTAACGGTTTCTCCAAGCGCCTGCAACTGAACGGGGTCGGCTACCGTGCCGAGATGACTGGAGAAGCCTTGACACTGCGTGTCGGCTTTTCGCATCCGGTCCGTATAGAGCCACCTGCGGGCATCAGCTTTGAGGTGCCTGACGCTACGAGTGTGGTTGTCAAGGGTAGTGACAAGCAGTTGGTTGGTCAGATTGCAGCCGACATTCGCAGTGTCCGGCCTGTTGAGCCCTATCAAGGACGCGGCATTCGTTACTCAGATGAGCGAGTCCGCCGCAAAGCTGGCAAAGCACGTGCTGGCGACAGCTAGTAGCTTGTGACGCCCAGGCTGGAAGAAGGTACGTACGAGTACGAGTCGAGCATCAACAAAGTGGGACGGCGCTGTATTATGGCGAAGACAAGTAGCAAAGTTATCCAGAGACGCAAGCGGCACTTGCGGGTTCGCCGCAAGGTAGAAGGTACACCTGAGCGCCCGAGATTGTCGGTGTATAAGTCGCTCAAGCATATCAGTGCTCAGGTGATAGACGACTGGTCGCATCACACGCTAGTTGCGGCCTCAACCCTGGAGCCTGAAGTGGCACGAGAAGCAGGCGACGCCTGCAATATAGCCGCTGCGCGGGCTGTGGGGCTAGCTATCGGGAAGCGAGCGGTGGATGCAGGTATCACGAAGGTTGCATTTGACCGGGGCGGTTGGCCAGCGCATGGCAAACTGGCCGCTCTTGCCGATGCAGCACGGGAGGCCGGCCTGGACTTTTGAGCCCGGCACTTCAACGGGTCGCGGATGCAAACCGAGGGCGCAACGAGCGGCCAGATCTGAAAAGTAGGAGGGGAAAGCCCGATGACTGATCAGAACGCTCAGAGGAAGGCCCCAGACGTAATTCGAGTCACACTTGCCCGCTCACATACAGGATGCAAGCCTTCCCAGCGGGCCACACTGCGGGCACTTGGCCTGCATAGGGTACGACAAAGTGTAGTACATGAGGACACTGATGCGGTGCGAGGCATGATCAACCAGGTGTCTCATCTGGTTGAGTTAGAGCCAGCAGAGTAAGACGCCGTACAGTAACCGGTTGGTGTCACTAGGAGCAGCACTCATGGACCTTACTGATCTCAGACCAAAACGAACGAATAAGGCCGGTCGCAAGCGGGTCGGACGCGGCCACGGCAGCGGATGGGGCAAGACCTCCGGCCGCGGACAGAAGGGGCAGAAGGCACGCTACTCGATCCCTCCGGGATTGGAAGGCGGCCAGACCCCGCTTCACAAGCGTCTGCCGAAGCTGCGCGGCCAGAGCAACAAGGCCCACAACATCGGGATCTTCCGTAAGCGCCACAGCACTATCAACCTCGATGATCTGCAGAGATTCGAGGCTGGCACCGCGGTGACACCCGAGCTGGTCGTGGAAGTTGGTATGGTCAACAAGCTGGAGGCCAAGGGGCTCAAGGTACTTGGTAATGGCGAACTACAGCATGCACTTACAGTGCGCGCCCATGCCTTCAGCGAGTCGGCACGAGCCAAGATCGAAGCCGCCGGTGGCAGCGTCGAGGTGATTGACACATGAAAGAGCGGCTTGCTGCCCTCAGCCAAGCGCTGAAGCTACCTGATGTTCGCAAACGCATCACCTTCGTGATGATGATGTTTGCTGTCTACGTGGCCTGCGCACACGTGCCAATGCCTGGAGTGGATAAGGCAGCTTTGGATCGCCTGTTCACAGGCGGTGGCCTGGGTGACTTCCTGAATATGTTTGTGGGTGGGTCGCTCAAGCGCTTTTCTGTGCTGGCACTGGGCATCATGCCGTATATCAACGCCTCAATTATCTTCCAGCTGCTCGTGATGGCCATCCCACAGCTCGAAGAGTTGCAGAAAGAGGGCGAGTACGGGCAGAAAAAAATCAACCGTTGGACCCGCTACCTCACCATGGCTCTGGCTTTCCTGCAGGGCATGGGCATGATCGGATGGTTCAGCGGTGTGGAAGCGTTCACTGGCACCCGGATAGACATGTTCTTTGCCGTGCTGATGATGATGTCGGGCACCGCGTTCTTGATGTGGCTTGGTGACCAAATCACTGACAAAGGTATCGGACAGGGCATATCGCTCATCATTTTCGCAGGCATCATGACTGTCATGCCGCAGCAGCTCATCCAGACCGTGACGCTGTGGAAGGGCGGCGAGATCGGGCTTGCTAACATCCTGTTCCTGACGATCATATTTGTCGCCACGATATATGGCATTGTCAAGGTACAGCAGGCCCAACGCGAGATCCCGGTACACTACGCCAAGCGGGTCAAAGGCAATCGTGTGTGGGGCGGACAGACGGCTCACCTGCCGTTACGTGTCAACCAGGCGGGCGTTATCCCAATCATTTTCGCCATCTCGGTGGCGCTGTTTCCTGCCACCATAGCCAATCTTATGCGGGGCGAGGCGGTCGTCGGCTTTCTGCACCGCACATTCGGGTTGAGTGAAGAGGCTATTCATGGAACTATCTTCTCCGTAGTTGAGTTCACTACCCCCGGGCATAACGCTTTCGCATCGTTTCTGTACTTTGTGCTCGTGGTGATCTTCACCTACTTTTACACTGCGGTCACTTTCAACCCGGAGCAGATTGCTGAGAACCTGCAGAAAAATGGTGGCGCCATCCGTGGGATACGTCCGGGAGCCAAAACCCGCGACTATCTCGACCGGATTCTGTACAGAATTACGCTGGCGGGCGCTCTTTTCCTTGGCATAGTCGCTTTGATGCAGTATTATGTCGGCCCCCTTACTGGTGTCACGACCTTCGACCTGGTGGGCGGTACATCGCTGCTGATTGTGGTTGGTGTGGCGCTCGATACCATGCAGCAGATCGAGGCACATCTGCTCATGCGCCACTACCGTGGCTTCCTGTCGTAAGCGAGGAGTGTGTTATAGTCGTGGCAACTCGAAATATCATTCTATTAGGGCCACCTGGGGCGGGCAAAGGCACCCATGCCGAACGATTGGTAGCCGATTATGGCCTGGTGCACCTGTCCACAGGCAATATCCTGCGTGAAGCTGTGGCAGCGGGCACTGAATTGGGGACCCAGGCCAAGACATATATGGACGCTGGCCAGCTGGTGCCTGACGAACTCGTCATCGGTATAGTGCGAGAGCGACTTGCCGAAGACGATATCCAGCAGCATGGTGCGCTGTTGGACGGCTTTCCGCGCACGCTTGCACAGGCAGAAGCGCTCGAAGGCGTCATGGAGCAGCTCAAGCTGACAAATCTGGTGGTCATAAATCTATCAGTGCGCGATGAAGTACTGATACGCAGACTCTCAGGGCGGAGAATGTGTGAGAGCTGTGGTGGCATCTTCAACGTCTATCGCGATGGTGTAGAGACAGGGCAGTCCTGTCCATCGTGCGGAAAAGGAGAGCTGTACCAGCGCAGCGATGACCGTGAAGAGGCTATAGCCCAACGCCTGGTCACGTACCGCGAGAAGAGCGCGCCGCTCATCGAGTATTACGCACAGCGCGGTTTGCTGATCGATGTTGACGGCAATGACGCCGAGGACCCGGTCTATCAGAGGATGACCGCAAATCTTGACTAAGAGAGGCCTTGCGCCGACTTGGCGCAAATGGGATGCGCGAATATAGAAAACGCATTGTGGTGATGCGTAAAAGCGACAAAGAAATTGAACTGATGGCACAAGCCGGAGCGATTACAGGAGCGGCATTGCAGGCCACACTGGACGCACTGCGCCCCGGAGTTACCACCGCCGAGGTGGATAAGATCGCCGAGCAAGTGATACGTGACGCAGGAGCCGTGCCGAGTTTCAAGGGTTTCCGAGGCTACCCCGCCTCCACATGTATCGAAATTAACGATGTGGTGGTGCATGGCATCCCAAGCGAGGATGTGGTGGTTGAGGAAGGCGACATCGTTGGGGTGGATGTCGGGGCGTATTTCGAGGGATTTCACGGTGACACAGCTGCAACGCTTGCAATCGGAGACGTATCAGATGAGGCTCGTGACCTGATTAGCGTGACCGAAGCTAGCCTGCGGGCAGGTATAGATGCCGCGCAGGCGGGCAACCGGCTCAAAGCTATCCCGATGGCGATTCAGGAGTGTGTTGAGGCAGCAGGCTTTAGCGTAGTGCGTCAACTCCTGGGCCACGGTATCGGTCGACAAATGCACGAACCGCCGCAGGTGCCGAACTACTATAGTCCGGGAGAATTTCCCGACTACGAATTGCAGTTGCGGCCCGGTATCGTGCTGGCGATCGAGCCGATGGTCAATGTCGGCGGCGTCGCAGTTACGGTTGACAGTGACGGCTGGACGACCCGTACTGCCGACGGCAGCCTCAGTGCTCACTTCGAGCATACTATAGCAGTGACAAAAGATGGGCCACGAATACTTACTGCGCGCGACTGAGAGGAACTCTCAAGCCGATGGCGGCAAAAGACAAGAACGTGATCAAAGTCCTGGGCACGGTGAAGGAAAAGTTGCCGAACGCCAACTTCCGTGTGGAGTTGGAGAACGGCCACGAGGTACTGACCCATGTGTCAGGCAAGATTCGGATGCGTTTCATCCGAATTATGGCCGGTGATAAAGTGACAGTTGAGCTTTCACCGTATGACCTGACTCGCGGACGTATCACCTGGCTGCATAAGTAGTCGTGCTGCAGGTCGGGCAATTCGGTCCTCTTCAAGGCGTGCTGTTTCGAAGAGGCAGGAGTGATGAATGTGAAAGTACAAGCATCTGTAAAGAAACGCTGTGACAAGTGTAAAATCGTTCGCCGAGAAGGCGTAGTGCGCGTGATCTGTGAAAATCCGCGTCATAAGCAGCGGCAGGGTTGAGCGGATACGGATTGTCAGCGATGTGCCCTTGCGGTTAGCATCTAAGGAGGAATTGCAGTGCCCAGAATAGCAGGTGTGGACCTCCCTCGCGACAAACGTGTGGAGATCGCCCTTACCTACCTATACGGTATAGGCCGCTCTACGGCGCAAAAGATCTGTCAGAACGCCGGGATCGCGCCCGAAACACGAATGCGCGATATCACTGAGGAAGAAGTGGCGCGTCTACGAGAGATCATCGACCGCGATTACGTCATCGAAGGTGACAAGCGGCGCGAGGTGCAAAGCAACATCCAGCGGCTGGTCGAGATAGGCACCTATCGCGGCATGAGACATCGGCGGGGGCTGCCAGTTCGTGGGCAGCGTACCCGGACTAACGCTCGATCGCGCAAGGGTCGCCGCAAGACAGTGGCTGTGCATCGGCGCACTCTCAAAAAGTAGTCGTCGGAATGCTGATGCTTTCCGCAAGGCATATCTGGAGGTACTCCAATGGCAAGACGTAGTTCCCAAGGCGAAAGTGGCAGGAGAGCCAAACGGCAAGTGCCGTACGGGCGTGCGTATATCAAATCCACTTTCAATAACACGATCATCTCAATTACAGACCAGCAAGGCAACGCTCTGTGCTGGGCAAGTGCTGGCACCATCGGCTTTTCAGGCACTAAAAAGAACACTCCATTTGCAGCTCAGCTGGCCGCCGAGAACGTGGCACGCAGGGCTCAGGAGTACGGTGTCCAGCGTGTGGACTGCTTTGTTCGGGGTCCCGGCTCTGGCCGAGAGACAGCAATTAGAGCCCTTGAAGCGGTGGGCTTGTCGGTCGGTAACATCAGGGACGTAACACCGATTCCGCATAACGGGTGCCGGCCGCCCAAGCGTCGCCGGGTATGAGCTATATAGTAGAGGCCCTCGTGGGCCTCTGGAGGTGAGCCAATCGAATGGCCAAATACCGAGGGGCTGTATGTCGTCTCTGTCGTAGAGAAGGAAAGAAGCTGTTTCTAAAAGGGCACAAGTGCACCTCGCCAAAGTGTACGTTTGAAAAGCGCGGCTATGCGCCGGGGATGTTCGGGGAAGATCGACGACGGCGCCGTGCCAGCGACTATGGCCAGCAGTTGCGCGAAAAGCAGCGAATGCGCACCACCTATGGAGTGCTGGAGCGGCAGTTTCGTCGCCATGTGCGCCAGGCCCAGCGTCGCGACGGCGTCACAGCCGATTTGCTAGTCATATCGCTCGAGAGACGACTTGACAACGTCGTCTATCGTGCGGGACTGGCCGCCAGTCGCTCGCAAGCGCGCCAGTTTGTGTCACATCGTCATATCATGGTCAACGACCGCACTGTCAACGTGCCTTCCTTCTCCGTGCGCGTCGGTGATGTTATCAAAGTGAAGGAAAGAAGTCGTCAGCTCGGGCTGATTGCAGCAGCGCTGGCCAACGCAGGCGCAGTTGCCGCCCCTAAATGGTTGCAAGCTGACTTGAGCAATGCCATGGTCACCGTTGTGGACATGCCCGATCCGGCAGAAGTTGAAACCGGCGCTGACGAACAACAGGTCATCGAGTTCTACTCCCGCTAGTGTCCCTATCTTCGGCTGCGGACGCTACGTCAAAATGGGGATGTAAGAATCGCTGGCAAGGGAGTGTGCGAATGCACGACGATATCGCCCCTAAACTACGAGCTTTATATCTAGACGACAAGTACGGCAAATTCACCGTAGAGCCGTTAGAGCGAGGCTATGGCCACACACTAGGCAACGCTTTTCGACGGATTCTGCTAGCACACATTCCGGGTGCTGCCGTCACCAACATGCGCATCAATGGCAAGCTACATGATTTCGGCACGATTCCGGGCGTGGTCGAGAGCACAACTGAGATCATGCTAAATCTCAAAGAGATTGCGGTGCGCATCGATCCTGAACAGGCCGGTGACGAAGAGATCGTACTGCAGATCAACGCCATCGGGCCTTCTGAAGTGGTCGCTGGTGACATCCAGACCCCTCCGGGTGTGGAGATAGTTAATCCTGAGTTGCATATTGCGAACCTGGCTGAAGACGGTGTGGAGTTAGAGATTGATGTGTGGGTGGAGCGCAGTGTGGGCTACGTCCCCGCTGCTGAGCATGGGCGCGACAAACACGGTGTGGACGTGCTGCCAATAGACACGGTTTTTTCGCCTATCCGACGTGTCAACTACAGCGTCGAACCGGTTCGATTAGGCAGTCGCACGGACCTGGACCGGCTAATCCTGGAACTCTGGGGAGACGGTGCGGTGCGGCCCGACGAGGCGTTGCAGATAGCTGCTCGTGAGCTAGACTCGTACGTAAAGCTCTTCATGGAAGAGGCCGAGGAAGCCATGGAAGAAGCGGTGGAGGCCACCCTCGGAGCCCCCGTAGTGCACGAACACTACGATACTCCGATTGAGGATGTGGACTTCGGTGTGCGCACCTTCAACTGCCTGAAAAAGGAAAACATCAACACTCTTGGTGAGTTGGTACGTAGGACTGAGGAAGAGTTGCTGACCATCCGCAACTTCGGTAAGAAATCACTTGAAGAGGTGCTCGAACGACTTGGGCACTATGACCTTGAGCTTGCCGAAGCTCAAGCTCCTGAGGATAGAGGCGGCGACATATGAGACATCGCAAGAATTACCGCAAACTGAATCGGTCTTCCTCGCAGCGACGTGCGCTGCTTCGCGCCGAGGCCATAGCTCTATTCAAGCACGACCAGATACGCACCACGCTTCCCAAGGCCAAGGAGGTCAGCCGCTTCGCCGATCGACTGGTTACTCTTGCCAAGCGTGGCGATCTGGCAGCCCGTCGACGGGTGCTTGCCGACATCAACGACCCTGACCTGGTTGGCCACATGTTTGACGACGTGGCCCGGCGTTTTGCCGACCGTGAAGGGGGCTACACCCGAGTTATCCGTGCCGGTATCCAACGCGGTGACGGCACGCAAATGGCGATTGTCGAGCTTACCGAGTAGAGTGTGACGTGGCAGATGCGCCACCTGGCTTTGACAGTGCAGTATGACGGTACAGACTATCGGGGGTTCCAGTCCCAGCCGCAGGGGAACACAATTCAAGATGAACTGGAACGGGCGCTGACCGAACTGCTTCAGCACCCGGTGAAGGTGACCGGTGCTGGCCGTACTGACGCAGGAGTTCACGCAATCGGGCAAGTGATTGCCTTGCGTACAGGCAACCCAATTCCTGAAGAAAACCTGCTGAGGGCACTAAACGCGCTGCTTGGACCCGCGATATCGGCCGTTGAGTGCAGACAGGTGCCGGACCAGTTTCATCCCTGCTACAGCGCTAGTGGAAAGCTGTATTCGTACCGGATACTGAACCGATCGCTGCCATCACCGTTCATCGAGCGGTTCGCGTGGCATGTGTCTGAGCCGCTAGATGTGGAGGCCATGCGTCAGGTGGCAGTGCGGCTCAAAGGCGAACACGACTTCGCCGCATTTGCATCAGCGGGAAGCAGTGCCCGGACTACGGTACGGCAGATCTGGCGACTGGACGTTGAGACCGAAAGCGAACTGATCGAAACGCGAGTGGCCGGTAGCGGTTTTCTATACATGATGGTCCGTAACATCATGGGGGCGTTGGTAGAGGCCGGCAGAGGGCGGATCAGTGCAGATGATATCGAGAAGATCCTGCATGATCTTGACCGAGCGGCCGCACCGCCGCCAGCGCCACCGCAGGGCCTATGCCTGGTCAGGGTGGAGTACTGACCACCTAGACAGGGCCGTAAAAATAGAGTGAATGCTCCGCACGTGATATGAGCCTAGTGGAGGCTTTTGTGATGAATGGCACGAAGACAAAAATGGCAAAACAGCCTGAGGTTGTTCGGGACTGGTGGATAGTAAGTGCCCAGGGTGTCCCGTTGGGCCGGCTGGCCGCGAAAGTAGCCTCGGTTCTTCGAGGCAAGCACAAACCGACGTATACCCCACATGTTGACACGGGTGATTTCGTCATCGTTACCGATGCTGCTAAAGTCATGCTCACCGGAGATAAGCTGCGCCAGAAGATATACTATCGGGCCAGCACACGCCCCGGACATCTCAAGCAGCAAGAGTATCGCCATTTCCTGGCTCGCCAACCGGAGAAGGTTATCATCAAGGCGGTCAAGGGTATGTTGCCACACAACGCCCTGGGGCGCCAGATGCTAAGTAAACTGAAAGTGTATGCCGACACAGAGCATCCACACGAGGCGCAGCAGGCCAAACCACTGGCTCTGTAAATGCAGACAATTGACATGCCGGTGCAGGTGAGGCCACAGTTGCCACTAATGACAGCGGTGGGACGTGCAACCGGAGAGTAACGCATTTTGAGGAGGCGCAATTTTGCTGGATACTATCGCAGCTTACGGCACCGGTCGTCGTAAAAGCTCAATCGCACGAACATGGCTCAGCCCTGGCGACGGGCAGTTCATCGTCAACGATATGCCCATGAAGGAGTACTTCGCCAGGCACATGCTGAGCGAACTGGCCATGCGACCGCTGGTCGCAACGCAGCTCGATGGCCAGGTCAACGTGAAAGCTTACGTACGGGGCGGGGGCATTGCTGGGCAGGCTGACGCATTGCGACACGCCATCTCTAACGCCCTGGCGGATATGGATGATACCTATCGCGGAGTGCTTGGGCCACAGGGTTTGCTGACCCGCGATCCGAGGGCGAAAGAGCGTAAGAAGCCGTTTTGCCGCGGTGCACGACGCCGCAAGCAGTTCTCGAAGCGATAAGAGAGCTACCGTGCCGGAGCCGTCAGGCTCGAGCATGTGTGCTATAGATCAGCCAGAGGATTCCGGCAGTCAACACCGCGCCATGAGCGCGGTGTTGCCTTTCGGGCATGGATGATTGGCGCGTGAAGTATGACTGGCGGGCGCTCGAAAATCGTCGCGTGCCGGCCACCGGCACCGAGTGAGTCGCGCCATGTGCTCACGACAGGCGTCTCTGCTTGCACATGCAGCAGCCTAATACGGAGATACTCTTGTGACCGACATATGGGCTTTGAATACTCGTTGGTGTATGCTATAATTGCCCACAGTTCCAGCCGCTCGCTGGGCGCTTGCCGGAACTGTAGCGCCGTCGGTCCAGCGGAGGGGGCCGGACGCGGTTGACACTGACGATTACGGGCCAAGTAGTCATCATCCTGGTGCTGATTTTCGCTTCAGCCTTCTTCACGGCATCAGAGATCGGGTTTCTCACGATCTCGCGAAGTCGGGTGGAGCACTGGCGTGAGCGGGGATTGTGGGCGTCTCGGGCCATATCGTATCTGCACGCGCGTCGTGCCTTGCTGCTGTCGGTTCTGCTGGTTAGCATCACCTGCTGCAACTACATGGCTGAACGCATTGCCGTCGGGCTTGGCACGGTGTGGCTAGGTGCCACTCTGGGCCCGGCCGTAGCGATGGCAGTCATGACCATCCTCATCATAGTCTTCGCTGAGACTACCCCTATGCATCTGGCTGCCTCCATCCCGGAGCGCACAGTTCGGGCGGTCGGCGTCCCAGTCTTCCTACTCTCCGTCATCCTCACCCCGGTGGTTGTCATCCTCTCCGGTGCAGCGCGCGGACTTCTCCGACTGTTCGGTGTGCATACCGGATCCGTGTTGCCAAGTGTGAGCGAAGAAGTGCTCAAGGCGATGATCGAGACCAGCCAGGAGCAGGGCCATCTGGAGGCATCCGAGAAGAGGATGCTGCGGGGAGTTCTGGAGTTCGGTGACCAGAAGGTCTCCGAGGTGATGACGCCGAGGCGGGATATGGTGTGCCTGGAGCAGAATGACACCATGCAGCATGCCCTGGAAGTGGGCATCCAATCACGCCACTCGCGGCTGCCAGTGTATGATCGCACGCCTGATGACATAGTGGGAGTGGTCTCGCTCAAGGATTTGCTGCCGTATCTGGCCGCCGGGGAGATGGACAAGCCGTGTCGGCTGGCGGCACGGCCCGCCTACTATGTGCTAGAGACACTGCTAGCCGACCTCGCGCTCAAGCAGCTCCAGAGTGCGCGCCAACTCATGGCAATTGTGCGTGACGAATACGGTGGCACGGCGGGGTTGGTGACGGTTGAGGACCTACTTGAGGAGATCGTGGGCGATATCCTCGATGAGTACGACCAGGAGGAGCCTGAAGTGGTGGAGATCGCCCCCCATGAGTATCTTTGTGATGCTCGGGTCAGTCTGCGGATGCTGAGCAACTACATAAGCCAGCCGCTGCCGATCGAAGAGTTCGATTCACTGGGAGGGTGGCTGCTGGATCTCGCGGGGCGCATCCCGTCGGCACATGAGAGCTTTCAGGTGGGAGCTCTGGAAATGACTATCGAGAAGGTCAGCGAGACCCATATACAAAAGGTGAGAGTGGTGGAGCGACCTGGTCAGAGTTCAGGTCCGCAGCCAGGAGGTAGTCACTAACTTTTGTCAGACCCACTACTATTGGTTGTCGGGTGCCTGATAGTAGGTGCCTGTGTATTCGCCCTTGCGTTTCTGTCACTGTCTGAGGCCGCACTGCTGGGGATCAGTGATATCAGGCTGCGTGCCTTGTGCAGAAGCGGAGATGCCAGATCACGCCTGCTGCAGGAATTGCTGCAAAATAACGACTTTCTGACCGTGATAATCGTTGGAGTAAATGCCTGCATCATCGTGATCTCAACCACTGTGACGGTACTGGTATCGCGCGCAACTAGCGTGCAAGGCAACTGGCGCGAGGAAGCCATACATCTGGGCATGCTGTTTTTCATGCTGGTGGTAGCGGAAATCGCCCCCAAGATTTACGGTGCGATGTATGCCGAAAGGGTTGCATTGCGTGTGGCCCGTCCCATCAGCATCCTGGCGCGGATCACTGGGCCGGTTTTGTCAGGGGTGATAGTGGCCGTAAACGGTCTGTTGAGGCTGGTAGGTGTGAAGGCAGGGCGCGAGTTTCGCTTCGTCACACGTGACGAAATCCGTGTCGCGGCTGATGTCAGCGAGGAAGAGGGCGCTTTGGAGCCCGAAGAAGGAGAGATGCTCGACAGCGTTTTGGAGTTGAGTGTGGCGCGTGTGAGCGAGGTGATGGTGCCGCGTGTGGATATCGTGGCGCTGGAGGAAAACGATCTGTTGGATCGAGTTCTCCAGGTAGTCATCGAAAGCGGTTACTCGCGAATCCCGATATATCAAGCTACTCTAGATAGCATCACCGGTATCTTGTATGTAAACGACCTGCTCAGTGTGCTCAGCAGTGGTGCTTCAGAAATAGATCTGAAGGCCATCGCCCGTGCACCGGTATATGTACCAGAAAGCAAACTACTGGACGAATTGCTGGCCGAAATGCGGGACCGGGCCGTGCATCTTGCCATAGTAGTGGATGAATTTGGCGGTACCGAGGGTCTGGTCAGCATAGAAGACATCCTCGAAGAGTTGGTTGGCGAGATCGAGGATGAACATGATACAGTAACTGAAGACATGGTATTGCTTGGCCCTGACGAGGCTGTGGTAGGGGCCAAGGAACGGATTGAAGAAGTAAACGATCAGCTCGTGGTGAACTTGCCCAACGACCAATACGACACAGTAGGTGGACTGATTACCGGGCTTGCCAACCGCATCCCGCAGATCGGCGAAGTGTATGAGACAGATGGGGTGGCTCTAACAGTGGAGGAAGGCGACGACCGGAACATCGAACGGGTCCGAATTACGGTTACACACAGAGATGGTGGCGAAAGCTGATGGCCAGAAAAACCAGACGCCGACCGGCTAAGCAAGAGCAGTTGAAGCTCGTGCCCGGCGATTACCAGTTTCCGGGCGAAAAGAACGGATATTGGGTGGCTATGGGCGTGACCATCGGGCTATTTGTGTGGCTGGCATTCATGGTTTGGGTTCTGAGAGGCCAAATGTTTGCTCCCCATCAGCTGGATCCGTTGCCAGTAATCGGCTTGCCCAAGGGGCCGGCGTGGTGGATGCTCAATCTGCTCGCATATCCGTGGGTAGTGATTGCATTTGCCAATCTGCTGGCGACCAGGCACTCCGCTGCCGCCATCAAGAAGGCCGGCCGTCAGGCCAAAGTGATGCCCAACAACTACCCAGATCTGCACCGTCTACTCGCCAATCAGACACGCATAAGTGGCATGAACTTGCCGAACATGTATCTTTTGCGTGCGGAGATGCCCTACATCTACACTATACCGGGTGGGCGGGGCACGATAGTGCTTTCCAGCGGGCTGCAAGAGGGGCTGAATGACGATGAGTTAGGAGCTCTCATAGCCCGTGAGCTGGGGCACATCAACTCCCATCATGTCCGCACCAGTCTGGCAATCAAATACATGACCAACGCCAACCCCGTCTTCAAGGTACTGTTCTTCCCAATTCTGATCATCAAGCTTTTTTCCGGAGGCTGGGCGGATCTGACGGATTTTTCAGCGGATCGGTTTGCAGTACTTGTAACTAACAATGCGGAAGCATTGAATCTGGCACTGGTGCGCCAGGCAGTGCTGGCCGATAAACAGGCCGACATCACGGTTGAAGACCTTGAGGCGTTCCTGGCAAGTCCCGGTGACATGGCCGGCGATTCCAAGCAAATGGAGCGCCGTTTTCGGATCGGGAGCTTTATCGGCAGTCAACCGAATCTGCAGGAACGCATCACCCAGATCAGCGATTATCTGGGCAGTGATGAATATATCCAGGCTATGGAGAAGATGGAGCAATTGCGTCGTAAGGCTGGTGCAGCTCAGTCGGCCGAAGGGTAGCTGCCAAGTATCTTGACAAACGAACAGTGGGTGCGCAAGGCGTCCACCGCTTCGGACACTTCTATGTTGTCAGCATGGCCCTGTAGATCAACGTAGAAGTAGTAGGGGCCTGATACCGCTCCTCGAGCAGGTCGTGACTGGATGAGCGTCATGTTCAGCCCGTGGGCACTGAACGAAGCCAGGGCGCGATAGAGTGCTCCGGCGCGGTGCTCGGTGGTGAAGACGATGGAGGTCTTGTCAGCGCCGCTGGGCGCTGCGGTATGATGACCGATGACCAGAAAGCGGGTCCGGTTGTTCGGATCGTCCTCGATATTGGACGCCAGGATTTGTAGTCCGTAGGCACTGGCAGCCTCTGCAGCAGCAATGGCCGCATGATATGGCGCGTCCACAATCGCCCGGGCTGCGGCAGCCGTGCTGGATTCGTTTATGAGCTGCGCGCCAGGCAGGTTAGCCCGCAGCCACCGTCGGCACTGGCCCAGAGGCTGGGGATGGGAATGGAGAGCCTCGATCTGGTCCAGTTCACAATTGGCCAGCAGGTGTAGGTGGATGGGGACGTAGCTCTCTGCGCAGATTGACAGGTCCGTCTCATAGAGGCAATCGATGGTCCGCGCCTCCACGCCCTGAATTGAGTTTTCTATAGGCACGATGCCATAGTCGGCGTTTTGCTGTTCTACCGCGGTGAATACTTCCTCGATGGCCGACACCGCCGACAGCCTGGAGGTCGGGCCAAAGTACTGCAGTGCGGCCACATGGCTGAACGTGTACTCCGGGCCGAGGAAGGCCACTTGAAGTGGGCGCTGCAGATTGCGGCTGGCGGCGATGATCTGGCGGTAGATAGCCACAATAGCTGTCTTGTCCAGTGGCGACAGATCACCCCGTGTGAGCCGATCCAGTAGTTGGGCTTCGCGGGCGGGGTCGTGCACCGCCTGGCCGGTGGCGCCCTTGATGCGACCGATTTCCTGTGCAACCAGCCCGCGTTGGCGAAGCAGGTCCACAATCTGGCCGTCTATTCGGTCAATCTGCTCACGTGTTTTTTCCAGCGACATCCGGGTTCTCCTTGGCCGCGTTTGGTGGCGTTGTACGAGACGGTATGATGTTGTAGGCTTGAAGGCTGGTGCCGGCGGTCGAAACTGTACCCGATACTCCAGCCTGGCCCGACAGACGGATGCTTGTGATTTGGCAGATGATGCCAAGCCACATGATGCATACCACATGGTACCATGACATCAGTGACATGGGGGCCTCGTAGCTTGATCACAGGGCACAGACGGTGCATCCTGGGTGGCTGTTTTGGGTTCACAGCCTTCGGCATAACCTATGTTTTGCTCTATCTCGTGAAGCCTGCAGATGTAGGCCTCCGACTGTAGTCAGCCTGTAGCCAACCTGTAGCCAGTGCAGCAAAACATCCACTGGAGCTGCACCACCGTCACATCCGCAGTGCCGACTGTGGAATGGTAACACATAGGAGCGCCAGTGGGCAACGCGCTTGCTTTTGACCGCAAGCCTGAGTAAGATAGTGACCGCGGTGGTGGCGTCATAGCTGCTGCCTGACCCCGGCATGGGGTACCGTTTGAGATTGACGGCAGGTGCCGTTTCGGGACGTTGAGAGGAGATCTATGGCCCAGCAGCCGAGCGACAACTTACCGTCGGGCATCACAGCCGACGACATTCCCCCCGATTTGTGGCAAGCCTGCCCGCAGTGCAGCCATCTCATATATGCCCCGGAGCTGGCTGTAGAGCTGTGGGTGTGCAGCAAGTGCGGGCACCATATGCGACTGACGGTCTGGCAGCGTCTGCAGATAACAGTAGACGCCGACAGCTTCGAAGAATGGGATCATGAACTGCCGCTAAACGATCCGCTAAGCTTCCCTGAGTATCTGCAGAAGGCGGAGCAGGCCCGCGAGAAAACCGGTATGACCGAAGCGGTGTTGACGGGTCGAGCGAAGCTTGAGGGCATCCCATTCGGCATCGGTCTGATGGACTTGAGCTTCATAGGCGGCAGCATGGGCTGGACGGTGGGCGAGCGCGTGGCACGACTGATGGAGCGGGCCGTAAAGCTGCGTTTGCCGGTGGTGATGTTTTGCGCATCCGGTGGAGCCCGAATGCAAGAGAGCTTGATCGCGCTGATGCAGATGCCCAAGACCAGTGGCGCCGCAGGAAAGCTCGCCCAGGCCGGTTTGCCCTACATAACCGTCCTGACGGATCCAACCTATGGCGGGGTGACTGCCAGCTTCGCGTTTCTCGGGGATATAATCATCGCCGAAGCCGGTGCGGCGATGGGATTTGCCGGGCCTCGAGTGGTCGAGCTTACCGGTCTCAAGATGCCCGCGGGGGTGCAGACAGCCGAGTTCCAGCATGAACACGGGATGATTGACATGCTACTGAAACGCAGTCAGATTCGGTCGGAGCTGCACTCCATCCTGCGTTGGTGTACCGCCTGAAAACTCACCAGAAAAGGGCCCGGGCCAGGCCAGTGAAGGCCCGGATGCGTATATATGATGACACAGAGTAAACTCGAACGTTTCGGTAAGTCGCTTGATGAATTGGATAGCCGCATCTCCGAGCTCCGACGCCTGGTAGTTGACGGTGGCGAGGCATATCGTGATGAGCTGATCCAACTGGAGGATAAGGCGAACCATCTGGCGCAGGAGGTCTGCTCCGACTTGAGCGCCTGGGACAAGGTGATGCTGGCGCGACATGAGCGGCGCCCGCAGTCCTCCGACTATCTGGCAGCGATTTTCGACGAATTTGTCGAGCTTCACGGCGACCGTCGCTTCGGCGAGGATCGGGCGATGATTGCCGGGCTGGGCTTCCTCGGCGACCGTCCGGTAGCGGTGATCGGCCAACAGAAGGGGCGTACTGCATCTGAGCGCAGAGAGCACAACTTCGGCATGTCACGTCCGGAGGGCTACCGCAAGGCCATGCGCGTGATGCAACTGGCTGCACGGATGGGGCGGCCTATCGTCACGCTGATAGACACCCCCGGTGCTGACTGTCTGGAGGCCTCTGAGGGGCGTGGCATTTCTGAGGCAATCGCCACCAATCAGCGAGATATGTTCGGCCTGCCAGTGCCGGTGGTATGTGTGGTCATCGGTGAAGGCGGCAGCGGTGGGGCAATCGGGATCGGTGTAGGTGACCGGCTTCTGATGATGGAGCACGCCTACTACTCGGTCATCACGCCTGAGGCGTGTGCCGCTATCCTGTGGCGAGACCCGTCCAGGCGCGAAGAAGCCGCACGCACACTGAAACTGACCGCCCAGGATGCAGTGGGGCTCGGTGTGATAGATCGCATTGTGGATGAGCCTAACGGAGGGGCGCATCGCGATCCACAGGCCACCGCAGACAACCTCAAGACCGCTCTGCTGCAGGAGCTCGAGACACTGCAGGCGGTGCCACCCGAGCAACTGATGGCTGACCGCTACGACAAGTTTCGGCACATGGGGATGCCCGCTGAGTTGAGGAGAGACCACTGATCGGGACTACCTACCGGCCCATAGGTGGTCTGGTGGCAAAACGCACCCTTGTGCGTGCCGCAGATGCCAGTAACTGTGCGCGAAGGGTAGCCATAGCTGAGACAGCAATCAGGCTGCGACCCTGGGGGGGTAGGCCGCAACCTGATTGTTGAGAAAATCCGTTTGGTGCCGGAGGTCGGATTCGAACCGACACGGGGTGTGATCCCCGCTGGATTTTGAGTCCAACGCGTCTGCCTATTCCGCCACTCCGGCAACAGATACTGCGGCATGCGCAGCACTGCCACAGTATATGGAGCAGGCAGGCCAGTTGTCAAGATGTGACCAGCCGATACGGTCAGTATCAGCCGACTGTGGGGCATCTGATTTGGCAGATGAGAGAAAACTGCAAACACAGACTAGCCGAGCATCTATGGGATGTCTCCGGCGTTACGAGTGAGCAGCGAGTGGCGGGCGGACGGACGGTATGTGCAGGACAGTCTGCTGGTACGATGGTCAACCGGACACGAGTTGAGTTTGCGCGTCCATGACGGCGATGAGTGATGTCACACTGGCGAGAAGCAAGTAGATAGACATAATACGTTTTCACAGATAGGTGAACACGATGACGGATCAATACCACTATACTGGACAAGCGTCGGGTGCTTCGCCACCATCGGGCAGTCAACAGCAGGGGATGCCTGTGCAGCCGCAGCCGCAACCGCAACGGCCTGGAAGGCGCAACATGATGACGGTGGTAATCATCGTCGCTGTGCTGGCTGGTCTTGCACTGGTGAGCATCGCCGGACTGGGTTTTCTGGTCAGCGTGATGTCACCTTCTAGCTCGACCCCAGGTTTGGCACTCGGCGACAAGGTGGGCGTGGTGATGGTAGACGGGGTCATCATGGCCGGCGGGCGCGCTTCCCCGCTGTTCGGAGGCCCTTCCGGTTCGCGCGCGGTGATGGAGGATCTTCGCGCTGCCGCCCGTGACCGCGAAGTGAAGGCGGTGGTGCTGTATATCAACAGCCCGGGCGGCTCCGCTGCTGCCTCGCAAAGCATCTACCAGGAGGCCATGAAGCTCGCCGAAAAGAAGCCGCTCATCGCAGTGATGGATGATGTAGCCGCTTCGGGAGGCTACTATGTGGCCTGTGCAGCGGACAAGATTGTGGCCAACGGCTCCACGCTCACTGGCAGTATCGGAGTGATATGGTCAGGCATCACGTTTTATGAGCTCATGAACAAGTTGGGTGTGGAGGACTTCACGGTCACCAGCGGCCGCTACAAGGATACCGGCTCGGCATGGCGTCCGCTTCGGCCTGACGAAAGGCAACTTTTCGAGAGCCTGGTTGGCGATGTATACGACCAGTTTGTGGATGCCGTGACACAGGGGCGCGACATGGAGCGTGAGCAGGTGCTGAAGGTAGCCGATGGGCGCGTTTTCACCGGTCGACAGGCACTGGAGCTGGGGCTGATCGACGAGTTGGGTTCGTACTATGATGCGGTAGCGATGGCGGCTAAAGAGGCGGGGATAGAAGGGGAGCCGAAGACCAAGATAATCGGAGGCAGCGGCGGTCTGTTTGGGCAGATGGTCGGTAGTCGGGCGCTGCTCCCCTTGCCGTGGCGACAGTTGGACATGGATCTTAGCGGTCCACTGCTGATCGAACCTCACACCTACCATACGATGATGCTACAGTCTCTACCGCGTTGGTGAACTGATATAGGAGTGTCCTTTTGGCACGAAAGCTACTGCTGGTAGATGCTAACAGCCTGATACATCGGGCATTTCATGCTCTGCCCCGACTGACCTCCTCTGATGGCCGGTCCACCGGGGCCGCGTTTGGGCTGACTCAGATGCTCCTCCTCTTGCTGGAGGAGCAAAAACCTGATGAAGTGGCTATGGTTTTCGATGCTCCGGGTGGTACGTTCCGCCATGAGTGGTATGAGAAATACAAGGCCAATCGTCCGGAGATGGATGAGGAGTTGGCCTCACAGTACCCGATAATCCACCAGATAGTAGAGACGCTTGGCCTGAAGATGCTCGAAAAACCGGGCTATGAGGCCGACGACATCATCGGCACGCTGGCAGATCGCGGGGCCAGAGAGGGCTGCGAGGTGGTCATCGTCACCGGTGATGGCGACCTGCTGCAGTTGCTCGGTGACGGGGTCACAGTTCTGGTCACTACTCGCGGCATCACCCAGACTACTGAGTATGATCAGGAACGCTTTGGTGACCGATACGGCATCACACCCCGGCAGCTTGTGGACCTCAAGGCGCTGATGGGCGACAGTTCCGATAACATCCCCGGCATACCGGGCATCGGGCAGAAGACTGCGCAGAGCCTGCTGGCCGACCACGATAGCGTTGAGGCGATACTGGAGGATCTGGAGCAACTGCCGGCCAGGGCGCGGGACAAGCTGGCTGGCCGCGAAGAGGATGCACTTCTATACAAACGGCTGGCACAGATAGACCGAGATGTGCCACTGGAAGCCGACAGCGACGATTTGAGCTGGCCGGGCCCGGACATACCGGCTTTGCGTAGACTGCTAGCCGGGTTGGAGTTCACCAGTCTGCTGGAGCGCCTGCCACAGTCTGAAGATGCTGATGTGGACGAGGAGCGAGGGCGCATTGCCGGAGCCGATGAGCAGACAATCGCCGCTATCTGTGAGGAGGCCCGGCGCCGGGGCAAACTGTATGCGGTGCCGACTGCGAAGGGACAGTCGGCCGCGTTGGCGATCGCTGCGGGGGCCGACCTGGCGGTAAGCGTACTGCTGCCCGGTGTAGATGGCTCGACAGGCACTCAGCAGGACCTGTTTGCTGCTGATGAGCAGACGGTTCAGCTACCCGAACAGTTGGCTGAGCTACTGGCTGACGAACAGGTGGCCATATCAGGCTGTCGGCTCAAACAACTGGATCATCTGCTGCATGGCCAGGAGATAGCTGCGGGGAATCTGGCCTTCGACGCCGAGGTAGCATCGTACTTGCTGTCACCACTACGCTCGGACCACGGGATCGCTGTCTGGGCGGCACAGTGTCTGGGATGGCAGCTACCTCAGGCCGATGCCGAACCGGTGGATGGCCTTGAGGCATGGCGTGCCCGTGGCTGTTTGGAAGCGCTGGCGGTAGTCCAGTTGCAGTCGCGTCTCGAAAGGGACCTCGAGCAGCAGGACCAGATGGCACTGTTTCACGACATAGAGATGCCGTTGGTACGACTGCTGGCGAGGATGGAGCGGGCAGGCATCGGTCTTGATTTGCAGCAACTGGAGCGGATGGGTGACGAGCTGTCCGAGATGATGGACAAGCTTGCTGCCGAGATCTATGAGCTTGCCGGTGAGCAGTTCAACATCGACTCACCCAAGCAGGTTGGCGAGGTACTTTTCGACAGGCTTCAGTTGCCGCATGGGCGTAAAACCAAGACCGGCTGGTCCACTGCGGCCGGGGTACTGGACGACCTTGCAGCCGAGCACCGTATCGTGGCGTTGATTTTGGAGTACCGGGAGTATGCCAAGCTGCGAGGGACTTACGTGGATGGTCTGGCGCGCGAGGCTGACCATCAGACAGGTCTTGTTCATACCAGCTTTGAGCAGACCGCAACGGCCACCGGCCGCCTGGCCAGTCGCAGCCCGAACCTGCAGAATATCCCGGTGCGTACCGAGTGGGGTAGACAGATTCGCAGTTGTTTCCACAGTGGCGTCCCCGGCTATCGGCTGATCTGCGCCGATTACTCGCAGATAGAGCTGCGAATTCTGGCTCATCTGTCGGAAGAGCCTGTGCTGCTTCAGGCCTTCAGCGACCATGAAGATATCCACGTTCACACCGCCACTCTGATTTTCGACTGCCCGCCGGAGCAGGTGGACCACCAGATGCGCAGCGCTGCTAAGATGGTCAACTATGCTCTGCTGTATGGGATGGGCCCCAGGGCACTGGCCGGCTCGCTGGACATCAGTGTTGAGCAAGCAGGGCAGTTTATCGAGAATTACCATAAGCGATTGCCAAAAGTTAGCGAGTATCTAGAAGGAATTGTGGCTCAGGCGCGGAAAACCGGATATGTGGGGACAATTATGGGCAGGCGTCGTCCCACGCCCGGGCTCAATTCAGGTGCCGGTGGTGAGCGCGCATATGCAGAGCGGGCCGCCACAAATGCGCCCATGCAGGGCAGTGCCGCAGACATCGTCAAACTCGCGATGCTGCGAGTGGATCAAGCCTTACGCGACACATATCCGCAAGTCGAGATGCTGCTGCAGGTTCACGATGAAATCGTCTTGCGAGCTCCCGAGGATGTGCTTGAGCCTGCTGCCCGGCTGATCAGGGAGGTGATGGAAAGCGCCTGCACTCTGAAAGTGCCGTTGACTGTGGACGTGTCTGTGGGCCACAATTGGCGCGACCTTGAGGCGCTGGCTGACAGCGGAACTGCATGATGATTTGAGATTTGCCGACTGCTTGTGTTCTCTTTTGAGCTGCAAATGAGACAACGTGAAAACATCAAACTGTGATTTTCGATTACTGTGCGCGTCGCCCGTGATTGTGCGGGAGGCCCGGGAGGAAGTCTGACCATGTCTTGGGATGTCGAAGACTCTAAGAAGCAACACGAAGATCATGTTCAAGCTGCGTCCGAGGGTAGTTCTCAGTCAGGTGATGCTGATGACCAGACAGATCAGCATACGTCGCTTCAAGATGCACTGGAGCAGGCCATGCCTGTCCAGGTCGAAGTTGGCGACATAGTCAAGGGCATAGTTGCTGGCGTCGACAGCCAGTGGGTATCGGTAGATATCGGCAGCAAGGACGAGGGCATTGTGCCGATTTCCGAGTTCCCCTCTGCGGATGAGTTGCCGGCAGTTGACGATGAGCTGGAAGTGGCGGTTGTGCGAATTGACGAAGACAAGGGCCAGGTGCGGCTGTCCAAGCGTCGGGCCGATTGGGAACGGGTATGGAATCGGCTTGCCGAAGCTGCGGAAAGCCAGCAAGTGGTGGAGGCGTTGGTGACAGAGCGGGTCAAGGGTGGGCTGCGAGTGGACGTCGGTGTACCCGGTTTCGTGCCTGGCTCGCAGGTCGCCTCCAGAAATCTGCGTAATCTTGAGCGCTATGTAGGCCAGTCTCTACGCTTGCGCGTACTGGAAGTAGACCGCAAATCCAAAAAGGTTATCCTGTCGCACCGGGCTGTGGTAGAAGCAGAGCGCGAAAAGCGTCGTCAGGAAACCCTGGGACGGCTGCAGGAAGGTGTCGAGTGCGAGGGCAAGGTGCGGAATTTGACCAACTACGGTGCGTTTATAGATCTCGGCGGCGTGGACGGGCTGCTACACGTGTCGGAGATGGCCTGGACCCGTGTCAAGCACCCGTCAGAAGTAGTCAGCGTGGGTGATACTGTCCGCGTGGTGGTGCTGGAGGTGGACCCCGAAACCGATCGCATCTCGCTCTCACGGTGCCGCATTTTGCCTGATCCATGGAAAGAAATCGGCCGCAAGTTGCGTGTCGGCAATACGGTCAAGGTTCGTATCAGCCGCGTGGTGCGCACCGGTGCCTTCGCCCAGTTGATTGAGCATGACATCGAGGGCTTCATACCTATCGGCGAGATGAGCAGCAAGAGAATTGCTGAGGCCTCAGAAGTGGTGCGAGCCGGTCAGGAATTGGAGCTGAAGATAACTGAGATGCGCCCTAAAGCCAGACGCATGACCCTCAGTCTGGTGGCTGCTGAGCAGGATAGAGAGCGGGCAGAGTACCGCGAGTACATGGCGGGGCAGGAGACTGCACGTGTTACCCTGGGCGACCAGTTTGGTGACATACTTAAGCAGGCGGCTGTGGCAGCCGATCCCGAAGTGCCAGCTGTCGCCGAACAGCCGGCGTCTGTGCCTGAGGATACGTCCACTGACCAGACTGAGCAATCTAAGCCCGAGCCCGCAGACTCTGCTGCTGACGACACCGAGACGTCACCGGAGACGGTGGCCGAAGCATCCGGTAGCGAATCGGAAGCTGCACAGGCCGATGGCGGGGAAGAGTAGATTGCGCCAACTGTGGAGGAGAACGGGAGCCAATCGGAGAATTAGCCGGTGGATTGCACATGATAGATTGTATGTTGTGCAGATTGGCTCCGGCGAGTGCCGCATCAGTCCGGGCACTTGTGCTGCATCGATGCATTCGAGCTTCGGAGGCTAAGCCAGGATGATTGTCCTTGGTGTAGTCGGCGCGATGGGTTCTGGCAAGACTCTGGTGCTGGAGATGTTTGGCGTGCTGGGTGCAGCCACTATCCGCGCTGATGATCTGTCGCGCGAGTTGCTGATACCGGACTCTGCGATTACCCGGCAGGTTAGGGCGGAGTTTGGAGACGAGTATTTTGACTCGGGCGGGAACCTGCTGCGAGGTAAGTTGGCTGCCGCAATTTTCACGTCTGAAAGCGCACGGAGCCGGCTCAATGCTATCATGTATCCGGCGATGGTGTCACTGCTTGAAGGAAAGCTATGCGAGATTGGCCGCTGTTCACACAAGCCTGTGATGGTAGCGGTGGAAGCGGCCAATCTGCACGAAATGGGTGGCGCACGCCTGGTGGACCACGTGCTTAGAGTTACTGCACCCTCCCAGGTGCGACTGCGGCGGATACAGGCGCGTGACGAGTTGAGCGTTGACGAAGCTCAAAAACGGCTAGACTCTCATATTGCTGCAGGTATGGATGCCAGTCCGGCGAATTATGAACTCAACTCTGACAAGCCTGTAGCGCAGTTGCAGGAAGACGTGCAGCGGTTGTACCGAGTCCTGGTCGGCTGTGCGGTGGAGACTTGAAATCATGGCAGTCGTCTAACTGGTACTGTCCACCAAGACTTCGCGATGTGGTTTGCTATCTGAACGGACGGGGTAAGAATTCGGGGAACAGACACTCTCCAGTCAATACGATAATGGGGCCATGTCAATTGCAGGAATCAGGTCGTCTGGGATGGCAATTAACTATGCACCTGCAAGCCCCCTCTTGGCAAGCCGCAATCTGCTGTGATATAATGCGCCCACCTTGGCGGTACCACATAGACGGGATAGATCGCTCAGCCTTGTAAGTAGAAGTTAAGCAGAGATCGGGCTGAGCGTTTCAAGGTCAAGACCGATGATGAGGTATCGCGGTTGGCGTGGGCCAGTCAATATAGAAAACACCCAAGCATTCGCTGAGGAGTGATCGTTTTGCAGAAGGGCCACACCAGACCCCTGGCTTCACTCATGCTCTTCTGTGCATTGGCCGCCATAGTACTCATCGTATCCTCCGTCGCCTCGACGCAGTCTTCAGCGTCTTCACGATTGCGAGCGGCAGGTCCGCTGGTACAGCTTTCAGGGGCGCGACCGGCACCACTGCTTCCAGGCCAAACGCCGGACTTTTTCTGCAGCGAGTGCTTCGAGAACGCCTCCGCGGTCAGCACAGCCCAGTCCGGTCCTGATCCGGACGACAACCTCACACGTACAGCCACCGCCACAACTGAGGTGGAGCCGTGCGCTTCGTTCGTTACCGGCCAGAACCGCATAGCCTTCGTCAGCACCGGTCATGACCTCGATGGCGACGGTCTGATTGATCCGGAGCTGCCCGAGCAGCCTACCTTTGGTTTGTGGCTGATGCGTCCTGATGGCAGTCACCAGCAGCGTTTGGTGGAGCTACCTGGCAATCAACGCGAACCGGCATTTGACCTCGGCGGACGTCTGCTTGCCTACGCGTCAAATGAAACCGGCACATATCAAATATATACCATGGACATCCGTAGTGGTGTCATATGGCAAATCACCACAACCCCTGGCAACAAGCGCAATCCAACCTGGTCATCTGACAGTAATTGGATTGCCTTCCAGTGCGATCGGAACGGTAACTGGGACATTTTCAAGATTCGCTCCGACGGCGCCGGATCAGAAGTGCCTCTTGCCATCAGCAGTGCTGATGAACAAAATCCGGTGTGGTCGCCAACGGCACCCTACATAGCTTATCAGGTCACCGAAGGAACAGGCCGCAGTCGGATCTATGTTATGGATTCCGAGGGTGGCAACGCCACGCCTGTCAGCGACGGCGGTGGCGATCCGCAGGCCGATGACATTGATCCTGCCTGGCATCCACAGGGGCAGAGTTTGGTCTTCTCCTCTTCGCGACTGACCAGTCCAACTGACACTACGCCGAACTTCAACATCTGGACCATGGGTATTGTCGGCGAGGTCAACGGTGCCCATACCACCTTGATCACCAGCCGTGACGAGAACGATACTTACGACAGCACGCAGCCTACGTGGACACCTGATCTGGATCAGCGGGCACGTGCGCGAATTGTTTTCAGCTCGAACCGGCCTGGCAATGCTGCGGAAGCAGACGACTGGAATATTTGGGCCACTTCTCTCCAAGACGTCCTGCCGCCGGTACTGGAGACAGCCGAAGGGCGCGAAAACGCTCTGCCCTGGCTCGAGATCAACCAGGTTGAGATAAGAGATGACCGTCACGTCACTCCCGGCGCAGACGTAACCATCAAGGTAAAAGTATACGACAAAGACAGTGGCGTCGGTTCAGTGACGGCGTTACTGAAAGATCCGGACATCAAAATCTTCAGCTGGCGATCAGGACGACTGTTCGATAGCGGTATCACCAGCGACAACCAACCCGCAGGCAATCAAGCCCTGGAGCTGGACTGCCAGATCGTAGGCACAGTCGAATTGCGTGATGACGGTGTGGCACCTGACGAAGTCGCCGGTGATGGCATCTATACTGGTGACTTCACTACATTCACCTCGCCGCGTGACTATATAATCGACATCGCAACCAGCGACCGCGCTGGCAACTCGATGACCTATGACGATATCTACGGCTTCACCACGGTCACTTTCAATCCCGATGCGCCTGTGCTATTCGTGGATGACTATTGCGAGGGCCAGACCTTCATCGGATTGACTGGCGTCAACAACGATCGGACGGCGGCCTTCCCCGTAGAAAGCTACTACCGCTGCAACCCTGGATTCGCCACTGGTTACCAGCATACAGTAGATTTCGACAGCATTATCGGCCCTGCTGGCTACGATCCCAACAATCCATTCTCGACGAGCAACCAGGGCTACTACAACGTCTGGCGCATCATCTGTCGCGGCCCTGTACCCGCCCAGGTGCTGCGTAACTACCTGCCAACTGTCGAGTACCAGCTTGACCCGGCAGAGGCTCTGGCCAGCCCAACTAACGCCAAAGCAACACGGGCTGTGCAGGTTGCCAAGCGTGCGGTAATCTGGGCGGCACCGAAGACCGGCAACCTTTGGGTCGCTAACGGGACTATCATGGACGCCGCCACCCAATCCAGGCTGGCCAACTACCTGGACCAGGGCGGAAGACTGTTTATCAGCGGAGACGACCTTGCCTGGGCTCTAACTATGGGTGGGCGATCCTCAAATGCTTTCCTGAGCAACTACTTGCGCGCTCAGTACCAGTCTGACGCGGCTGGCGGATATGGCTTCACGGCGAGTGGGGAAGCCAGCAGCCCTGTCGCAGGAGACGCCTGGGCCGGAGTCGGTGGCAGCCACGTCAACAACTGGTCAGGCT
>JAAYSP010000123.1 GCA_012518355.1 candidate division WS1 bacterium | reverse complement strand
TTCTCAACGATGAACTTGATTATCTTGTTCCGCAGAGCGCGCTCACGGAACTGCTCAACAGCATCTTCCTGCAGCTCGAGGAAGTTGCGGACAAAGCTCTCTTCCTGCCCGGTACTTTCCGCGAAGTGTGCGATTTCAGCATCGAGGTCTTCGTCGCTGATCTCGATTTCCTCCAGGCGGCGGATCTCACCCAGGGCAAGGTTCAGCTTCAGCATGGTCTCGGCACGTGACCGTTCGTTTTGCCGAATTGTGCTCTCATCTACCTGGGCGATGTCCATAAACGCTTCGAGTGAAAGGTTTTCACGCTGAAGGTCATCCTGGAACCGCTCGAAGCTTTCCGCTGCTGCACCCTCAACAAGCGTCTCGGGCAAGTCAACCTCGGTCCCCGACAGGATCGCGGCCAGCGCGTTTTGCTCCAGCTCCTGCTCGGCCTGCTGGGCGAACTGTTGGGCCAGGTTTTGCCTGACCGACTCTCGCAGCTCCTCCACGCTTTCCATATCGCCGTCCGTCTGCTGCTTGACCAGTTCGTCAGTCAACTCCGGCACACGGCGTTCTTTGAGCCCGGCTATGGTGGCGTGGATAGTCACCTGTTTGCCGGCCAGCTCCGCATCACCGGCGTAGTCATCGGGATACTGATGCTCGATAGTTATCGTCTCACCTACGCGTTTGCCCAACAGTTCCTGGTCTATGGGCGGGTCGTAGGTGCCTTTGCCAATGAAGAACTCTTGTTCGTCTTCACTTAGCGGTTCATCGTCACTTTCGCCGATGACCTTGAGGCCGACATTGACGATGTCGCCATCAGCGACCAGATCCCGCTCCACCTCTACCTCTTCAGCGGCGTTTTCCACGAACTGACGCACATAGTTGTCCACGTCCTGCTCAGTGACCTCAGCCGATGGCTTGATGAGCTCCAGGCCCTTGTATTGGCGTATCTGCGGCTGCGGCCGTACGGTAAGGGTAAAAGAAAACTCCAGCGGCGTGCCTTCAGCGAGAGGCACGTCGTCCAGCTCCGGAAACTGAGGGTCTTCCAGCGGCTCGAGGCCCTCGTTTTCAAGAAGCTTTGGATACTGATCTTCGAGTAGGCGTACCCATGCCATTTCCTGCAGCATCTTTTCGTCGACTCGGCGGCGGATGATCTTGGCCGGTGCGCGACCGGGACGGAAGCCAGGTATGCCCCCTTGAGCCGAAAGCTCATCGAAGACTTTGCTGTAGGCGCCATCTACCTCCTGTGCGGAAAGTTGTAACTTGAGCTCCAGGCGGCTGCCGGGCAGTTTGCTGGTATGAACCTCCAAGGCGATCGCTCCTATCATGACTGCCGCCGAACACGACAGCTCGTCGCCCGTAGAGGGCGCACCCCTTCATGCAGCCACAAGATTGCAGGGATGGGGGCACTCTAGTCGGGGGAGTTGTCATGTCCAAGCGACGCGCCTACGGGCAGCCTCTATCGGGCCGCCATTGTGGTGCGTGCGGACACGGTCGAAAAAATGCATTGTTGGTGGGCGCGGCGAGACTCGAACTCGCATGGGTTGCCCCGCATGATCCTAAGTCATGCATGTATGCCAATTCCATCACGCGCCCCCAGCGGCCAGCCGCCCCATATGCTGCAAGCGGCATTGCTGTTGGCGATGAGAGTGGTGGGCCGAGAAGGATTCGAACCTTCGACCTTGGGATTAAGAGTCCCCTGCTCTGCCAACTAAGCTACCGGCCCACCCGTTGCCGTCCACACAGCATCATGCACGATTATGCTATGATTATGCATGGCGCGCCTGGAGGGATTCGAACCCCCGGCCTACGGATCCGAAGTCCGTTGCTCTTATCCGCTGAGCTACAGGCGCAATCTGCCTGCCGATCCCTGTGGAAGGCAAAAGGCACCGTCTCCGGCACGGCTACAGTTTGGCCGGAGTACGGTTGCGACATCATCAAAAAAATTTTGGGGTGAGCGAGGGGATTCGAACCCCCAACCCCTTGAGCCACAGTCAAGTGCTCTACCATTGAGCTACGCCCACCATCATCGCTGGCACGCCCGGCCCGATTCGAACGGGCGACCCGCGGCTTAGAAGGCCGCTGCTCTGTCCCCTGAGCTACGGGCGCAACAAACCTCAACAGACCTACAGTGTGCGACTCTAAAGTGATGTCATGGAGCGGGCGACGAGACTCGAACTCGCGACATTCAGCTTGGAAGGCTGATGCTCTACCAACTGAGCTACACCCGCATCTGTTACCACCATCAGCGCCAGGCTTTTCGCTCGCCTAGCCGTCGATGTCGTAGTCGCAGGCTGGTCGGGGCGGCCGGACTCGAACCGGCGACCTTCGGCTCCCAAAGCCGACGCGCTAGCCAAACTGCGCCACGCCCCGATATGCCGTGAAACGGACGGACCTGTAGTATAGCCTACTTCAGGCTGCAGCGTCAAGAAGCACAAGCCAGCAAAAGCACCCTATTTTTGACGGCTGCGGAAGCGCCGATGCAACGACAAATACACGATGACAAGCGGTCTGGAAATCGTGTCATAAGCTCACGACAAGCTTCGGACGTTTGGGGCAGGTACAACAGCGTACAAATACACTCCCGCCTGACGCCTGGGCCCCACTACCTACTGCGGCGCAGACGTATCCTGCAGGTACAGCAGCGCTGTATCCCCAGCCTGCAGAGTCAAATCCAGCTGGCGACTGTTTCAGGGCACAAGCTGGCGGCAGGCATACACCGCACTGCCATCAGTAGCGTACAGGTGCACTCACGCCTGACACCTGAGCCCCACTATCTACTACGGCGCAGACGCATCCTGCAGGTACAGTAGAGCTGTATCCCCAGACTGCAGAGTCAGATCCAGTTGGCGACTGTTTCGGGCTACAAGCTCACCGGTAAAGCAGTCGTAAACATCGGAAGGCGTCGGCAGATGCAGCCTCTGGGGGCCATCGGCGGCCGCACGCAGGG
>JAAYSP010000217.1 GCA_012518355.1 candidate division WS1 bacterium | reverse complement strand
TGGCCGGCACTGCCCACAAAAGGGCGGCCCTGCTGATCTTCGTGGTAGCCCGGCGCTTCGCCAATGAACATGACGCGCGCTGAGCAACTGCCCTCACCAGGGACCGCGTTGGTGCGGGTCCGGTGAAGAATGCACTTGCGACAGGCCCGCACCTCTGCGCTTATCTCGTCTAGGAGCTGTTGTCTACTGGTTCGATCAAGCATGGATAGTCTCGGCTTGTGTCCATGTGGAATGAAGCCTCAAGTCAACCCCAATTCTTCGCAGGCCGCGCGTATGGTGGCGGTGTCAGCCTCTGAGGCAGGGACCACAGGCAGCCTGGAGCCGCCAACGGGGAAGCCGCAAATCTCCAGTGCCCGCTTGACGCATGCCGGATTCCCCGAGGCGAGGAAACAGGCCTGCACAAGCGGCATCAGGCGTTGGTGCAGCTTTGCCGCAGCAGCGTTGTCGGCGGCGGCAAAAGAGTCGCACATCTCGGCGATCATCGGCCCGCCGACGTGGGCTGCGACACTGATGATACCCACTCCGCCCACCGACATGATGGGGATGGTCATGCCGTCATCACCGGAGTACACTTCAAATCCATCGGGTGCTTTGGCACAGATTTCCGTTATCTGTTCCAGATCTGCACTGGCTTCTTTGATCGCCACGATGTTTTCCAACTCTTCGGCCAGGCGGACTGCTGTTGAAGCGTCTATATTTTTGCCAGTGCGCCCAGGCACGTTGTAGAGGATAACCGGCAGGTCAGTAGCCTGCGCGACTGTGTGGAAGTGCCGGTAGAAGCCTTCCTGTGAGGGTTTGTTGTAGTAGGGCCCAACGAGCATGACGCCATCTATGGGCAATTGTGTAGCCTTTTTTGTGAGTTCGACGCTGGCGGCGGTGTCATTGCTGCCAGTGCCTGCTATGATAGGGGCGTCGCCAACCGCCTGCTTGGTAACCTCGTACAGTTTGAGCTTTTCATCTGGCGAGAGCGTAGGAGACTCGCCGGTAGTGCCGGTGATGACGAGGCCATCCGAGCCATTTTCGATTAGCCTTGCCGCCAATTCAGCTGCACGGTCGTAATTCACCGCGAGCTCATCATCAAAAGGTGTCACCATGGCAGTCAAAACCTTGCCAAATCGCGCCATATCGCGCTCCTCCTATGCCAACACAGTCTGGCCAATCAGTATACTATCGGCAAATTCGCCACAGGCTCGCAAGACACCTCCCTCGCAGAGGTGCGTAAGTTAGTATCTGTTACGCTATGCAGGCACAGAAAGGGTGTCTCGCCGCTGGCAACTTCAGTGTGAGTAAACCGCAGCTGCAAAAGTATCTGTGGTATCGCACCAGTGGTGCTTTGTTGAGAGCTCGTTCGCTTTAGTACTCGTAGCTCCACAGGGGAGAGCCACTACCGATATAGATGCGGTCACTCAGTAGCGCATTGATGTCTGCCAGTGCGGGGGATGTCGATCATCCTGGTAGATTCAGAGGTATTCGAGTTGATGTTGCCTGTGGGCTTGCTCATCGTCAATAGAACTCGCCCGTCCGGCATGTAGAGCATGGTTCCGCTGCTACCGTAGTCAACAAGTTTCTGCTGATTGGTGGCTGTGCTAGTAGCAACAGCTAACACGAAAAACAGCGAGTCTCGCCCATGCAGAATAGTCGGCCCTGGTTTTGCAGCTTTAGCAGGTGCACAGCGCCCATCTCAAGTATAGGTACTGTCTTCCATAGCACGCGTGGTCTCCCACTCCAACTCGAAGATGACAGTTTCGGTATCGTCCCGCGTGATCTTGTGGTCTCTATGAGTAACTCAAACGGTGGCGTTATAGATCAGGTTGTCACAGTGCAGTGCCTGGGATGGCCACAATGCCATGATCATAGTGCCATGATGTAGTAACAAAACTTCGTGGGGCAACCGAGCGCTCTTCTGGCCTCCAGGGTGTAGTTGCACAGTACCCGTCTCGCAAGTGCACTCGTATACTCTGTACAAATGCTAGCCTGTGATGCCAGTGGTGCGCAGGCATTGCTGGCATCTCTGGCGAACTCCAGTCTGAACAACTATGCCAGGCAATCGTGATGGGGTTGTAGACGTAGCGAGTAGCCTGTTTTAGGTTTCCCGATGGTTGCTCATGGCCAGGGTGGGTTTGTATTCCTACAGGACGGAATGGACGATGTGCGTGTGAACCGGCCTCAGGTAGATACGACGGCAATGCATCCTGGGCATCCGACAAACGGGTGAACCACATACTCCGGAGGAATTTGATGACTGCCGATAAGTGTGATCAGCAACAGTACCACCCACGTCCGGACTTCCATCGTGGCTTGATCGAGGGACAAGACTGGTTGAGCCTCGATGGCACCTGGGAGTTTCGTTTCGACCCCGATGATGTGGGCAAAGAGCAGCAGTGGCACCGATCGAAGACAGAATTCGACCGGCGCATACGGGTGCCATTTCCATGGGAGTCACATGCCGCGTGGGGTACGGAAGCTGCCGCTGATTGTGATGACTATATGTCATCACAGGTGCTTTTGGAGCCCGATGACCAACAATCAGCCAGCTCTGAGCAACCGCGTCGGCAAACCATCGGCTGGTACCGACGTTG
The DNA here is from genome assembly GCA_012518355.1 of candidate division WS1 bacterium. Lineage (GTDB taxonomy): Bacteria > Armatimonadota > Zipacnadia > Zipacnadales > UBA11051 > UBA11051. The sequence continues at coordinate 24,256 of JAAYSP010000217.1, read as the reverse complement.
CTTCACGGTGCCACCGCAGTGGCGCGGACGACGAGTGGTGATGCATGTCGGTGCTGCTGACTGGGAGATAGAGGTGTGGGTCAACGGTCAATCGCTGGGCGAGGTGGAGAGCGGCTATCTGCCGGTTGAGTTCGATCTGACGGATACTCTGGTAGAGGGCGAAAATCAGTTGACCTGCCGAGTCCACGATCCCCAGGATGTTCAGGATCGCCCGTTGGGTAAGCAGCATCAATGGTACACTACCTGCTCAGGCATCTGGCAGCCTGTGTGGCTGGAACCACGCCATGAAAAGCACATAAGTAGTCTGTATCTGACCCCTGACTTCCACAACAAGAGTGTAGTAGTGGATGCGGCGAATGTGCACTCACTTCCCGATGCTCAGCTCGAAGTGACTGTCTGTGACCAACAGGGACAGGAGGTAGCCAGGCAGATATTGGAACCGCAGGAGGAAGGTCGGTTTCGTGGCCAACTGCGACTGGGAAATGATGCAGTGGCATGGTCACCTGACTGTCCACACCTGTATGACGTCACTGCAACGCTGCGGGCCGGTGACGGAGTGGTAGACACCGTGCACAGCTACTTCGGTCTTCGAGAAGTCGGAGTAGGGCCGGTGTGTGAGGGTGGGCCGAATTACGTGACAGTAAACGGTAAGCCGGTGTACCTGAAGGGTGCCCTTGACCAGTCGTTCAACCCCTGGGGAGTGTATACGTATCTTTCCGATAGCGAGTTGCACCGCCATCTCCAGCAGGCGCTGGAAGCAGGCTTTAACTTCGTGCGTGTGCACGTGAAGCTGGAAAACCCGCGGTATCTGTACTGGGCTGACCGGCTGGGGATTCTGTTGCAGTGTGATCTGCCCAATGCCGGCTATGACGGCTGGTCAGAAGCGGCGCAACGACGCCATGAAGCGCTTCTCCGTGGTGCGATCGCCCGCGACTACAACCATCCAAGCATCATCTCCTGGTGCGTGTTCAACGAAACATGGGGTCTCGGTGGAGACAGTTATCGAGACAAACCACAGCGGCAAGAGTGGGTGGCGCAGATGTGGAGGCTTGCCAGGCAGCTTGATGCCTCGCGCCTCATAGAGGACAACTCCCCATGCTTGTACGACCATGTGGTGACGGATCTGAACTCCTGGCATTTCTACCTGAACGACTATGAGCAAGCGTCAGAACATATCGCTACCGTGGTCAAAAAGACGTGGCCCGGATCGGAGTTCAACTTTGTCCCCGGATACACGCAGGATGACCAGCCGCTACTGAACTCTGAGTATGGCGGGATTTCTGCGCGAATGGGCGACAAGGACGTGTCATGGTGCTTCAAGTTCCTGACCGATCTGCTGAGACAACACCCCCAGATATGCGGATACATCTATACCGAGCTGCATGACATCGAGTGGGAACGTAACGGCATATACAACTATGATGGCTCATCGAAGGAATTCGGATATGCCCCGGCGGATATGCAGGCCGATCCGTATTTTGCATTCGACGGTCCACCTGCTGAGATTGTGAAGCCCGCTGCTGAGTTGCGACTCCCAGTCTTCATAGCCAGGCAGAGCTCCGATAGTGGTGACCCGCCACACGTAGAGATCTCTCTGAGTGGCATTGACAGCCTGGGCTGCACACTTGCCGATCTGCCTGCAGGTCGAATTGAGTGGGAACCGGCTGGAGAAGGTGTACAGGGATTGGTGCGGCGAGGAACGTGGATTGCCGAGCACACTATGCCGGACTGTGAGTGTCTGCTGCGACTGGAGGCGCGAATAGCAGGCAGGTTCGCTGACTTCAAGTACCTGCATGTGCATGATGGGCGGCTGGCTGAAATGGAGCGGCTTGAGAGCGGGGCAGTAGTGCTGCGGAAGCTTGCTGGCGAACAGGAGCACTCTACGAGTTGGCATGAGGCAGAGCTGGAACGCGGGCTTGTCGGTCAAGAGATACACCTGTTGGGAGGGATTGAGGCAGGCCATCTGGACTATGTATTCGAGCTGCCCGAAGGCATCGATTTAGCTCAGGCTGGCAGTGTGATCTTGCTGGCGGAAGTCTCATCCAAGATGCAGGGGGCACGGCAGACGGAACATGAGAGTTGGCCCTCACATCTTGAGGTACATATGAACGATATCTGCGTGCACCAGGTGATCCTGACCGACCAGTATGCCGATAGTCGGGGGGCGCTTTCGCATTTGTACGGTTTCTGGGGCAGATATGGTGAGTTGCTGCGAATTGAAGTGACCGGAGAGATGCTCCAGAAAGTCGCTGCAGGCGCGACGGACAAGTTGCGCCTGCGATTGTCTGTGCCTCGTGCTGAGCGGCCCGGAGGCCTGATCGTCTATAGCTCATGCGCGGGGCGATACCCGGTAGATCTGACGCTGATTGTCGAGCCGCGTGATGCGTGAGAACCCATGCATCGTTGCAGGCCACTATCGTCTTCCGACTGCGGTATATTTTTTCAACGCCAAGCTGGCGCACTTGCTCTCTGTTTTCGGATAGCAGGTTAGTAATGTAGTGATGCCGAACAACATCAGTGCGATCTTCACGATTGGCTGTATATGGGAACGATTTGAATTCGACAACAGATGCCATGACGTCGGTGCGGTGACAAGCCATGGAACGACATAGAAAGAGCGTGAGATAAGCCGTATAATTTGACGCCTGACTTGGGCAAAATGCACCGCAACGGAGGTCCCACATGATCAACACTAACGCAGTAGTGATGGCCGTGACACTAACCGTGCTGATCTGTACCGTAGTTGCCGCCCAGGAAGTCAAGTACCACGAATCATTTGAAGAGGGACTGCCGGACTACTTTGCGGCGGCCCGTCCGGCAAGTCTGAGCATCAGTCCCTGGCACTCCAAGCAGGGGGAAGTCTCGCTTCAGTGGGACTGGACCGCTGGCGAGGAGCTTGTGATCAATCGTGGCATCGGTGATGTCGAGCGGATTGGCGGCTATCGGTGTCGCGCCAGTTTTGCGGTGTGGTTGTATCTGGAGGAGCCGGTCGAAGACGCGTTGACGTTCGAGTTCCGAGAGGGAGAGACAGTGACCGGTTCGTTCCGTTTTCCTCTGCAGTTCACCGGCTGGAAACAGGGGCGTCTATACTACCACGACTTCCCAGAGGGGAAACCGACCTCCGCAGTTGACAACATCCGTATCGTTGCGCCCGCTGAAGTCGAAAAAGGCACGGTGTTTGTCGACTTCATCAAATACAACACCCTCACCTATGGCGGCAACTCCATAAATCCAGAAGCAGTCGCCAGGTGGCAGCCACCTGTCCCCGACGAGGAGCGTTTTCCCCGGCCTGAACAGGTCACTGAAGAGCAACTAGAAGGCATCCGCAAATTGCTGAGGCCCGATGAGGGGACAGGTATAGCGCAGGCGCGAGTTGACGAACTGTGCGAGCGTGTAGAGGCGCTTGGCATTGTGCGCGACGAACACGGGGTTCGTGGGCCGGGAATTGACGCTCACTATCAGTACCTATGCGCCCCGGGTGAACACGGTCTCAAAGATGTGTCATACATGTCGGACGAGAGTGGTCCTGATGCGTTTGGTGTTCAGGATCCCCGGGCGATGACCAGCCTGGCTAACCAGGTGGCAGTTGCCTACCGGGCCAGCAACGATGCCGGGCAGCGCAGCCGGCTGGCTGAAGCGTATCTCCTTCTTTCTGACCACCTCCATGATCAGGTGCTGCAAGCTGCTTCCGGGTTCAAGTGGAATTGGTGGGTTGGAGGCAGTTGGGAAAACTCGGTGTTCCTGATGCGGGATGTATTGGCAGACAACGAGAGGCTGCAGGGGCATCTGGACTTTCTCCTGTATACCTACGGTACCGGAGCGCTTTTTGCAGAGGGCGCGGCGCCTTCACATATGGACTTTTTCAACATGGCGGTACCGTCTTTCTTCAGACAGTGTCTGTTGCAGGTAGAGCCTGAGGAGCAGGTGCGCTGGCTAGATGCCTTCAAGGCCATGCTTGAGGAGGCTTTGCTGCAACAAAGCAGCGCCTTTAAGGTAGACGGCTCAGCATTCCACCATGCAGCTCACTATCACTCGTATGCGATGGGGGCTTTTTCCAGTCTGGCGAATTTGATGCTGGACTTGAGCGGAACCCCCTGGAGCTTCAGCACTGATGCACACGAACGTGTGCGGCGAGCCATATTGGCCCAGCAATTCTACGCCAACAAGTACGATCTGCCGCTATCGTTAACTGGACGCAGCCCTTTCGCCGCCAGCTATGGTGTGATGCGTCCCAGTAGTGTGCGTGCCATTCGAACGCTGGCTCTATGTGGAACGCCTGATGGTACGCAGGAAGTGGATGAAGAGATCGCGGCCGCCTACCTGCGCCTCACACCGGAAGCTGCGACTGAAGAGCCATTTCAGACGCTGGGAATTGAACCTGCTGCGGACCCGAATGGGACGTGGGTCATGCCATACGCCGGTCTGCTCTGCCATAGACGTGACAATTGGCTTGCGGCGGTAAAAGGCCAGAACAAATACGTGTGGGGCAGCGAAAGGCAGGCACAACGAAACTGCTACGCCCTGTTCATGGGGCTCGGTAACCTGGAAATTTTGTCAGCCGGCGACCCGGTAAGCGCGGAAGCCAACGGCCGACAGCATTTCGGCTGGGATTGGCGACGTTTTGAGGGTACTACCACTCCACAGTTGCCGCTGGAGATGATAGATAAGGAATGGACGAGTGTCCGCTCAGGCGAGACCATGATGGGCGGGTTGGCACATCGTGGGCGTCAGGGTATCTTCGGGATGATAGTCAATCAGCCGATGCCTGGCAGGACAATCTTGTTGGGCAGGAAAAGCTGGTTCTTCGACGATGACCGCATCATTTGTCTGGGTTCGGATATTTCCTGCGACGAGACCGAGTATCCGGTCCAGACAACTCTATGTCAAAAGGGGCTCAAGGCAGATGATGAAGGCGAGTATCCGGTGACGATGCTGGATGGGGTAGAGTTGACAGCCTGCCCCGAAGTGCACGTGCTGGATGCGAGCGTACCACACTGGTTCACGGATGTAGCCCAGACCGCCTACTGGGTGCCCGCTGGACAACTGGTGACAGTGGCCCGACAAAACCAGACCAGCCGTGACCTGCTTGATACCGAAGACACACAGGGTGATTTCCTGACCGCCTGGATTGACCACGGCGCTGCGCCATCTCGTGCCAACTATGAATACGTGGTGGTGGTCCGCGGGACACCTGAGTACATGGACAGCCTTGCTGCCGAGAAGCCGTATGAGGTGATGCAGTGTGACGAAGACGCCCATATAGTTCGACATAGAAGCGATGGCCGATGGAGTTGCGTGTTTTTCACCGGGGGAGATATCGAACTGCATGGTGCTGGCACCGACGTGCTACCAGTCAAGGCAGTTGACCTTCCGTGTCTGGTAGTCGCCGAGATGGATGATGAAGGGCGGTTGGTGCTGAGCGTCGCCGACCCCGACCTGAACGCAGAGCCAGCTAGCGGTGACGGCATATTCAGCCAGCCACAGGTGTTACATGTCACACTGCGTGGAGCATGGCAGCTGCTTTACGCGAAGGGAACAGTGTGCGCCTGGGATCTGGAAGATGCGGCCGAAAACGTGCGAATTGTGGCTACTAATGCAGAGGAAACAGTGCTGGAGATAGTATGTCAGCATGGGGCGGGGTATGAGCTTAGCCTGACACGCTAACCTGGGAAGTCAAGCCAGATGACACTCATACGAGCACGATGGAGGAGACAGCTAGAGGCTGCATAGTCAACGGCCTCTTCGATGGATGACGCACGTACGGGCGCGGGGATAAGACTACCGTGGAGGCTGGCCGCTGGTGGTGCCAACTGTGTCGAGTGATGGTTGCAGATTTGGCTGTTGTCGCACTGGCAATGGTTGCCCCACGTTTTGTGTGTCATAGAAACTAGTGGTACCTGCAGAGACCAGTGTTTTCTCTGCTCCCGACACTCTGAATCTCGTATCGCCTAGAAAAGCGACTCACATAGACGGTGGTGGTTTGTCAACCATAGTCAGTGCGTAAATGAAGCGCCCACGGGGGAGCTTCACTCAAGCTATCTGGCCGTTTTGCACTGCGATTTCATAGTTGCCGACTTCGGAGCAATAGCCTGTTTTTGATGAGACGCAGCTGGTTCGAGGCGATGGTTCCGGAAAACGGCCATCAACGCTCAGGACAGTCGCACTAGGATAGGTGTGAGAGCGTGCACGTGTGAGTTGACTGCGGCAGCCGGAGTGCTGTACTATCGGTGCCCGTTGCCCCTGGCTGCAGGGAAGTCGCAGGGAAGTTTACCTGGATGGAGCGGAACTGGCAGAGTGTGTGCATTTCCGGAGTGTATTTCGTCACCACTGGCATTGCTGCGTGAGCCTGTGTGTTCAGTGGTGGGTATATCCTGGTCTCGAGTTGTCACTGTAGGCCAGCCATCCATTTGCCGTTCAATCGTGCTATTCTGGAGCATGTCAACCAGGGTCTATTCTGGTCATAAGCGAAGTCTGGAACAGGTGGGATTGAACTGCGTCACTTTCTAGGTATTGACGGTGGCGGCTCTAAATGTGACGCCGCCCTGATACAGGAAGACGGAATCGTAGTTGGCTGGGGCCGCAGTGGTGCCACGAGTTACAGGCCAACGGACGACAGTCAGTCGGCCGTACGCCAATCCGTAATCGAGGCCCTGGGCAACGCTACTATAAGCGAGTTGTGGGTTGCCCACACCTGGGGCGACTATGGCCTGCAAGGCTGGCTATGCGAGCTTGGCGTTCCAATAGCTCACTTAGGGCGCGTCCAGGAGTGGGACATCGCTTACTTTTCTGCAGCAGCGACCTGGGGGCTTGTTGTGCACGCAGGCACCGGATCGTGGGTTCAGTGCCGCACTCCAGATGGGCGGATGCCACGCATCGGGGGTATGGGGCCGTTTCTCGGGGACGAAGGGGGAGGCTGGGACCTGGGGTTCCGTGGCATCAAGGCAGCCCTGCGATCGGACTGGTCGCACAAGACACGCACAAGTCTTGCTGACGAAATCCCAAGAGCAATGGGAGTGCCGGATTTGCGCGGAGCAGTGGTGGGAGACCCTATCACCAGCGGCAAGGTCACACGTGCCCAGATAGCATCGATCGCACCGATCGTGCTGGAGCAAGCCGCCGCCGGCGACAGCATAGCTATGCAGGTCGTGGACGAGGCCGCCGAATCGCTCGCTGACATGTGCGTTATACTTCTGGAGGAGACGAAAGCAATCGGCCAGGGCTATCCCCTGATTGGTGTTGCCGGAGTGATCCAGAGCTCCCCGTTTTACTGGAGAGTACTGCAAGACAAGATCCTGCTCCACGACGCTACTCTGGCGCCGGAAGTGGCGCCATACAAGATGGCCGTGGGGGCGGCGATGCTGGCGATGAAAGATGCCGGAGTGGCTATCACTGAGGCCCTTCGCGACCGCATTGTCAGCAGCCAGGCAGCCTATCCGTTCGCAAGGGTGCCCACACTTGCGTTCCAATCGTCCACCTGAGTCTATTTGGAGGTGCTGTCGGTGCTACAACATGACTATTTACGCACGGTGCGTGCCCTGCTCGATGAGCTGGAAGACAAATCCTCAAGACAAACTGACACCGCTGCTGAAGCCATAGTCGCGGCATTGGTGGCAGGCAACGAGTTTTACATCAGCGCGATGGGGCATGGAAACGAAGGCGATTTCCTGCACCGTGCCGGAGGACTGGTAGCCAGCCAACCGTTCAGCTTCAGTTTCAACACACACGACCGCATCGGAGGCATAGAACGGGAGCGAGAGCGTGAAGAGACGTACGACACAGGCCTGGAAACCGCCCGGCTGGCTGTTCGTAGCAGTCATATGCGTAAGGGCGACTGTCTGATTACCGGCTCTGTGTCTGGCCGGAGCAGTGCACCGATCTCGCTTGCCATTGCCGCTGGTGAGCTGGGAGTAACTGTCATAGGTATCACCTCTGTGGAATACAGTTCTCGAGTAGCTTCGACCCATCCATCAGGACAGCGTTTGATGGATGTTTGTTCCATAGTGGTAGACAACTGCGTGCCATACGGTGACGCCGGGCTCGATGTTTCAGGCCTGCAGGAGAGGATCATCCCGATGTCGGGGGTGGCCACAATCACCGCTTGCTGGATGATCCAGGCGCAGGTTGTGGAGAAGCTGCTTGCTCGCGGCCTGCAACCGAGCTACTACCTGAGCTTGAACCGCCCGGAAGGTTCGGATTTCAACCGCCAGATGCGTGAGCAGTACAATCGCCAGGGCTTTTAGAGGGAGTGTAACGGATATGTCAGCAGAAGCATATTTTGAGGCATGTGAAGCCGGACTTGCCAGACTGCGTGAAGAGCAGCGCGACAACATCAAGGCTGCAGCAACTCTATTTGCCGATACCATAGCGGCTGGACGCGCAATCTTCGCATTTGGTGCCAGTCACTCGTTCATGATCCCGATGGAGCTTTGCTACAGGACGGGAGGGCTGATGCTCATCAATCCGATATACCCTCATGGTATGGACCTGGGAGTCCGGCCTGTGGCGATGACATCACAGATAGAGCGTATACCTGATTACGGGCGGGTACTTCTGGAAAACTCACCCGCTATTGAAGATGACGTGCTGCTTATTGCTTCGACTTCGGGGCGAAACGCGGTGGCCATAGACATGGCCCTGGCGGCACGTGAGCGTGGAGTGAAGACAGTGGCTGTCACGTCGGTGGAGTACAGCAGTAGTGTACCCAGCCGACACCCGTCCGGAAAACGAGTGATGGAACTGTGCGATATCGTGATCGACAACTGTGCACCGTTAGGAGATGCGGCAGTCGCGATCCCGGGGGTAGGGCAGAAGACAGGGCCGCTGTCGTCGGTACTCGGATGCGCGGTGGTCAACGCGATAGCTTGCCAGACCATCGCCGATCTGGTGGAGCGTGGCATAGAGCCACCTGTCTATATCAGTGCGAACATGCCCGAGGGAGACGAACACAACGCCCGTCTGCTGGCACAGAACGCTGACCGCATACACTACATGTGATGTGACGCAATGTGACGCGCAGCGTGCTGTACCGACGGTACGTCACAGACTAACTGGCAACGCATTTGAAGATATACGATTCGTTTTACACCTGCTTTGCGTGACCATCTTATTGCGCTCTCGGCGTCGCATCAGCATCGTATCAGGCGGCTCTACTGCCATGAGCCAGGTGCGTAGCGCCTGGCCGTGCATCCAATGCTACCCTCACACTGAAGGGATGATGTGTGATGAGTGTTAGCCAAATGATGGTCAGCTCGACGACATTTGTATTGGCTGTGGTATTGACCGCGTTCATTGGCGTTCCGGCATTTGCCGGTGGACAGGCTCTGGGCCTCAAACGCCCGGTGCTTGACCATAGAATTGATCCAGAAAAAGTCGAACAGTACGAGGCCGCTGTAGTCACAGCTATGGCGATGAGCGAAGAAGAGTTGCTCTCGTTCGTACCCGAGAAAACTCCCACTTACTTCTGCCACTGTCCGAATTGCCATGGCGGTTCGCAAGGCTTGGGAGTTATGGGCTGGGATGTCGCAAATCCCCAGCAGCTAACCTGCAACTACTGTGGAATGGTCTTCCCGAACGATCAGTATCCCGCTGATCAGATGATCGAAGGCGAGAACGTACTCGGCGAAATAGTTCAGTATTCATACCACCAGGATCGAAAATACGATGATCTTCGCATCTTTTATGAAGGCTACATTCTAGAGAAAAAACGCACGTGGATTCAGGCGCGTGCATACGACCTTGCCAAAGCATATGCTGTGACCGGAAAACCTGAGTATGCTAGAAGAGTGGCGCTGATTTTGGACCGCATCGCACAGGTGTACCCTCACTATCCAGTTATGAAACAATGGATAAGGCTCTTCGAGTTTGCACCATCACAGGAGCCGCCATATCCGAGCAATGGTGGCCGATGGGATCGTTGGACTTCTGGTGAACTGCCCGAAGAACCGGCATTGTGCTACGATTTAATCTATAACAGCGATGAGTTTGACAAGCTTTCCGCCGAACGCGGTTATGATGTCCGCGAACGGTTGGAACAGGAGTTTTTCATAGCGATCTTCGACGCCAATAACACCCCGCCACTTGAGGAGAGCGGGCAGTTGGCAACACGCAACTTGCGACGTGCCGGCATAATCGGCCAGGTCATCAACGAGCCGAGAATTGTCCACTGGTCTTTCAACTGGTTGAAGACTATGGCCCACCAGCGCTGCTTCTACGATGGTTCTCTGAGCATGGCGCCATCTTACCACTACCAAATCATGGGTGATTTTCGAACTTCGTTCAACCTTATGCGCGGATACACCGATCCGCTAGGGTATGTCCATCCCGAAACCGAGGTGCGCTTCGACAATTTGCAACCTGAAGAGGTACTGCCCTTTATTTTGCGTGCATATCGGGCGCCGTCCATAGTGGATTTCCCTAACGGCACCTCCAGTCCGTTTCATGACACATGGGCAGGGGAGCGCCGCTCTGACCCACGGGACACAACAGTCTCGACGATCCTGCCCGGATTTGGCCATGCCTCCCTGGGGCGAGGACAGGGTAGCAATCAGATGCAGGCGCAATTGCACTTCTCAGGTGCATACAAGCATTCGCACCGAGACAACCTGAACCTCACGTTGTGGGCCAAGGAGCGTGAAATGCTGTGCGATATAGGCTACAGCCACGTTCGTTCACGTCTCTGGGCTGCGAATACTATGGGCCACAACCTCGTTGCGGTGGACCGCGAGGAACAGGTTGGAAGCGGAGACCCTTCGGCTGGCGATCTGGTGTGGTTCTTCCCCGATAGCGGTGGCGTGTCGGTGACTGAAGCAGATTCCACGAGAGTCTACGCCAACATAGGAAATGTGGACCGATACCGGAGAATGCTGATCATGGTGCCGGTCTCCGACGCTGACGCCTATGTGCTGGATGTGTTCAGAGTCCGCGGCGGCAAAACTCATGACTGGCTGCTACACGGAGATGCAGATCGCGACATGAATGCCTCCTGCAGTGTAGAGCTACCTCACCAGCGCCCCGATATGCTTGAAGATGACGAAGAGTGGGTCGAGCCGGTAGACGAGAGCTCGCGTTTCAACTTGTATGGTTGTATTCGAGATGTGGCGTATGGTGCCGTACAGGGTACCGTGACTATTACCTTCGCATATGTAGATGAGCCCTCTCGTGGCCTACGAACTCACATTACTGCTGGCGACAATGCAGTGGTGAACCTCGGCGTATCGCCTTCCATCCGACGCGCTGGGAAGTTTGATAGTGAAGCATTTGACTATTGGATGCCGCAATTGTTGGTGCGACGTACCGGACAGGCGCCACTGCAGAGTACCTTTGGCGCCGTGTACGAGCCTTTTGCCGGTGACACCTTCATCACGGAAGTGAGCGCCATTTCAGTGGAACCCGGTGATGATGGAGTGTATGCGGTGCGAGTAGAACACGGCAACGCAGTCGACACAATCATCAGCACGCTGGACCAGGCGCCCTATCCTGAGCGTCAAATCGATGGAGTGAGCCTGCATGGGCGGCTGGGGATAGTCCGCCGTGAGGGCGGAACGGTCATCGGAATGTGGCTGTTTGAGGGTGAAAGCCTCGCATGCGCTGGACAGACGCTGGCCGGCGATACTGCAGCGTTCACGGGTACAATCCAAGCCGCAATTCGTAGTGTTGATGGCGCACTGTATGATGCGCTCATCACCGATGCGGATCTGCCTGAAGGCGACCAGTTGAAAGATGTTTGGATGGTCGTCACACATGGCAACGGCTACACCCACGGCTACCTCATCGAACGTGTAGAGCGACATGAAGGGCTCAGTCACATAGTGTTGAGTATGGACCACGGCTTGCGCATAGACGGTGAGATGACTGAAGAGCTTTACTTCCCGCAGCGCCAAATCGCAGGAGTTAACGCGTTTGCAATCCCCCTGCAGACAAGTCGGTAGCCTAAGTCAACACTGTTCAAGGCAGATGTCAGCATACATCTGGCCACGTCATGGGCCACCCGCGTGGCCAGCCTGGCCTCAATACAACGTGGGCAATGCATTCGACCAGGATATCTGATGCAATAGGAGGATGTGAAAATGGAGAGAATGCCCATGTCCGCAATGGTATTGTGCATGCTGTTGCTAACCGCCATAAGCGTATGTGCCAAGGAGTGCAGCCGGGCGATTACGGCCGAGATGCGTGCCAATGCCCTGGTTAACGTCGAACGATTCGAGTGGGCTGCAAACCGGCAACGCGCTGCCGTAACCGCCGCCGAACGGTGGATGGCGAAAAGTGATGATGAGCTATGGGAGATGATACCCAGCCAGGAGCTGCCCCGTGGCGCCTGCACCAACAGGGAGGTAGGATGCCCCAACTGTGGTCTTGACATAATGCCATTTGGGCACTACCCCTGGAAAGACGCTGGTCAGTGGAAACTGCAGTGCCCGAACTGTGAGGAAACATACCCCAAGAACGATTTTGGTGCTTTCTACCAAAGCTCACTGGACGAACACGGGTTTTTTCGACGCGAATTGGGAGACAAATCTCTACTCTTCAACGCTGAGCATCCGGACCCGAATGATCCTCTACACAGGATTTTTGTTGATGATGGCTATGGGCTCACTGACACAGAAGGCCATGAGCACCATTTCATCGCCTATTACAACGAATGGTTCCATTGGCTTAGGATAAAAGAAGCCATCAGAGTATTGGCCAATGCGTACAGCTTGACTTCAGAACCGAGATATGCGCACAAGGCGGCGGTACTACTGGATCGGTTAGCCGATGTGTATCCAGACATGGATTGGGCACCATTTGCCCAGCTCGGTTTTCATCACTCCGACGGCCACTCGGGCAAAGGTCGCATTCAGGGCAGCATATGGGAAGCCAATCGCTGGGCGGAGGCGTACAGCTATGACATCATCTTCGATGGCATTCAGGAAGATATGGAATTGGTGGCGTTTTTGTCACGGAAAGCTGCTGAGTGCAAGCTGAGTGACAAGAGTAGTATCGCTGCTATCTGTCGCCATATCGAAGACGATTTCATTATGGAAGTCCTGGAATCGGCAAAAGACAATCGCATACGTCCTAACCTGGGTGTGCGGAAAGTGTGTGTAGTCAGATCCGCCATAGCGCTCGATCGCCCAGGTGTATCTGAGGAATGGATTGACTGGTGTTTCACACCGGAATTCCCAGGCGGCCAGTCGCTACCGTGGCTGCTGACTGAAGGTATAGACCGTGATGGCATGGGGGGAGAGTGTGGCAACTACGGTCTGATCTGGACCCGCCAGATGATAAGATTTTCCGACATTTTGGCCCAGTATCCGGACTACACCAAACACAATATAGTTGCTGAGTATCCTAAGTTAAAGCAGTGCTTCTTAGTTGAACCACGGCTGATGTGTCTAGATGCTGCTTTCCCTCCATATGGTGACAGCGGGGCGGCTGGCCAATGGGGACGGACCGGTAGTATAAACACCTTTGTGCTCGGTTACAGACTGTATGGTGACCAGCGCCTGGCCGACCTGGCATGGCGTTACGCTAAAGGCAATCGCGAGGCGTTGCGCTTGGCCGACGATATATTTGAGGAAGATCCGGATGCCCTGGTCGATGCGATTGTAGAAGCTGCAAAGCCCGGTGAATTCACTTTACAATGCGACCATCTAGGACGCTATGGCCAGTTGATCCTGCAGACCGAAAAGCCGGATCCAGCGAATGGTCGCGCGATATGGATGGCATATGGCTACAACCTCGGCCATCGGCATCGGGATGCGCTCAATCTCGGACTGTATGCCAAGAACATCGACATGCTGCCGGACTTGGGCTATCCAGAGCACTGCACTTCGTACTGGCCAAAATTTCACGCCTGGACAGCAAACACCATCAGCCACAATACTCTGCTCATAGATGATAGGCGCAACAGTGCCAATAATGGTGGCAAAATGACACTTTTCGCCTGCCAACCGCCGGTGCGTGTGGCAGAAGTTAGTGCTCCAAATGTCTATGAAGGCGTCGATACCTATCGGCGCACTGTGGCGCTTGTTGACATCTCGGATTATGATAGTTACGTGTTGGACGTATTTCGAGCCAAAGGAGGCAGCAACCATCGGCTATCTTATCATGGGCCCGCACAGATTGCGACAGTCGATGGCCTGGCTTTGGTTCGTCAGCCATCGGGAACGTTCGCTGGAGAGGATGTTGACTTTGCCGCGCTTCCGAGTGAGGATGAGACCATCTATAATACGAGCGGCTTTTCGTATCTTTATGACGTGGAGCGCAGCGTCGGGCCGGTGTCTTCGTACTACACTGTGGACTGGCTGGCAGAGGACAGACGGAACCGTATCCAGCAAGGCCAGGAGCCGCATCTGCGTTTACACGCCTTGACGTCAACTGATGAAGTGGTGCTGGCAAGTGGCGATCCGCCACAGAATCAGCCAAATACTCCTCGGCGTTTACGCTACCTGATACAGAGCCGTCTCGGTGAGAACATGAGTAGCCAGTTTGTCACTGTCCTGGAACCGTACGAAACCACTCCTTTCATCACTAGCGTGCGAGCCCTGCAGGTGACCCACGATGCTGACCCGGATTCCGTCGCTGCGGTTGCGGTAGAATTGGCTGATGGCACTGTGGACATCCTGATTAGCTGTGAGCAGCGCACGCGTGTGCAGGTCGAAGGTGGTGTGCAGTTTGATGGCCGCTTTGGCATGGTAAGATTGGTAGGTGGTCAGGTGTGCACCATGCGCATGAGTGATGCCACCTTGCTGACTTGTGGCGATGTTACGCTGCAGCTCGATATCCCGGCTTACGAAGGCACGGTGACCGCTATCAGTGCCGATGACCCGATGGATCATCGCATTTCGCTCGACCCTCCGCTGCCGCAGGGGGATGTACTGGTCGGGCAGCGAATACATTTCGACAATGGGTTGCCTCTGGACACCACTTATGAGATCAAAGCAGTTACGCCCGAGAGCATTTCCACCGGTGAGATGACTATCATCCAGGGCTTTGCAGACCGGAAAGACTATGGGGCAGGCTTTCGGTATCTGGTCAATGTTGGCGACCGTTTTGTAGTCCCAAACCATGCCGGCATCGACCGCTGAAATACAGTCACTTTCCTACCTCTGGGTTGTACCTGATAGCAGGCCGAGGCAAAATGCCAACGGCCTGCTATCCGCTGTGGCGATACCGACTTTCAACGGCCTCGGTTCGCCTGCCTGCGCAGAGGCAGCACCCATCCCCATGTTCGGCTCAAGCACATATCTGATAGACATGCCATCAATGCCATGGCGATTGCCAGCATGTAACGCACTTGCACTCATACTTTCCCGATAGCCTCTCAACAAATCAGAATGTAGAGAGCATTTCTGGGCGGTCCCTCGAATTTGACGAGGTGCGTGCCTGGTTTTCCATCAACCGGAGCATGATTATGCGGTGGCCCTCACTCGTCTGCCAATTCCGCTACTCGTGTTGCGTTTTCGCTGATCTTGCGGAAGCCATCCACGTACAGTTTCATGAGTTCCATGGTGTTGGGCGGATGGACTCCGCGCAGATAGGCATGGCTGGCGATGAATTCGGAGGTCAAGGGGTACTCTTCATCGTAGTAGACATCGCCGCGGCCAAACGGGCAGGTCCACGGGCAGCCTTTGCCATAACCGATGCGATCGTGGAAGACGTCCTGGGCCGGAACCGGGCGGGTCTGCCACTGGCCCAGCCCTATGCCCTCGGCTGCCAGCGCCTTCTGTGATGCCTTCTTCCACTGCTCGGGGGTCAGATCCAGCCCTAGCTGGTCAGGCTTGAAGCTCACCACGTAGCTGAAGTATACCGGGGCTGCATAGTCGGGGGTGTACGGTCCCTCAAAACCGGCGATCTCGGCAAGTTCGGAGGTCAGATAGTTGGCGAATTGCCGGCGTTGGCTGTTGTTGTCGTCCAGGCGAGTCAGTTGGCTGAGAATAAAAGCGTTGATGAACTCGTGTGGGCGGTACATCCAGCCCAGGCCATACGCGTTGTACTCTCGTGGTCCGGTCGCAGCGACAACCTCGCCGAATTCGCGCAGTCTGGCCGCTCTGGCCACGAAGTCATCGTTGTCTGTGGTCAGCAGGCCGCCTTCGCCGCCTGACAGGTTTTTCGAGCGGTTACAGCTAAAACAACCGATGTCACCCAGAGCGCCCGCCTTGACCCCCTTGTAGGTGGCGCCGTGTGCCTGGCAGGCATCCTCGATTATCAGCAGGTTGTGCTTCTTAGCAAGCGCGCGAATTGGGTCCATGTCGGCCACCATGCCGTGGATGTGCACGGGGAGGATGGCTCGGGTATGTTTGGTGATGCGCTCCTCGATGAGGGCAGGATCCATGGTGTAGGTCTGTGGGTCTATGTCTACGAAAATAGGTATGGCGTTGTGATGCAGTATCGCAGCCGCCGTGGACCAGTACGTGAATGCACTGGTGATAACCTCATCCCCAGGGCCCAGGCCTGCCGCTGCAACCGCCATGTGCAAAGATGCAGTGCCGCTGTTGGTCACCAGCGCGTACTTGGTGCCGACATACTGTGCCCATTTCTCCTGCAGCTCCAGAGCTCTGGGTGCCGCAGTACCGTGCAGGTGGTCGCTGTCGAACACCGCCAGTACCGCATCACGATCCTGCTGGTTCATCGGTGGCCAGCTTTTCACCATATCCTGGGGGACTAGTGGGGTTCCTCCGTCAATTGCGAGACTTGATGGCATGTCTTTTTCCTCCTGGTTGCATCATGCACTCCGAGAGATGCGACTGATATTCTGACGCGATTGTCAGACTCAAAATCAATTCGACCCCTGAAACGTGCGTACCTCCCAGCCTCTCGTCCGGATGAGACGCCCTTGAACGCCGTCTTCGCTGTCTGAATGGGGCTTTGTGGCGACTGGGTTGACGATGCCCGCACTGTTCATGAGCAGTTTTAGGTGATGCCTGAAATACGACTTTTGTCCATGGTTTCATCAGTATGATACCAGAGGCATTGGCCCTGTCCATGAAGCTCTTCAGATGGTGTCGTTCGGGTCTTCTCTGCTTATGCGCGCTTGGCATGATGCTCAGGGGCATCGGACCTGTCCACAAAGCTCTTCGGAGGATGTGGCCTGCGGTGCCGTTGATTATGACCGATCAGCATGAGGTGTGAAGCATCATACACTTGCATTAAATCTCTTCAGATGATACCGGCAGGCCACTCTCCTGGATGATGGTTGGGGATGGTTACGGGAGTATGGACAGGCTGTCAAAAGCCTCTGCTATAACACGCAGTCGAAGGGGATATGATTCGCACTGCCACTGCTCACTGACAATTGTTGGGAGGTATGTGCGTTGGTGGGAAGAAAATAGAGTGTGGATATCTCACCACCCGTGTTGGGGACGAGTTGTGTTGGTGTAACCAGTTTCCATTGACGGCGCAATAGGGGAGTATTTTGTCATGAAACAGTCGACAGTATGTCTGCTCGTGATGTGCCTGTCACTTGTCATGGTCAGTACTGTGAGCGCCAAGGAGTGTAGTCGTGCTATCACTGCTAAGATGCGGGCCAACGCACTGGCCAATGTGGAGCGCTTCGAGTGGGCGGCAGCGCGCCAACGAGCAGCCATTGCAGCGGCTGCGCCGTGGCTGTCCAGGAATGATGACGAACTGTGGGAGATGGCGACCAGCCAGGAACTCCCCCGCGATATTCACACCAACAAGGAAGTAGGCTGCCCGAATTGCGGTGATGAAATTACGCCCTACGGGAATTATCCGTGGAAGCCAGTTAGCGAATGGAAACTGCAGTGCCCAAACTGTGAGCAGATTTACCCCAAAAACGACTTTTGGGCCTTTTACAAAAGCGCGTTGGATGAACACGGCTTTTTCCGGCGTGAGCTAGGAGATCAGTCACTACTTTTCAATGCTGAGCATCCTGACCCGAATGATCCACTCCATAAATTGTATGTTGACGATGGATATGGGCTCACGGATGAAAAAGGCATTCGTCACCGCTTCGTCGCTTACTACAATTCCTGGATACACTGGGCCAACATACGAACTGCGATCTCCGCGTTGGCCAATGCTTATGCCCTTACATCTGAAACTGCGTATGCCCACAAGGCTGCAGTGTTGCTGGACCGTCTCGCTGACGTGTACCCTGACATGGATTGGGCACCGTTTGCTGCCCTGGGATTCGAACACTCTGATGGTGGATCAGGTAAAGGACGTATTCAGGGACGCATTTGGGAAGCCAGCATTGGCCAGCAGGCTTACGCTTATGATTTGATTTTTGACGGTATTCAGGAAGACACAGAGCTGGTGGCCTTCCTGTCGGAAAAGGCTAACAGGCATAATCTGGGCGACAAGAGTAGTATTGATGCGATTTGTACCAACATCGAAGAAAACCTTCTTATAACCATTCTCGAGGCGGTCAAAGGTGCACAGATATATCCAAATCTTGGTGGCCGAAAGGTGTGTGTAGTCACTACTGCTACCGCACTTGATCGGCCTGGAGTGTCAGAGGAGTGGATTGATTGGTGCTTTTCAGCGGAGTTCCCAGATGGCTATTCGATTCCATGGCTGCTCACGGATGGCATAGACCGTGACGGTATGGGGAAGGAGTGCGGCGGGTACGGATTGGGCTGGACTTACCGCATGGTGAACTTCCCGAGCCTTCTGGCGAAATATCCGGAATACACGAAGCACGACCTGGTTGCCGAATTCCCGAAACTCAAGCAGTGTTTCTTAATCGAACCGCGGCTTTTGTGTCTGGATGCGGTGTTCCCACCATACGGCGACAGTGGCTCAACAGGCTCGTGGAGCAGTCTGGGGAGTGCCACCAGGTTTGCGTTGGGGTATCAGTTATATGGTGACCAGAGAATGGCAGACCTGGCATGGCGTTATGCTGACGGTAAACTCGAACGGCTGCGCATGGCTGATGACATCTATGAAGAAGATCCTGATGCACTGGCCAACGCAATTGCACGGGTGGCGCAGGCGCGCGAGTTCAAGCTTCAGTGCCAGCACCTGGGGCGCTACGGGCAACTGATACTGCAGACTGAAGAGCCTGATGCTGCCAGAGGCCGCGCCGTATGGATGGTTTTCGGCGACGGGCTGGGACATCGCCATGCAGATGCGCTCAATATCGGACTGTATGCAAAAAATATAGATATGCTGCCAGATTTGGGCTACCCGGAATACTGTTTTTCCACGTGGGCCAAATACCCTGCATGGACTGCCAATACCATCAGCCATAACACGCTGCTCGTTAACGATACCCGCAATCGCGCCAACACCGGCGGGCAGATCACTTTGTTCGCCTGTCAGCCGCCGGTGCGAGTAAGCGAAGTGAACGCACCAGGCGCCTACCAGAATGTAGAGGCTTATCGCCGCACCGTGGCCCTGGTAGACGTCTCGGACTCCGACAGCTACGTGCTGGATGTATTCCGCGCTAGAGGTGGCTCCAATCATCGTCTGTCGTATCACGGACCAGCGCAGACTGCCACAGTACAGGGCGTCGCCTTGACTGCGCAACCGACCGGAACTTTTGCCGGCCCTGATGTCGGATTTGCTGAGTTTCCTGGCGAAGGTGAAACCCTCCGTACTACCAGTGGCTTTTCCTACCTGTACGATGTCGAGCGTAGTGGTGGGCCAGTGTCGTCGTACTATACTGTGGACTGGCTCGCCGAAGACAGTCGCAATCGTATCAAGGGTGGCACCGAACCGCATCTGCGACTACATGCCCTGACACCAGCTGATGAAGTGGCGCTTGCAAGCGGTGATCCGCCTCAGAATAAGGCTGGTAACCCCCGAAGACTGCGCTATCTGATCCAGAGCCGATTGGGTGAAAATGTAGCCAGCCAATTCATCACCGTCCTGGAGCCCTATGACACCACACCGTTTATCAACGCTGTCCGGGTACTGGAAGCCACACATGACGCTGACCCCAACTCGGTTGCAACAGTAGCCGTGGAACTGGCGGATGGCACTGTGGACATCCTGATAAGCTGCGAACAGCGCACACGGGTGCAGGTTGAAGGCGGTATAGATTTCGATGGCCGTTTCGGCATGATCCGACTGGTGAACGGGCAGGTGCGTACTATCCGCATGAGCGATGCTACACTGCTAACGTATGGCGATATCAGACTGGAGACCGATCAGCCTGCTTATGAAGGCACAGTGATAGCTATCAACGCCGATGATTGTGATGACCACCGTATCGCTCTTGACCCACCTTTGCCGCAAAACGAAGCCCTGGTGGGGCAGAGGATCCATTTCGAGAATGCAGTGGCGCAAGATACGACATACGAAATCAAATCGCTCACTCCGGAAGGCATTTCTACCGGTGAGATGACGATCATAGATGGCTTCCAGGACCGGATGGACTTTTCGGCTGGCCACAAATACCTGGTCAATCCCGGCGACCGGTACACTGTTCCCAATCACGTTAGCCTCGATTTCTGAGCCCAAATAGTATATGACATGCTGTATTATGAATTACTGCAGGAGATAAACCCGTGACAAAACAGACAGCTCGGAGGTCATGTGGACAAATATAGATGCAACCTTGCTAATAATGTGCAGGTCCATGAGTGGTTGCTGGAGAAGAAATAGTGATTAGGCCGTGCAGTGTAGCGTTGCTAGAGCGATTGCAATGGCTACTGGGGCCACTATAGGCGACGAAACAGGAGGATCTCTGTATGATCGAAAAAGTGATTATCTGTACCTTGACAACCTGTCTGCTGCTGCTGACAGTCGGTGCTGTTGGCGCTAAGGAGTGCAGCCGTGCTGTCACTGCTGAGATGCGCGCCAATGCGCTGGCTAATGTGGAGCGCTTTGAGTGGGCAGCAGCACGACAAAAGGCAGCTATTGCTGCCGCTGAACGCTGGGTGTCCAAAAGTGATGATGAGCTGTGGGAGATGATCACCAGCCAGGAGCTGCCACGCGATATCCACACGAACAAGGAAGTGGGCTGCCCCAATTGCGGTCAGGATATCGCGCCTTACGGTAACTATCCGTGGAAAGCAGTCGACGAATGGAAGTTGCAGTGCCCCAATTGCAATGAAATCTATCCCAAAAACGATTTCCAGGCCTTCTATAACAGTGCTCTGGACGAACACGGCTACTTCCACCGTGAATTGGGCGATCAGTCGCTGCTTTTCAACGCTGAACACCCCGATCCAAACGATCCTCTGCATAAGCTGTACGTGGATGACAGTTACGGGCTCACTGACGAAAAAGGCAATCGCCACCGCTTTGTTGCATACTACAACTCCTGGAACCGTTGGGCCGATATCCGCCGTGCAGTTGGTGATCTTGCCACGGCTTACACGCTCACCTCTGATCCTCTGTACGCCCACAAGGCGGCCGTGATGGTAGATCGAATCGCCGACGTATACCCGGACATGAACTGGGGTGTATTTCGCAAGCTCGGGTTCGAACAATCTGATGGTGGCTCCGGCCGGGGACGGATTCAGGGCTCCATCTGGGAAGTCAGCGATGCGAACATCAACGCAAACGCGTACGATGTAATTTTTGATGGAATTCAAGACGATGCAGAGCTGGTAACATTTCTCTCCGCGAAGGCTGCTCAGTACAATCTGGGCGACAAGAGCAGCATCGAAGCCATCTGTCGGCATATCGAGGACGATCTTCTCCTGGAGATCCTGGAATCGACAAGAGACGGCCGGATTTCGCCGAACTTGGGCGGTCGCAAGGTCTGCGTTGTCAACACGGCCGCGGCACTGGATCGCCCGGGCGTGTCTGAGGAGTGGATTGACTGGTGCTTCTCCGAAGAGTTTGTTGACGGCTACTCGCTCACGTGGTTGCTTACTGAGGGCATTGACAGTGATGGCATGGGCGGGGAGTGCGGCTCGTACGGACTGGGCTGGACTTACCGCATGGTTAGCTTCCCGGGACTTCTCGCGAAATACCCGGACTACACCAAGCACGATCTGGTCGCTGAGTTCCCGAAGCTCAAACAATGCTTCCTGATCGAACCGCGGCTTTTGTGCCTGGACTCGGTTTTTCCTCCGTATGGTGATAGTGGCTCAACCGGCGCGTGGAGCCGCCTTGGCAGTGCAACCAGGTTTGCGTTGGGATACAAATTGTACGGTGACCCGCGCATGGCCGCACTGGCGTGGCGTTATGCTGGAGGCGAGCCTGAGCGACTGCGAATGGCTGATGACATATTTGCGCAGAATCCCGACGAGTTAGCCGACGCGATTGCCCAGGCTGCTATCGCCGGTGAATTCAAGCTGCAATGCGAACATCTGGGGCGCTACGGCCAGGTTATACTGCAGACAGAGGAGCCCGATCCAGTTACCGGCCGCGCCATATGGATGGTTTTCGGCCATGGATTGGGGCACCGACATGCTGATGCCTTGAACCTGGGGCTCTATGCCAAGAATATAGACATGCTGCCCGACCTGGGCTATCCCGAGTACACTGGAGCATGGCCCAAGAGATTTGCATGGACTGCCAACACGATCAGCCACAACACCTTGCTGATCAACGATAGTCGTAATGCTGCCAACAATGGCGGTCAAATTACACTGTTTTCCTGCGAACCGCCAGTGCGGCTGACAGAAGTTAGCGCACCGGCGGCGTATGACGATGTCGACACTTACCGGCGCACCGTCGCGCTGGTAGACATCTCAGATAGTGACAGCTACGTGCTAGACGTGTTCCGCGCGCGTGGTGGCACCAACCACCGACTGTCATATCATGGCCCTGCCCAGACGGCCACAGTCGATGGTCTCTCTTTGATTGCACAGCCCACGGGGACTTTTGCAGGCCCCGATGTAGAGTTCACTGAACTCGCAGGTGAGGGCGAGACCATCAGGAGCACGAGTGGCTTTTCATACCTGTACGATGTTGAACGCAGCGGAGGCCCGGTATCGTCGTACTACACTGTGGACTGGCGTGCCGAAGATACACGCAATCGCATCCCGGAAGGCAGTGAGCCCCACCTGCGGTTGCATGCCCTGACACCCGCTGACGAAGTGGCATTGGCAAGCGGCGACCCGCCCCAGAACAAGAGTGGCAATCCCCGACGGTTGCGCTACCTGATTCAGAGCCGGCTGGGTGAGGACATGTCCAGTCAGTTCGTGACCGTTCTGGAGCCGTATGACACCACACCGTTCATCAGCGCTGTCCGCGCACTGGATGCCACACATGACGCTGACCCCGAGACGGTTGTCGCAGTCGCAGTCGAGATGGCCGATGGCACAGTGGACATCCTGATTAGCTGTGAACAGCGTACCAGCGTGCAAGTCGAAGGTGGCATCGAATTCAACGGCCGGTTCGGCATGATCCGTCTTGTGGATGGCCAGGTACGAACCATGCGCATGAGCGAGGCTACTCTGTTGACTTACGGTGGCATCAGGCTGGAGACTGACCAGGCCGCGTATGAAGGTATAGTGACAGCGATCAGCGCTGATGATCCAGCCGACCATCGGATAGTGCTCGACCCGCCGCTGCCGCAAAATGATTCGCTCGTCGGTCAGCGAATCCACTTTGAAAATGAGGTGGCACAGGATACCACCTACGAGATCGCAGCAGTTACTCCAGATGGCATTTCCACGGGTGAAATGACTATCATACATGGCTTCAACGATCGGACGAATTTCTCGGCCGGCTTGAAGTACCTGGTAAACCCGGGCGATCGTTACGTGATCCCCAATCATGTAGGCCTCGATCGCTAAAAGCAGGTCACACTGTCGCGTACGAATACAGATGGCAGCAGGTCACAGCGATATCGCTTGGCCTGCTGCTTTTATGTTTTGTTTCTTTGATATTTTTTCACAATTGAGCCCGATTAGGAGGAGCAGATGTCCACTGTAGTCACGCTTGTGTTGACGACGTGCCTGATCGTATCGCCCCATGTTGTCGCGCAGACAACTGAAGATGGGCTTGCGCCTGGCGAGCCATGGAGCAAGCCGTTGTGGGTGGTACATCGAGGCGGGGAGGTGGAGAGGCCGGAAAACACGATGGCGGCGATAACGCACTCGGTTGAGCTTGGCGCACGGTACATCGAGATTGACTTGCATGCCACTGACGATGGCAAGATAGTGTTGTTGCATGACGACACTCTTGATCGCACGACCAGCGGCTCTGGACCGGTGGGCGAGCACATCTGGGCTCAGATCAGAGATCTCGATGCTGGTTCGTGGAAAGATCCTTCTTTCAGCCATGCTCGCATCCCACTGCTGTCCGAGGTGCTGGGTTTCTGCAAGCAGAACGGTGTACGGGTTTTGCTTGATGTTAAAGATCCTGCAGCTGCTGGTGCAAGTCTCTGGGAGCTTCTCAACCAGTT
>JAAYSP010000214.1 GCA_012518355.1 candidate division WS1 bacterium | reverse complement strand
CATGTACCATCGATGTCTCCGGCGTAAACCACACTTCCCACCCGGCATCCCACAACCGGCGGCATAAGTCTACGTCGTTGAAGAAGATCGGAAAGCTTTCATCCATCAGCCCGATTTCGTCCAGCGCGTCACGCAGCAGCAGCAGTGCAGAGGCCATCGGCTGATCTACAGTGCGCATGTCGGTATAGTCCCACCAGCTCATGCGGTACTTGCCGAAGCTACGACTGCGAGGGAAAAGCCGACTCAGGCCCAGTGCCTCGTAGATGATCACATCAGGGTCGGGAAAACTGCGACAGGTCAACTGCAGAGAGCCGTCTGGATGCACGAGTTTTGGGGCCACCGCACCTGCCTGAGGATGGCTCTCCAGAAAACGTAACAGAGCGCTGATCGCGCCCGGTGTGATGGTGATATCGGGGTTCAGCAGCAGCAAATACTGGCCAGTCGCCTCCCGCAAGGCTATGTTGTTGCCTGCGGCATACCCCAGGTTTTCGTCCTCGGCATAGAGGCGAACCCATGGATACTGTTCGCGCACCATGTCTGCGCTACCGTCTGAAGAGGCGTTGTCTACCACCAGCACCTCCATGTCCGAGCCAAGACCATGCTGCTGCAGACTCGCCAGGCACGCCCCCAGATGTTCGCGGGTGTTCCAGTTGACTATGCACACTGACACTTGCATATCTACCATGAGCCTGTGCGCCCTATCTATCCGAAGCGGCGGTTGTGCTCGATGATGGCCTCACAAACCTGTCTGACCGCTCCATACCCGCCGGGGGCACTGGTGACAGCATCTGCCACCCGATGCACCTGCTCCACTGCGTCGGCCACAGCAACAAAGCTGCCCACTTTGCCGCAAACCGGCAAGTCGTTCAGGTCATCGCCCATGTACACTACCGCATCCATACCACAGTCGAGCTGCCTGGCCACCTGTATCAGCGCCTCCAGCTTCTCCGCGACACCGTTTCGCACCACATCTATCCGCAAAGCTTCGGCCCGCGCCCGCGTGATAGCAGAATCGTCAGCAGTTATCCACGCCACTGGTACACCGCTTCTCTGCAGCATTTTCAGCCCGTAGCCGTCTTTTACGTCAAACCGCTTCATAGCTTGCCCATGGGGGCCGAAATACATGCCACCATCCGTCAGTACGCCATCTACGTCAGTCGCGAGCAGCGCCACCCGGCCCGGGTTGTGCAGCTTCAGTTGACTCATCCTATGCTCCTCTTGTGTCAGGACCAACAAGTATGTCCTGTGCAGCGCATGCATCTGGCGCACCAAGTGTATCCTGCGCATCAAACGCATCCCGTGTATCAAGCGCATCCCGTGTATCAAGCGCATCCTGTGCACCAAGCATATCCTGTGCACCAAGCGTATCCTGTGCACCAAGCATATCCTGTGCACCAAGCATATCCTGTGCACCAAGCGTATCCTGTGCACCAAGCGTATCCTGTGCACCAAGCATATCCTGTGCACCAAGCGTATCCTGTGCACCAAGCGTATCCTGTGCACCAAGCGTATCCTGTGCACCAAGCATATCCTGTGCACCAAGTGTGGCATGCGCAGTGAGTGCATCCCCTGCACCGAGTATGTCTGGTGCATCTCCTATCATCGGGAAATCGCCGGGGAAAACCCACACCAGTGGCACGCCGTCAAGTCTCTCAGCATACAACGGCTCACACCGGGCGGCCAGGGCCTGCATCAGCGGGCTCATCTCGCTGGGTTTGTGTTGCACCACCACATAGTCGGCCTCGGGCAAGGCATCATCTCCGGCGCTCACATGCAGGTCATGACGCATCATGCCCATCGCCTGATATAGCTGCACCGATGTCGCAAAGCCGGCTACGTTCACCCACACGGTCGCGTTTTGCCCGGCGTTGCGGTTCAGCCAGCCGACCGCAGCCAGATAGCTGTCTCCCCAGTACGTCGGCTCCATGCCCAGCCGCACGGCGCCCGACGGCCCTCCGATGAGACTACTGTAGTACGACATGCCCCACGGATGACTGTTGCCCACCGCAGCCAGTCCGGGCAGTATCACAGCCAGCACCAGCGCCACCCGTAGCTTCATAGGGAAGTCGGCTATCTGCGCACCCCACCTGCGCGCACAGTTTTCGATGGCTCTCCGGCTGACCACTGCAAAACCAACTCCTGCCAGTGCCGCCAGATACGGAAACACAGGCAGGAAGAGGCGGACTCCGTTGTATTTCGGCGCCCAGGGCATCATGCTGGGGGCGATGTTTACCACCATACCCCACACCAGCAGCAGGCCAAACGCTGCACGCCAGTAGGCCGCATCACCGTTGGAAGCCGTTGGCGGCTGTGTGCTGTCCGACGAGCAATTATGCTCAGTTGGCCGGGCGTCACGGGGCAAGCCTGCACCCTCCGTTAGACGCCTGCTATCCATGACATCATCGCAAACCGTAGAGCGGGCACCCACCGGAGCGCCATCACACTCTGACGGCCGCAGCGCAACCCATCGCACACTCCTGCAGTTACGTACTACCGCCCACACACCTACTGCCGCCAGCAGCAGCATCAGCGGTGGCGTGGTGGCAAACGTCATCACCGGAGCGTAGTGCCACGGCGCCAGTTCCCACACCTGCCCCAGGTATGTCGTGGCGACATGGTAGTGTCGCAGGTGGAATAGGAAGTACTCCGTAGCCCGCGCCCAGGTGTCATACCATAGCCACGGCCAGGTGCTCCCCACTGCCAGCGGGCCTAGCACCGCCAGCGACGCAGCCGTCCAGCCAAGCGTTCGCCAGCGCCTGATAATCATCAGCCATGGCAAGACGATCAGCGGGATGAAAAAGCTGTTGAGCTTGGTGCCCAGAGACAGGCCGAACAGCACTCCTGCAGCCACGATCCACATCGCCCGCCCGGTACGCGCTGCAGCATACACCGCCAGCACAGTGCAGAAGCTCAGCGTCATGATCGGGGCATCGAGAGCCGCCAGATGCATGTGGGTCCACACCCGCGGCATCAGCAGCATACCGACCGCCGCGACCAGGCCTGCCGCACGGCCCCAGAAGCCCGCCACTGCCCGGTACAGCACCCCCACCAGTACCGCCGACAACAGCATCGTCCCCAGCCGCCCACTCGTCAGCGGCGCTACCGGCAGCAGCGCCCCCATCACCCGACTGGTCATACCGAAAATCAGCTTGATCGTGCCCGGCTGCTGATCCAGTCGGGCATCCCAGTACTGCTCTATCTGCTCTGGCCCCACAACAGACTCACCGGACAGAAGCCTGCCAAGCCACTCGGCGACCTGAAACGACCTGGAGATATATATCGGCTCATCATAGGTCAGACCGATCTGGTGGCCAGTGGCAATCAGCAGCAGCAGCGTGCCGAGTCCCAGCAGCAGGGTCTCTACGACGCGGCCGCGCACCCGACCGACGGTCCCGGCAGCCGACATCACCGCTCACCTCCGGCCTGCTTCACGCCTCTCCCGCACATACATCCCCAGGCCAGCAGAAATCCTATCGCACCGAAGCCCAGCGCTGCCAGAAACGCTCCCAGTGCATAGCTTGCCGGATAGTACACAAGCCGTACCTGCTGTACTCCCGAGGGCACGAGCATCCCCCGAAGGCTGTAGTTCATCGGGATGATCTGTAGCCGCTTCCCGCCGCCGTGAGCCTGCCATCCAGGGAAGAAGGTATCGGCCATAACCCACCAGCGATCTCCCTCAGGCAGCTCCACGGTGACACTGTTCGGCGACCACTGCCGCACCTGTCCGGTCATGAACGGCCCCTGGTCAGTGGCTCCGGTGCCACCGCCACCGACCAGCACGCACTCTTCGCGCGGCCGGAAGCCTGCACTTGCTACCGCCTGCAGCGCCTCCGGATAAGCCGGTGCCTCTCTCACGCGACCCGGGCTATATATGCGGGGCAGAACTTCCGTGTTCTCGTACACGTTCGTCTCATACTGGGTCAGCAGCCTCCAGCGGCCCGACACCTGCCGCGGAGTGAGCAGGTAGCGTACGTTCAGCGCATCCCAAACCGGCAGGGCCAAATCCGGCTGCCTCTCAGCATCCTGACAGCGATCGTACAGAGTGTCATACCACGGCACCGTAAGCGAGTCAGAGCTATCTACATCCTCCAGCCCGAAAGCCATCGGGACATTTGCAGGCATGCGCGTGATCCAGCCACCCGGGCCATGCACTGACATCATACGGAAGCTGCCCGGCTGCCCTGACATCGTATCCAGCGCCTGCGTCTGTATGTGCAGGTACTCGCGCGGAGGCATGGGGATGAAGCGGATGGCGAAACGGCCCAGATCGAGGGCCAGTAGCACAACCAAAAGCACCAGAGCAGCCTGCTGGCGGCGGGTACTGAGGCATATCAGGCCGGTGCTGACTATCGCCAGTGCGGCAAAAATACCCACCTGGGAGAGAGTATAGTCACCGATGCCGGGCAGGGCCTGCTCCAGGCCGCCGGTGTAGAACCATACCGCCATGCCACCGATCAGTCCGATGGCCACACAGGCCAGCCCAATCCATACCGCCAATCGGAGTACTCGGGAAGCCTGCCTGGCCTCTATCGCCCGCAGTATAGCCTCTACGCCCATAGCCGCCAGAACCGCAAGGCCGACATCCACGACGATCACCGCGCGGCTGATGCCAGGCAGAGTGCGGATCGGCGGCAACACCTGGTAGGCCAGCCAGTACAGCCATGTCCCCCATGCCAGCCCCGCACCTACCAGCACCACGCCGAGCCAGAACCAAGTCAGTTGCCGCCGCCAGAGCGCGATACCCATGACTGCCAGCAGCAGTGTCGCCACACCCGCATACCACACAGTCTCCAGATAAGCCCGCCCTACAGTGACCAGGTGCTCGCCCCAGTAGTTGTAGTCCACCGGGTTGCCGAACAGATCCGGTATCAGGCCGGTCAGCAGCGATGTA
Source organism: candidate division WS1 bacterium (assembly GCA_012518355.1). Classification (GTDB taxonomy): domain Bacteria; phylum Armatimonadota; class Zipacnadia; order Zipacnadales; family UBA11051; genus UBA11051. The sequence goes on along the minus strand of JAAYSP010000214.1, from coordinate 1,575 downwards.
GGCACCAGAGCAAACCGTCGGATGTAGTCATACGGATGGGCGGTGCGGCTGGCCATCTGCACCAGCTCCACTACCGGCAGCACCTGCAGCGCTCCGATCATGCAACCGATGAACAGCGCCCCCGCACCATATCCGGCCATGCGCCACCTGGCAGTCATGTCAGCCTGGCGCAGTACCCCGAACACCACGTAGCCGATGAAAACCAGCAGCACGAAGCTGGATATCTGCAAGTGACCGGCCAGAAACTGCATGCCTACCGCCAGGGCCGACAGCAGCCACCATGGGCGCGCCGCCCCCTGCTGCATCTTCTCGTAGCCTACCAACATCAGCGGAAGCCATGCGGGTACCGACCGCAGCGTCGGATAGGCCATCCAGCCTACCGCGAAGCCGCACAGCATGAACGCCAGAGCGCCGGTCACCGCCGCCAGCGGCCTGCAGGCGATCGTGCGCAGGTACCAGTACATACCCCATCCGGCCAGCAGCATGTACATCAGTGCCGCCCAGCCGAAAGCCGCGTCCACGTCCAGCAGGTAGAACAGCCATGTCTCAGGATAGAATGGAGCCGACTGATTGTTCGCCAAAAACGGTGCGCCGCATCCCATGTACGGGTTCCACAGCGGCACCTGATCCTGCCGGACCTGCTCTGCGGCGAACTTGCGCCACGGCCAGTGCTGTTGGATCGGATCGAGCATGGGGTTTTGTACCCGCTCGAAGCCATACTCAGTGGCATGAGCGCGGAACGGCTCCATGCGCAGCAGCAGATCCGCGGGCAGAAGCACCCGGTCGCCCAGCGTCACCGGCCACAGCACCACCAGCGCCACCAGTGCCAGAAAGCCCAGCGCAGCAGCGTCAGCCTTCCGTGTCACACCAACACGTGCCATGCCTGTCATGATCATCGCCCGACCCGGTAGATGAGCACATCACCACTGGCATAGACTTCGTGCAGCACCCCTCCGGTGGCTGCTATCAGGTCAACAGCGTCCGGCTGGCCGTCCATGTCGCCATCCAGCCATCCCATCATGCGCTCATATGGCCCGTATACCACATAGTCGGCCCCTGCGGCGACCAGAACCGCCAGTCGCTCATCGGCACGTGACTGCGGAGAGTAGAAGCGCCGCACGTGGCCGAGCTTGCGCGGAAAATCCAGCGTCTCTGCCCAGTGGCCTGCATATACCTGACCTTTTGCGGCAGAGGGGATGTAGCTGCCGAACAGTGAAGAGCTCAGTATCACCTGCCCTGGCAGTACCTGCTCTCCCAGCCAGTGCAGTGCGCCAGTGTAGTCTGCGCTCAGATATACCGGGGGAGCCAGCACATGCAGCAGTGTTTCGTTGTTGCTGCGCACATGCTCCAGGCACTGGCTGACCAGTAGCGCGTTGCTGGGGATACTCAGCACCACTGCGGCTACCACCACCAGCGCCATCCGTTCCCGTGCCACCTGAAACTTGCCGGCGGCCACGGCCCGCCGAGTGAGCAGTTGCGCCAGATAGGCTACTCCGGCGCCGGCCAGGATCGCCACCGGCATGTGCAGGCCCTCCACCAGTTTGCGCTGGAACGAAACCGGCAGTGCCAGGACTG
>JAAYSP010000158.1 GCA_012518355.1 candidate division WS1 bacterium | reverse complement strand
GTAGTACGCCTGCAACAAATCGACGCCGAGCGTGAGTGCACCATGGTTTTTCAGCAGCATGGCATTGTAGTCGAGCAAAAGAGGACGCACTGCCTCAACTACCTCGTGGGTGCCAGGCATAGCGTAGGAAGCCACCGGCACCTGGCCGAAAGCAGTGACGGTCTCGGCCAGCAGATTTACCGGTAGTGGCAAGCCGCTAATGGCGTAACCGGTGGCAACCGGAGGATGAGCATGTACCACCGCGCCTACATCCCTACGGAGGCGATAGGCCTCCAGGTGCATGGCCAGTTCGGAGGAGGGCGTCGCATCATCCAGCGTCTCGCCATCAGCACTGACACGAGCGATCATCTCCGGCTTCATGAAGCCCTTGCTCACTCCTGCAGGAGTGCATAACACCGTACCATCGGACATGCGCACACTGATGTTGCCGTCGTTTGCAGCTACCATCTGAAGCTGCCACAGCCGACGCCCAATCTCACATATCGCTTCCCGTGCCGCCATCTGATCCTGCATGCTGAAAACCTCACTGCCACCTGCGCAGCGACGTGTCTCGCCACGCCCAGCTAACCGATCTCATCTCAATCGTCGAAGAGTTATCTCCCAGTCCACTATGTCCACCGAATCCTTTTGCTCCTTCGTGGCCGGGCCCTCCAGTGTTGGATCTCCGCTCTCTTCCCGCTCGAATATCCCATCAGTGTTGCGTATAGTGCGAAATTCGTTGAGCCGCAGATTGATGTAGCGGTTGCCAAGAAGGCCCAATCCGTCATAGACGTTCTGACCGGGCAAAGTCACGTTGGGATCGAATATCAGCTCAGTGGTGGTGATGATGTTGATGCTCAGATTGTCCACCGTGGTCGTAATCTGTGCCACGTCCAGAGTGAAACGGAGAGTGTTGCCGCCCAAAGGCAGTTGGTAGTCGTACGGTGGGCCAAGCAGAGTGGCTGTGACATCGCGCCGCAGCTCTACGATTGCACTGTGCCCTGTCACCAGATCGCCGCAGGTGATCGCTACACCGGCAATTGGCGGTGTGTCGGTTGATGTGGCGGAATTAGCACGCACGGTCGCGGTCGAAACGGTGGTCTGGTTGGTGCTCATGGAGGTGAAGGCGTTGTTCACTTGTGCGATAGTGGGCCCGATGGTAAGCGTCTGGATGCCCGCAGTTGGTGCCGCTAGCTGTAACTCCACACCTAACGCTGAAAGTGAGTCGGCCTGCAACGCCATGCCGCCTGCGTTCAGCATGTCCACTTGCGCCTGCTCGGCCGCTGACAGTGCCCGGCCCCCGTCTTCGGCAGCAGTGTAGGTGACACTACCGGCGACAATGCTACCTGACGCATCGGTTGCGATACCGATCTGCCCCGCGGATTGAAAAGCGTTGTTGGCCGCGCCCTGTATCATACCGGCACTGCCGACGGTGATAGTGCCTAACTGCAGTGACTCGACGGTCAGCTTATGGGTGCCTGCATCAGTGGTCTGAGGCACACCAGATGCCGAGGTTATCCCGCCAGCCGGTGCAGTGAGCACTGCCCGCAAGTCAGCCCTGTACACGTCGTAGCGGCCCTGATGGTACTCCACATAGTGGGTAAACGATCCGGTCCCCCAGCCGTTCTCCCAGCGTGGTCCGGCGGCGATAGGGACCGGCCCGGTTAGCCCCTGATCTCCATCGGCGTCTATGGCCACAAAATAGTACGAACTGTCCATGATATTTCCGGCAAACCGGATGACGAAATCCAGCACGCGGTCGGGTACTACTGAGGGTTGGTCTTCCCCTCCACGTGCACAGCCCGACATGAGCACCGCGCACGCACCTGCCATCAGTACGAGAGCTGTGAGTAGCCGTATCTGAGAGGCGCTCATAGTCGGATACCGGCCCGGGCCAGCAGTCTTTTCGGATTCTCGATCAACACCATCTCAGCCTCATCCGGTGACAGGCCCGCACCTGTGGCTACGACACGCGCCAACTGCTCGGTCAGCAGATCACCGGGTGAGTGGGCATCAGTGTTTACCAGCAATGCAGCGCCAGCCTGTGCGGCCACACGAACTACGTGACCGTTGGTCAGAGAGTGGCCCTGACGTCTGGTGATCTCCAGGAAGACCCCGTTTTGTGCGGCTGCCCGGGCTGCTTCAAGGGTTATCATCCCCGGATGAGCCAGGATATCCACATCTGGGCAGCGACAGGCTGCCAGGTTTGTCCCTGCAGGTACCGGCTCCACAGGTGTCTCACCATGAACCACTACGTACCTGGCACCGGCAGCCTTCGCCTCCGCGGCCAGATCGGCGATCGCCTCAGGTGGAGCATGGGTGATCTCGATACCCGCAAGTACAGGAAAGCCCCAGTGGCGCAAGGCTACTTCGCAGTCCTCGGCCACCTCCGCGATTATCCGCCTGGTGGTACCCGCTGCACTGTGGTCTGCAATTCCCAGAGCAGTGTAGCCGGCAACTCGAGCTCGGTTTATGAGCTCCATCGGCGACAGTGCGCCATCGCTGAGTGATGTGTGAGTGTGGAAGTCGAATATCATACTATCGGATCATCTCCGTTACTCTCTGCCAGTGAGCCACCATAGAGCATTTGTCAAAAGCTGCCGTGTCTCGGCCGCAACACGGTGATCAGACGCGACAAGCAAAGTACCGTCGAGTACAACCACACGGCCGTTTTGGTACACCTGGGCAGATGCCGCAGACTCGCCAGCGGCACTGATCAGCTTCCAGTCGTTGAAGCCCCACACACTGATGCCCGGTGGCAAGTCTCGCAGACTGACAAGCCGGGTCAAGGGCAGGTCTGCGATTTGTGCGCGCCCTCCGGGGCGTGTAAGCCGTACCGCCAGGCCGAACTCGGATAGAATGCGGTTGAACGATACCATCCGCGACTGGCGGGAAGAGGTGGCGTTGGCCACCGCAAGCAGTGCTCCACCGCTGCGGACGTGGGCGCCCACCGCTTCCGCTTCAGCGATGGAAAAATCCCGATGTGACCCGATGACCAGAAGCGACGGACTGCCTGGCATCCGTGTCACGAGCGGCTCCGCTTCACGCCCCTCGCGTACTCGAACCTCCCGCATCTCCAGCCCCGCTGCGTCTACTACCCCGCGGACTACCTCGCTAACCTGCGGCCAGCGATCATCCTCGCCTCCCATGTCCCAAATCACTGTGCTCGAGAGCGTATGCACCGCGGTTGGCAGTGACGGGGCAGGTGCCTGTGTGCCGGACGGCGGTTGGATCATGCCGTGATTGCTCTGCCCCTGGTTGGGTTGCTGCACGTCAGGCGATGGTGGCTGTGAATGCGGTTTCTTGCCTTCCAACTTCTCCTCTGCGGTCCCTCCCGACGGTCGCGGCCGACTGCCCGACGCGTAGGCTTTCTGTGCCATCACGCTGCCTGCCGCCCAGTGCATGGCTTGAGCAAGCAGCTTCACTTCATCAACCGGAGGCTGCTGGTGTGGTTGATGGGTGCCCAGTAGATCCGCAGGTAACACGACGATGCGTCCCTGCCCAAAAGTCGCTGCTACTGCTATGGCTTCATCACCCTGCTGGATCAGTACCGTTGGCTTGCTGCCGGAAAGACGAATCGGCACCGCCAGAGCCTTCAGTTGCCTGACATCTTCGAGTATTTCGTGTCGCAGTAGGCGGAATCGCTCCACAGGCCGTCCCGGGGCATATGTCAGTTGCAGCCCGAAAGCTGCAAGCAATCGGGCGTCTTGCTCGATGTGCGTCACGTCTGAGGCAACCAGATAGACCAGACCAGCACCTTCCCGCACCGCCTGGATGAGCCCGTCAGCCGCCTGGGTTGCCGTCGCAGCGCCCGACATCGTCGCCAGCGCTACGATTTCGTCGGGCGCAGCAGGCTGTGGTTCAGTCAGCGCAAGGATACCGTATCCCTGCAAATCAAGATGAGCGGCGGCATACGTGACAGCCTCGCCAAGTGGGCCGCTCCGGGGCAGATCCAACAGTATCGTCGGGGCGCCGACTGCGACACCGAGGCCAATAGATATCATCATCACCACACACGCGAGTGCTGTAGATATCCGATACGGATTTGGCATAGCTAAATCTCCTCCTCCGCAGGCGTTGTTAGTGTGATCCATCGCGAGTGTCACGGCAAATGACGTCCGCGAGAGATCCCTGCACTAGCCGAGCTGGGCCGGCATACCCGTTTCCAGAGATCGGTGGATGGCGTCAGCCAGCACAACCGCTGCTCTGGCATCCTCCGGAGTGATGATGAACTCCTGCTCATCGCGGATGCAGCGGACGAAGTGCTCTAACTGATGCCTGATGGCTCCGGCCTGCTGGTCGTATACCACCGGCCCATAAGCGATGTCAGGCCGCCAGGATCGGTCGGGGCCGGAGACCTCCAGGGGTTCGCTGTCACCAACCCGCACTGCTACTCGCCCTTCGGTCCCGACGACTTCCAGCCTGGCATCCAGTGTGTTGGGCTGACCCTCAGGCAGCACCCAGGAAGTCTCCAGACAGCCCACCGCATCGTTTTCGTACTTCAGCAGGGTGAAGATGGTGTCATCGGCGCCCTCCTCGGTGAGCAGCTTCCGACTGCTCTCTGCATACACTCGCACCGCATCACAGCCGACGTACCACCGCATGATATCCAGATCGTGCACTCCGAGGAAGTAGGCTATCGAGGTGCGCGGCCCGATTCGGCGGCCCGAACGGAGGATGTTGTTGCGCCGCCCATACAGATGGATGATATCGCCCACCTGGCCGTCGTCAATCGCAGCCTTCGCGACCTGATAGCGCAAGTCGAACCGTACTACGTGGCCGGTCATCAATCGCACCCCGTGCCCTCGGGCAGCAGCGATGATTGTGTCGCAATCGTGAGGGCTGGTAGCAAGCGGCTTTTCCACCAGGACATGCTTGCCTGCAGCAGCCGCGGCTGTGCACGGCTCAACATGGTTCTGGTCATCGGTGCACACGCTGACGATTTCGACGCCCGGCGCATCCAGTGCCTCCTGCAGGCTACCCGCCGCCATGCAGCCGTACTGGTCTGCCATCTGACGTGCGCGCTCTGGCGCCAGGTCATATACCGCTACCAGCTCGGTCTCTGTCAACTCGGACCAGACGCGGCCATGCCTCTGCCCCATCATGCCGAGGCCTATCACTGCGGCACCCATCTTGCTCACGTCTGCTACCTCCTTGGGTCGATCTCTTTTGCCCTATCTGCCGGGGTTAGTGAAGTGCTCCACGAGTATTTTGACGCAGTTTTCCAGCGCCCCCAGTGTGCTGACCTCATAGCCGTGGGTGTTCTCAGTCGGGAAGCAGATGCACGCCGGACGGCCGACCAGTCCGTGCTGGGCACTCAGGCTGGAATCGCTGCCAAAAGAACGGATGACCGCACGCTGGCACTGTATGTCTTGACGTGTGCCGGCGGCTATCAGTTCCCTGCTGAGAACGTGATCGTAGTGGTAGCTGCCATCCTTGAAGAGAACCACCGGCTGATCGTTCATCTGGATGGGATACTCGTCAGCCACAGGGCCTACTTCTACCGCGATGAAATCATGAGGCTGGAGCGTACGGCACAGGTACTTTCCGCCCGACACACCACCCTCTTCAGCCGAAGTGATGCCCACGCACACATCATGCGCAGGAGGCTCGGCGGCCAATGCCCGGGCAACCAGCAGCAACACTGCAACTGCCGCCTTGTCATCCAGCGCATAGCCTGCCACATACTCGTCATGCAGATAGGTAGGGGTCTTGCGAGTGCGAGACACCAGCGCACGATCTCCTACCCCGACACCTCGCTGCGCCAGTTGCCCGGCATCCAGCTTGCAGTCGAGGTACACCATGTCCCACGTCAACAGCTGCGTCTTGGTCTTGTATATGCGGCCAGATAGCTCCGAGGAGTGCGTCGAGCCCATGTGCAGGATGCCGGGGATCACTTCGCTCTCAGTGATGAGGTCGAAGGGGCCTTCCCCGAACCTGGTGGGCCGAGTTCCTCCGATAGGATCGAGCCACATCTTCCCGTCCTCATCTATCTTGCGCACGATGAGGGAGTTTTCATCCTTGTGAGCGGTCACCAGAGAGAGCCGATCCGACTCTCTACCGGGGAATACCACATAGATGTTGTCATGCGGGTCGCATTGCACGTTTGCATTGCAACGGCCCAACTCTTCGCGCACGATGGCGTTCATCTCCTGCTCCCAACCACCGGGCGCGTGTGTGAGCAGGACCCTGTCCAAAAGCTCTCTGATCTGCTGTCTCATACCGATACCTTTCCATGCAAACCGTAAGTCCACATCTATCTACGCCTAGAGGTCCACAGGCTGACCTTTTTCCGCGGACTCCACCATCGCCACCAATGCCTTCGTGATCATCAATCCGTCGTGGCCGGTAATCAGCGGCTCGTGACCCAGTAGCACAGAGTTGATGAAGTGCTTCACTGCCTGGTTGACGAAGCCCACCGGTTCGCCCATGACATCACCGCCCAGAATGCCACGGTTGTGCTGCTTTTCATGTGTAGCCAGTACGAAATCCGGCAGTGCGGCATCTATGTTCACATAGCCGTCGGTGCATATCAGCTCGAACTTGGAGTCGACCACCGAGGGCATGCTCTCAGGCATGATCCAGCAGCTCTCGAAGTTTCCCACGCAACCGTTTTCGAACTCCACCGTCGCCTGGTAGAAGTCCGGCGTGTCTATGCCCATGCTCTTGAGCTTGACGCTCCGGCAGACTGCGTTGACCCGTTTGGCCTCCGATTTGAAGTACCAGCGAGCTATGTCATAGCGGTGGCAGATCAGCCAGAACGGCAACTGGGTCTGCGCTGACCATGAAAGCATCTGGGTGGGCACAAACAGAGTGTTGTTCAGGCGGGCATAGCAGTACAACGGATCTCCGAGGTCTCCGGCATCCAACGCCGCTTTAGTCTGGGCAAACGAGTGCATCCAGCGGTTGGACCAGTTGACCATGAGCGTCTTGCCGGATGCTTGCTGGGCGGCCAGAATCGCCTCAGCATCGGCGACGCTGGTAGCCATGGGCTTTTCCACCAGCACGTGCTTACCTGCCGCAAAGGCGTCCTCACAGACCTGGCGATGGAGATGATCGGGGAGCACCACCGAGACTGCATCTATCTCGTCAAGTGCCAGCAGTTGCTTATAGTCCTCGAACACCTCGCGTGCACCGTACTTGGCCGCCATGGCACGTGCCCGTGGGACGTTCAGGTCGGCGATAGCGACTAGTTGAGCGTTGTTGGCCACCGAGACAGACTTGAGATGATTTTCGCCGTGGGTTCCGGCACCTATAACCCCATACTTCAGATTACCATCTGCATATGCTTTTGACATGTCAGTTTCCTCTCTAGTGTTGACTGCCCGACTTGCGCGTACTATGGCGGGCGGCAAATCCGGATTGCTCGATACAGTACATGCGACAAATCCCACTCAGGCCGGTTGCTGAGGATGTTCGCCGCGACAGCTTGCGCTACCTCCTGACACACAGGCTCAAGACAGCTTGAGGGGTGTTTTGGCCAAATGCTATAATCCGTACCTATGAACAATGATACATACTATGTACATACATTTGGCTGCCAGATGAACGAACGCGACTCGGAGACTGTCGCGGGGATACTGGAGCAGCTTGGTCTGGTCGCCGCAGACACGCCCGAACAGGCGCGTGTGCTCGCGGTCAACACCTGCTCGGTGCGCGAAAAGCCAGAGGAGAAGGTGTTCTCGCTGCTGGGCCAGTGGCGCATGCTCAAGCGAGATGAGCCGACACGGATCATCGTGGTCTGTGGTTGCATGAGCCAGGTCGCTGGAGATCGCATCGCCCAGCGTGCTCCGTACGTGGACATCATCATCGGCCCGCGCAATCTCGGCCACCTCCGAGACGCTCTTGCGCAACGCCTGGAGAGCGCCGAACGCAAGCCTGTGATCATCGCCGACTCTCAAGAGCTGCTTCCGGAGGGTTTGCCTGCTCATCGCTGTGGCGATATGTCAGCGTTTGTCAACATAACCTATGGCTGCAACAATTTCTGTGCCTACTGCATCGTACCTTTCGCACGCGGGCCTGAGGTCAGCCGATCCACACCCGATATACTCGCTGAGTGTCGTGATGCTGTAGCTGCCGGATACCGCGAAATCACGCTGCTGGGGCAAAACGTCAACAGCTACGGCCACGACCTGCATCCACAGACTGATTTCGCAAGCCTGCTTGAGCAGGTAGGGAAGCTGCCTGATCTACAGCGCCTGCGATTTACCACCTCACATCCAAAAGACCTCTCTGAGCGTCTCCTGCAGACGATGGCTAACACGGCGACTGTCTGTGAGCATCTCCACCTGCCGATACAGGCCGGAGGTGACCATGTACTGGCTCAGATGGGGCGCGGATACACCTGTCGCCACTTCATCAGTCTGGTGGAGCGTACCCGCGAACTGATCCCCGATATCTCCATCACCACGGATATCATGGTGGGCTTCCCAGGCGAAAACCGTGCACAATTCGAGCAGACGCTGCGGGCAGTAGAGCGGATCCGCTTCGACCAGGCCTTCATGTTCAAGTACAACGATAGACCGGGCACCAAAGCTTCGAACATGCCTGACAGGATACCGGAAGACGAAAAGCAACAGCGACTGCTTCAACTGGTCAGTCTGCAAAACCGGATCGCCCGTGACGTGAATCGGGCTGCTGTCGGGCAAATTTTCGAGGTACTGGTCGAAGGATCGGACCGGAAAGCGAAAAACTGCGTGCGTGGCAGGAGTCGGCAGAACAAGATTGTCGTGTTCCCCGGCTCGCTCGACATGAGAGGAAAGCTAGTGCAGGTGCGGGCTGTCGAAGGCTTCCTGTGGGGACACCGAGGTGAGCTTGTTTCGCGCAACCGATCGTGACGGGACCCAGTTTCCGCTTTGTGCCGCGAAAGTTGCCGGAGTATCGGAGTGACGGAGTGACCGGTCAGCAAGGGCGTACTCTCACAGGAGGTATGTGCAGCTTTGGGAGGAACTGAACCCATGACAGGCATACATCCCAAGCACTACCAGCGAGGTCTGACATCCCATGAGATTGTCTCAGTTGCTCGAAAGTGACCGCCTGCGGGCTCCAGCACGTGAAATCCCCGTCATGTTGCGTACTCAGGTACTGGTATGCGGCGGAGGTCCGGCGGGCACCGCAGCAGCCATCGCTGCAGCACGACTCGGCGTCTCAGTCACCCTCATCGAGCGCTACAACCATCTTGGCGGACTTGCTACTGGTGGTCTGGTCATAATACTCCCGCCACTTACAGATGAGGGACGGCCTATAGTCGGCGGTATCGGCTTGCATATGCGCGACACACTGATGCAGGATGGAAAGGCCGCTCCACGGGGTCATGAAGATGCCTGCTGGTTTGACCCCGAGGCGCTGAAGGCGCTTAGCGTGCGCATGTGTGTCGAGGCCGGAGTTGACCTGCTGCACCACGCCTGGCTGTCTGACACGATAGTACAAGACGGCAGCGTCCGTGGAGTTGTCTTCGAGAGCAAAGCAGGAACTCAGGCGGCGCTTGCCGACGTAGTGGTGGATACTACCGGCGATGGCGATGTCCTTGCATGGGCAGGCTGCGATTTTGAGAAAACTGACCAGGCAATCGGCCTGGATTTTCGGCTCGGAGGGGTGGATGTGGAGCTCTGGCACACCGCACGCCAGACGAACCCAGATGTGTGCACCGCGGTCCTGGCCGAGGTGCGGAAAACATGCGACTGGGGCGGGCCGTTTCAGATCAGCGCACTTCCATCCAGCCCTGGACTGGCATGGGGCAACAACGGCCTGCGAGTTGGAGACGCCCTGGACCCACGTGAACTCTCTACGATTGACGTACAGGCTCGTCTGAAGATACCGCAAGCGCTGGAAATCCTGCGCCAGAAGATGCCCGGATTCGCCGATGCATGGCTGATAGACACCGCCAGCCAGACCGGGGTACGCCGTTCACGCCGACTGCGCGGCGTAGACCGGCTGACCGATGAACAGGTGGCGCAGTACGATTTCCGCCATCCGCAGGCGGTGGGGCGAGGCAACGACTATAGGCGCCAGGGTATCGCCTATGATATCCCTTACGGCACACTGGTGCCCGAAAGCATAGACGGCCTGGTGACTGCAGGGCGCTGCATATCCTGCGACGACGGGGCGCTCGAACCGATACGAGAGATACAGGTCTGCTGGGTTACCGGAGAGGCGGCCGGGACAGCAGCAGCTTTGGCGGCCCGAGGCAACCTGAGACCACGTGACCTGCCCATCACCGATCTGCAGGCAACACTGCGCGAAGCCAGTGTGGCTTTCGCCGACTGATCTGCACTGATTTTCGAACCGGCGCTATCCGCCGACATCGTGAGCACCAACTGGGACAAGAGGAGACCGTGATGAAGCTATCGTGTATGCTGTTCACATTTCACAGCGAACTGAAAGAGGGGGCATATTCGCCTGCCGACCTGGTTAGCAAGCTGCACGGCG
>JAAYSP010000121.1 GCA_012518355.1 candidate division WS1 bacterium | reverse complement strand
TGGAGTTCAGGCGTACTATCTGCACCGCTCCGGTATCCTCTTCATCTGCGAAAACTAGGTCTGCAACTGACGCAAACCGCCCCTGTCCTATCTGCTCCGTTAACTGTAGGTCAGTGTGCAGCACCTGGTGTTCCGCGCCTATCCAGCCATCAACGAATTCTCTCAGTATCTGCCGGCCCTGACTATGAAGAGTCTCCTCCTCCATACTGTCGGTGCACAAGCTCCCATCCCAGGTATCTTCAAACAGATCGATCAGGATCGTCTGAGCATCTTCGGCAGAGCGCTGCTTCTGATAGAACTGCACAATCGCCGTACGCAAGGCGTGATGCAGTGCGGCAGGCCCACCCAGAAATCGTCGCACCTGTTCCCGCTGCACGAACTGCGAAAGCAGAAACTTGTGCGGACACTCTGTGAAATCCTGCAACTGGCGAGCAGTGAGTGGCTGCTCCCAGAAGCCTTCCGGGATACGCAAGTCTTCTTCGTGTGTAGTCATAGTGTAGTCATGGTGAAGACGACCACCAGACGATCGGCTACTTGACAGATTCGTGACTGTCAGGATCATATGGCTATAGGCAGAGATTATAGCACACTGGCATGTCAGTAGACACCAAAGCGCGAACGCGGGGAGAGAGGTTTGGCTGCCCGAATGGTGAAACATATGCCTTCCATCTATGCCACAATCGGGAATGGCGTTTTGTGAAGCGACTGCATACTGAAAGTCTACCGCAACCTGGCGACCACAGAGTCCACTCTGCTGCACTGTGCTGGGGGGCTGGAGTAGGTCCGGCCGGCTTCCGCAAACTAGTAGCTTGCTGTGGGTCAGCAGGGGCAGTCCTGGACGCCGACGCCTCTGATTTGCAGCATGCAGACCCACGACTCTCTCGTGAGCAGATAGAGCTCATCACCGGCCTGGCCGGGCGGCTGGACGAATTCGCCAGGCGGATCAGCCTCCTGGAGCAGTCGGGCGTGCAGGTGCTCACAGTGGATGACGCGGGCTATCCTGGTGGGTTTCGCGCTTTACGAAATCCGCCACCGATCGTGTGCCTTAGAGGTGGTCTGGCACCGCAAGACAGGCATACAGTAGCTGTTGTGGGCACTCGTCGACCAGCCCACTCCGAGATCGTACGCACTGAACGCATGGTTCGGGCACTTGCCCGCGCAGGTATCGCGGTCGTGTCCGGTCTCGCGATAGGAATTGATGGAGCCGCTCACAGGGCAGCTCTTAGCGCGGGGGGGCATACCATCGCAGTGCTCGGCAGTGGAATTCAGCAGATCTACCCCTCACAACACGTCGAACTGGCCAGCACGGTGGCGCAAACGGGCGGTGTGCTATCCGAACTGGCACCGGATTGTCGTGTGTCAGTAGCAGCTTTGATAACGCGCAACCGGCTGATAGCGGCACTGGGAGCTCTCACAGTCGTCGTGGCATCTGATCAGCGAGGAGGAAGCCTTGTTACGGCCAGAGAAGCACATCGGCTGGGCAAACCGGTGGCCACATTTGCCGATGAACTCGGATACCCGGCAAGAGCCGGCAACCACATGCTGTTACAGCACGGTGCGGTTGCAATGGACGATGACAATCCAGACGAATTGTGCCAACTGGTGCACCACACAGCAGCAAGCCAATCGCTGCAGGTGCGCTCCATTGAAACGCAGCCCGACCACTTGCAGATGACACTTTTCGCGCCTCCACATATCCTATGACGAGGCTATTTCTGCCTGTCCATTCGCGACAGAAACTGGCACAATTTGTCCTAACGTCTTGCGTCTTGTACAGTACTGGATTAGAGCTCTGCAAACGTTTTCACTGATATCTTGACAATCGCTGCATGAAACGCTATAGTCAAGCCCGTAATTAGACTAGTCTAACTTAAGGCTTTTGGCTTTACAGCCGGTATCTACGCACTTGCGTATACTTGCTGCATCTGCAGGTGCCAAATGAATACGAACCGCTGTTGACGATGACAATATAAACTGCCGACAAACAGAACTGTCCGTGTGAACTTCTGTTGGCTTTTCAGGTGAACCATGGCTGAACTTAGTGCAACAATGGAAGACTATCTGGAAGCGATGTATCGATTGGAGTTGGACGATCGGCCGGTGCGCGTAAAAGATATAGCGGATTTGCTGAAGGTTACGATGCCTTCGGTAAGTTCAGCGCTTCAGACACTGGAAGAGCGCAAACTCATCGATCATCAGAAGTATCGAGCCATCGAATTCACGGCAGCAGGGCGCAAGTTAGCACAAGAGATTTATCGAAGACATCAGGGGCTTCGGCAATTTTTTGTAGAAATCTTGCAGCTAGATGTGGAGACTGCTGAGGAACAGGCCTGCAAGATGGAACATGCGCTCAATGCTGAGACGCTCAAGCGATTGCTGGCATTGATCGAGTTCATCAAGCACTGTCCCCGCGGCGGTGATGACTGGCTTGCACACCTCAAGGGACGCTGGGAAGGGGAGCCTTGCGCTGACAACTGCGACGAATGCATTGCAGCGATCGAGGTGCCTGCCACATCGCCTTTTGCAGCCGCTACGGAAGCCAAAGCTACTCGAGACACTGACACCGATGATAAGAAGGCTGTCGATCTGGGTGCTGACTTGATTACTTTAGACCAGTTGAAACCCGGTCAACGCGGTGTCATCGTACGGCTCAACAGCGCCGGGCCGGTGCGTCGTCGGATTATGGACATGGGTTTCAGTGCGGGCAGTGAATTGGACGTCGAACGTCTGGCACCTCTGGGCGATCCGATCGAGTTCAAAATCCGGGGCTACCACATCTCCATGCGTCACCAGGAGGCTGCCAATATCTATGTTCGGCCAACCTGAACTATCTCCACATCGTGGACCGTTGCCCTTGATCTCGGCAGCCCCCGGACGCTCTTATCGAGTCGTAGAAATCACCGGTGGGCACGGCATGCGCCGTCGCTTGTGTGAGATGGGGTTCGCGCCAGGGGAAGTGCTCACTGTCTCGGGCGGCCATGGTGGGGCGCTTATCGTCAAGCTACTCGACCACCGCCTGATGCTCAGTCGCGGAATGGCGCGAAGAGTCATGGTAACTCCCCTGTGAAAAGTAACACCTGCTTGCATAGTGTTATCTGCTAGCAAAGGAGCTAAAATTGTCTATTTCGGATGCGGCCAATACGGCAACAGACCCGCGAGGGCCCACTTCAGATGTTGCAATAGTCGCGGCCCTTGCAGGAAATCCCAACGCCGGCAAGACCACCATGTTCAACAGCCTCACAGGTGCCCGTCAGCATGTAGGCAACTATCCAGGCGTCACGGTCGAACGGAAGGAAGGCGAGGTGAGGTTAGATGATCAGCTATTCCATATAGTTGACTTGCCTGGCACCTATAGCCTTACCCCCTATTCGCTGGAAGAAGTGATCGCCCGTGATTTCGTAATTCGTGAACGCCCCGATGTAGTAGTGGACGTGGTGGATGCGTCAAATCTGGAGCGCAACCTGTATCTTGCTACCCAGTTCATCGAATTAGGCGCTCCCCTGGTCATCGCTCTCAACATGGTAGACGTAGCAGAGGCGCAAGGGCTACGCATAGACCACGCCCTGCTGAGCCAACTGTTGGGCGTGCCGATTGTGCCGGTCGTCGCCACCACAGGATTTGGCAAAGACGAACTCCTGAAGACGGTAAAGGAGGTCGCACAACAGCAAACCAAACCGCAGGTTACCATTCCCCTGGGTTCGGAACTCGATCCACACATAGAGGCTTTAGCTGACGCCATCGAAGAATCAGACGTGTCGCAAGAGATGGGCATTCCTTCACGTTGGCTGGCCATCAAACTGCTGGAAAACGATGCAGAGGTCACCAAGGAATTGCGTACGATTTTGCCTGATGCCGAGAAGCTGCTGGCTGAGGCCGCTGAAACGCGACAGCACGTTGAAGAGGTAATCGGGGATGACCCCGAGATGGCCATCGGTGACAGAAGGTGGGGCTTCATCGCCGGAGCCTGCCGCAGAGCCGTCACACAGGTGGGACCTCCCAAAGTTGACATCACTGACGTGATTGACGATGTGGTTACACACCGCATCATAGGCATCCCGCTGTTCATCCTGATGATGTATCTCATGTTCGAGATGGTGTTCACTCTTGGCGAGCCCCCCATACACTGGATCGAACTGGGCTTCGACCGGTTAGCAGTGATACTCAACGGTATGATGGCCGATACATGGATCCGTTCCCTGATAGTTGACGGCATCATCGGCGGTGTGGGCGGCGTACTTGT
>JAAYSP010000098.1 GCA_012518355.1 candidate division WS1 bacterium | reverse complement strand
CGGCTACCCAGGTATTCTCTGTAGCCACTTCGCTTATACCGTTTCTGGAAAGCGACGAGCCGGTCCGAGCGCTAGCCGGATCGAACATGCAACGCCAGGCTGTTCCGTTGATGATCTCCGAACAGCCTCTGGTGAAGACAGGCCTGGAAGAGCGGACTGCAACTGACTCAGGTGCCGTGATGCTGGCCGAGGATGACGGAGTGGTGCTGGCCGCCGATGCGGACCACATCGTCATCGAGTACACCAACGGACAACAGCAGACTTACCGGCTTGAAAACTTCCTGCGCACTAACATGGGCACATGCATCAATCAAAAGCCTCTGGTGCGGCGTGGGCAGCAAGTCCTCAAGGGTGACCCGATCTATGATGGGCCCGCCACTCGTGACGGAGAGCTCGCCCTGGGGAAAAATCTCCTCGTGGCTTTCCTACCCTGGGAAGGCTACAACTACGAAGACGCCATTTTGGTTTCCGAGCGGCTCGTCAAGGAAGATGTGCTCACCTCCATCCATATCGAGAAGTTCGAGTGCGAGGCCCGTGACACCAAACTGGGCCCCGAAGAGATCACTCGGGACATCCCCAACGTTGGTGAAGATGCGCTGAAGGAGCTCGACGGTGACGGGGTCGTGCGAGTGGGGGCAGAGGTACGCGCAGAAGACATCCTGGTGGGCAAGGTGACCCCGAAGGGGCAGTCGGAGCTTACCGCGGAAGAGAAGCTAGTTATCGCCATCTTCGGCAAGAAAGCCGAGGAAATGCGTGACGTGTCGCTGCGTACCCCACACGGAGAAGGCGGCATTGTCATCGCCAGCAAAGTATTTTCGCGCTATAAGTTCAAGTGCGGACTGTGCGACGCAGAGTTTGCTTACGGCAAGCCGATGGAGGCGGCACTGACCTGTCGCCGATGCGGGGGCGAGCTCAAGAAGCTACCGGGCGATGAGCTCAAGCCAGGCGTCAATCAGCTTGTGCGCGTGTACGTGGCACAGCGACGCAAAATCATGGTCGGTGATAAGCTGACCGGACGGCATGGCAACAAGGGCGTCATCGCCAAGATCCTGCCGGTCGAGGATATGCCGTACATGCCTGATGGCACTCCAATTGACATCTGTCTCAACCCACTGTCGGTGCCTTCACGGATGAACATCGGCCAATTGCTTGAGACACATCTGGGATGGATAGCTGCCAGGACCGGCAAGACTTATGTCACACCCATTTTCGAGAGTTTCACCACTGAAGAGATGCGTGAAGATCTCGAGTGGGTGACCGAGAAGATGAAGTGTGACACACTCCGCTCATATGCCGAGCAGGAGCTGTCCAGTCACGACCACCTGATAGTGGATGTCAGCGATGTGCCGGATGACTACGAAGCGCTGGTGACGGCGATCCGCAGCCAGTTGGCAGCCGCCGACCAGGCCGATCGCGACCACCTCGCTCAATGGCTGGCCCTTGATCCTCAGGCCTGGGAGCAGGCAACAGGCGACGAGGCGCTAGATTTGCTTATGGAGCCGATCGTCGCAAACGCACTTGCTGGTGTGCAGTTCGATCCGGCGACAGGCAAGTCCATGCTATTTGACGGCCGGACCGGGGAGCGTTTCGACCAGCCAGTGATGATCGGGTATATGTACATCCTCAAGCTCCTGCACCTGGTAGAAGACAAGATACACGCCCGCTCCACCGGCCCGTACTCGCTGATCACGCAGCAGCCGTTGGGTGGCAAGGCGCAGATGGGTGGGCAGCGGTTCGGGGAGATGGAGGTCTGGGCGCTGGAAGCCTATGGTGCAGCGCATACCCTGCAGGAGATGCTCACAGTTAAGTCCGACGATGTCACTGGCAGGGTCGCGACTTATGAGGCTATCGTCAAGGACGAAAACCTTGATGAGCCCGGTGTTCCTGAATCCTTCAAGATACTGGTGCATGAGATGCAGAGTCTGGCCCTGGATGTGCAAGTGGCTGACGCTGCAGGCAAGAAAGTGGACCTGCGCGCCGACAACGATTTTCGATAGTCAGCGCCGGGGTCGTTCAGTGCGACATTCGTGTTTTGCGGAATTGTGGAGCTACAGGCGAGGTAGTATGGCGCCGGTAGAAAAGGCTGGAGGCGAAGCAATTGGCTCAATCCACAACTGATTTTGATACGATTACCATCGGTTTGGCTTCACCTGAAGAAATCCGCTCCTGGTCGTATGGTGAAGTCAAAAAGCCAGAGACGATCAACTACCGGACGTACCGTCCGGAGCGTGATGGGCTGTTTTGTGAGCGTATTTTCGGGCCAACACGCGATTGGGAATGCCACTGTGGCAAATACAAGAAGGTTAAATTCAAAGGCATAATCTGCGACCGATGCGGGGTTGAGGTTACCCGCTCGAAGGTGCGCCGAGAACGAATGGGGCACATCGAACTGGCCTCACCGGTATGTCACAGTTGGTATCTCAAGGGCGTTCCCAGCCCCATCAGTCTTTTACTTGACATGTCGCGACGGCTGTTGGAAGAGGTCGTGTATTTTGCCTCTTATATCGTGACCTCGGTCAATGTCGAAAAGCTGCAGCAGTATCGGCGAGACATTTTGGAGGCTGCCGATGAGGAGAAGAGTGAGCTACGCCGCCAACTCGACAGCACCATCACGCAGCTGCAGGAACGCTACGAGCTGGGTCTGCAAGACGATGCCGAGGCGGCCGCTGATGTCGAGGACTCCGGGCAACGCCCGGCGTCAGCCGATGAGGCTTCCGATGACGTTGACCTGGCGACCGATGAAGAAGAGGACCTTGAAGACGATGACGAGCTCGAGGACCTCCAGAACGACCTGGATGAAGAGCTGAGTGAGACAGAAGACGAACCATCCTATGATGAAGTACCGTTTTTTGCCTTCGAAAATGACGCGGATCCCGGCCCAATCAGCAAGGAAGACCTGAGCCGACAAATCCGAACTCACACCGAGGGCACTGAAGCTCGCATCACACAGTTAGATCAAGCCGCAGAGTTGCTGTTCGAGCTGCAGCCCAAGCAACTGATTTCGGAGATGGAGCACCGTGCGCTCAATGAGTTGCTCGCGGTCTGCGAGGTGCGTCTTGACGGTGACTTCGTCGACCTGTTTCAGGCTGGTCTGGGAGCTGCGGCCATCGAAGAGATCCTGTCGCAGATCGATCTCGACGAGCTTGCACTCGAGCTGCGCAAAGAGATTGACGAGCGTCGAGGGGCGCGTCGCGCCAGAGCGGTCAAACGGCTGGGCGTAGTGGAGGCGTTTCGCAACTCCAAGAACCGGCCTGAATGGATGATTCTGGAGGCTCTGCCTGTTTTGCCACCAGAGTTGCGCCCGATGGTACAGCTGGATGGCGGCCGATTTGCGACCTCCGATCTGAACGACCTGTACCGCAGAGTGATCAACCGCAACAACCGGTTGCGGCGCATAATTGACATCAATGCACCCGAGTCAATTGTGAACCACGAGAGGCGTCTGCTGCAGGAGGCCGTTGATGCTCTGATTGATAACAGCCGCCGCAGTCGCCCGGTAACCGGATCCAACCGACGTCCACTCAAATCCCTGTCCGATATGCTCAAGGGCAAGGAAGGACGGTTCCGCAAGAATTTGCTGGGCAAGCGTGTGGACTATTCGGGCCGATCTGTCATCGTCGTGGGGCCCGAGTTGCACCTCCATCAGTGTGGCTTGCCCAGAGAGATGGCTCTTGAGCTGTTCAAACCGTTCGTGATGAACCGACTGGTGCAGCGTGATCATACCAAGAACATCAAGGTCGCCAAGAAGATGGTGGATCGTCTGCAGCCCGAGGTTTGGGACGCGCTTGACGATGTGATTGCAGATCACCCTGTGATGCTAAATCGTGCCCCGACACTGCATCGTTTGGGCATCCAGGCGTTCGAGCCGGTACTGATTGACGGCAAAGCTATTCAGTTGCACCCACTGGTATGTGAGGCTTTCAACGCTGACTTCGATGGTGACCAGATGGCCGTGCATGTGCCACTTTCGGCCTATGCTCAGGCAGAGGCACGGCTGCTGATGTTGTCATCGCGAAACCTGTTCAAGCCTGCGGACGGCTCGCCAGTGTGTGCGCCTAAGTACGATGTCGTGCTGGGCTGTTACTACATGACACAGCAGAACCCTGAAGCCCCCGGATCTGGCCGCTACTTCCCAACTGCTGAGGCCGTGATCACGGCTTACCAGCACCGACAGATTGATCTTCATGCTACTATACAGGCGCGCGTTGCGCAGATATACCTCCGGGCCACAGATGAAAATGGTAAGTCCATGGAGCTGGACCCGCAGCTGAGCCTGGACATACGCAGGATCATGACCGAAGTGGTTGCCGACGAGCACCCTCCGCGTCCTCGAGAGGTCAGCTTCACCCTGACTGAAGAGGCCATGGAAGAAGAGGATGACACTCCGTGGGACCTGTGGTTCTCTCCGCTGCCCGGCACTCCGCGGATGCCTGATGAGCGCAATGAGGCAGCACTGCTAAGCATCAAACGCCGCCTGGTGAATGCGTGTCGCGGTGGCTACTTCCCCCTCGGGGCGACTGTTGTACTGGGTCTGAAACGCGAACTGATCGATACCAGTGTCGGCCGTGTGATTTTCAATCACTACCTGCCGCTAGACATGCGGTTTGTCAATTGTGACGTGGCCCGCGATGAGTTGGGCAAACTGGTACGCCAGTGCTACGACATCTACGGCCAGGCACGCACTGCAGAGTTGTTGGATATCATCAAATCTCTTGGCTTCCAATTCGCCACCCGCTCCGGCTTGAGCATCTGTGTCTCCGACACCGATGTGCCGACAGACCGCGCGAAGATTCTGGCGGAAACGGAGAAGAAGGTAGCCGCGACTAATAGCGCCCAGGAAGCAGGGCAGATTGTGGAGGAAGAGCGCGAAGAGATCGTGCTGCAGCTATGGGAGACGGCCAAGGAGCAAGTCGCAGACAATATCTTCTCAAACATAGGCTCCTTCAACCCGCTGTGGATGATGATGAGTTCGGGCGCACGAGCCAATCGGTCACATATTTCCCAGATTTCCGGTATGAGAGGCCTGATGTCTGACCCATTTGGGCGACTTATCGAGGCTCTGCCGGTCAAGAGCAACTTCCACGAAGGCCTCGATGTGCTTGAGTACTTCGTGTCCACTCACGGTGCTCGGAAGGGTCTGGCAGACACTGCCTTGCGCACCGCTGATGCCGGCTATCTGACGCGTCGGCTGGTGGATGTTGCTCAGGCGGTCATGATCAGCGAGGAAGACTGCGGCACACGTGAGGGCATTTTGGTCACACCGCTGTACGAGGTGGACCTGCACTGCCCCGACTGTGGGGAGGCGGATGTGTATCGCGAGGGCAAGTGCCGGCAGTGTGGGCACGCGCTCCCGACCAACTACAACAACGAGCTGCTGGAGGACCTGCCCGAGAGAATTATTGGGCGAACTGCCGCCCAGGACGTGGTCCATCCTGAAGACGGGCATGTGATTGTCGCGGCAGGAAACGAAATCTCCGACCGAGAGGCTGCCATCGTCCAGGCAGCAGGCGTGCGCCATGTGTGGCTGCGTTCAGCGCTGACCTGCGAGTGCCGGGATGGCATCTGCATCAAATGCTACGGGCGTGATATGTCTACACAGCGGCCGGTGGAAATCGGTACCGCAGTTGGCATCATCGCTGCCCAGTCCATCGGTGAACCGGGAACCCAGCTGACCATGAGAACCTTCCATACCGGTGGCGTGGCGGGTGAGACCATCACCGCGGTCGCCGACGTGAAGAAGCGCAAGCAGCAGGCCCTTCGCAGTCTGCATGGCGATGTTGGCAGTGGACGGGTGTCTCTGGAGGTGGCCGGTACTGGTCGGGCAAGACAGAAGGCCATCAAGGAGATGCTGAAGGTGCTCGAAAGCAGTGTCCACGGGCTGCTACGGGTGGTTGAGCTGTTTGAGGCTCGCACCCCCAAGGGGCAGGCCATCACTGCTGAGGTTGACGGTGTAGTGGCCGAAGTCGAGCACATCGGCTTCCGGCGAGTGATAATCCATTCACAGCACTCACTGGATGACCTGACCGCCATTCGTGGCCAGCAACTGGCCGAGGACGTATATGCCCCCGATGGCAAAACGCTGTTGGCCAAGCAGGGCGGCAAACTGCTGAAAAAGACCAGGCAGCAGTTGCGCAAGGCTGGGATTACCCATGTCAAAATCGCAACCGCCCACCTGGTTCCACCCCGTGGTGACCTGTATGTGCAGCCTGCCAGCGAGGTGCGAGCCGGAGACCCGCTTACAGCCGGCCCGCTGGATGCTCAAGGCATACTCGAAAAAAGAGGCATCAGCAGTGTCCAGGAGTACCTGCTCAAGGAGGTTCAGAAGGTCTACCGGCCTCACGGAGTCGGTATCAACGACAAACATATCGAGAT
This sequence comes from candidate division WS1 bacterium, assembly GCA_012518355.1. Taxonomy (GTDB): domain Bacteria; phylum Armatimonadota; class Zipacnadia; order Zipacnadales; family UBA11051; genus UBA11051. The sequence goes on along the minus strand of JAAYSP010000098.1, from coordinate 4,339 downwards.
CATCGTTCGCCAGATGCTGCTGCGGCGCAAGATCGTAGACCACGGCGACACCAAATTCCTTCCCGGCCAGATCGTGGATCGCTTTGACTTTGAAGAAGAAAACCGGCGCGTGCGCGATCTTGGAGGGCGAGAAGCCACTGCCAGGCCGCAGCTTTTGGGGATAACCCAGGCCTCTCTGGCCACCGACAGCTTCCTTTCAGCCGCCAGCTTCCAGCGCACAACCCGCGTACTCGGCGACGCCGCCTGTGAGTACAAGTCTGATCCACTCGAAGGGGTCAAGGAAAACGTCATCATTGGCCGTCTGATTCCGGCGGGCACGGGCATGAAGTCTCACCGCAGCCTGGGCATTGCCTCTGCCGAAGGCCATGAACTTGAGACGGAAGAAAAATCGTCTCGTATGAGTCCAGAGGTGGAGGTCGCCCAGCGGCTGCAGGCTGAGTTTTCTGTGGATGACCGGCCATAGCCAGAGAGGGCTTCGAGAGCGGTCGAGATGGCATCACGGGAAATTCTTGTGTGAAATCGCAGAAAATGTGTTGACAGGAGTTTTCAGAAGCAGTATACTGTAGTCCTGCCCTGCAAGCACCGGCGCTAAGAAAACCGATCGCCGGCAGCGATTCGGCGGTGAACTGTAGGGCTCACATATCGAGTGCGGGTTGGGGTTGTCAAGGTGGCGGGCCGTCGTCGTACACGACGGGCACGCCTGAGGTCATCATAGCCGGTAAGGGGGCGTCAACCGAAGACACTACGTCAGTAGTGTCAATCGAGCGCTTCAAGGTGTGGTCGAATTAAGCCTGCCAACTCCCCTCAGTACTGTTATGAGGGGAGTTTTGTCTAGATGCCGGTGAGCCCGAAGACAACGCCTCGGGACTGCCCGGCCGTAAAATCTGTACTCAAGTTAGATACTGATAAAAGAGGTGGCTCTTGTGCCGACAATCAGCCAGCTAGTCCGCAAGGGGCGGAAGAAAAAAGCCAGAAAACCGAAGACCCCTGCCCTGAAGGTGGCGTGGAACGCGCTAAAGCGCAAGGGTCGCCAGGTAGAAGGCGCCCCGCAGCGTCGCGGCGTATGCACACGAGTGTGGGCTCAAACCCCGAAAAAGCCGAACTCGGCTCTGCGTAAGGTTGCACGTGTGCGGCTTTTCAACCGCGAAGAAGTCACCGCTTACATCCCCGGTGAGGGGCAAAACCTGGTGGAGTACTCCGTCGTGCTGGTGCGCGGTGGCCGAGTCAAGGATCTCAACTCGGTCAAGTATCACGTTATCCGTGGCACCCTGGACGCCTCGGGCGTAGATAACCGGCGACAGGGCCGGTCAAAGTACGGCACCAAGAAGCCTGGTTAGTGTTCCCTACAAGGGGAATGGTACTCGACAGCCGGTAAGAAGAACTATATGCAGTACGCCACGAATTGGACGCGAGGAGCAAGTGGATGCCCAGAAAAGGTGAAGTGCCTAAGCGGCAGATACCCGGTGACCCGGTGTTCAATAGCCAGGTCCTACAGCGGTTGATCAACAAAATTACCATGGGTGGCAAAAAGAGCCTGGCCGAACGCATAGTCTACGGGGCACTAACTGAGATCGCCGACAAAAGCGGGGAAAACCCCCTTGACGTGCTGGCCACCGCAATGCAAAACATCAAGCCGGTAGTAGAGGTCCGGCCCAGGCGCGTCGGTGGCGCCACCTATCAGGTGCCCGTCGAAGTCACCGCCCGGCGGCAGATGACCCTCGCAATTCGCTGGCTGGTAGACGCCACGCGTAGCCGCAACGAAAGACAGGCCACCACACGGTTGGCCAATGAATTGATGGAAGCGGCACGCAGCGAAGGTGGAGCAGTGCGCAAACGCGTGGACACATACCGCATGGCTGAAGCCAACAAGGCGTATTCGCACTATCGCTGGTAAGCCGCTGGATACAGCGAGCCTGTAAGCTGGAATGTATTGAGTTGAAGCCCTCAAGCCCTAAGCCATACGAGCCATGTATGTGCGCGGCGCCGAAGGCAGCGAGACGAAGACAGCAGTGGCACCTCGATGCGAGCCGGTAAACTTGGCAAGTCGGCAAAACTGAGAACAGTTCAACATACATCTGTACGATAGTTTAAGCGTAGCATTCGAAAGTAGTCATGACAAACGCCAGAGCGTTCGAAAAAACCAGGAATATAGGCATAGCGGCCCACATAGACGCCGGTAAGACGACGACTACAGAGCGGATTCTGTACTATACCGGCCGCACTCACCGCATGGGCGAAGTGGATGACGGTGACGCCACTATGGACTATATGGTTCAGGAGATGGAGCGGGGTATCACCATCAGCTCCGCTGCGACTACCTGCCTCTGGCGTGACCATCATATAAACATAATAGACACCCCGGGCCACGTAGACTTCACGGTTGAGGTAGAGCGCTCTCTGGCAGTCCTCGATGGCTTTGTGGGCATCCTGTGTGCAGTTGGTGGTGTTCAGCCGCAGTCTGAGACAGTGTGGCGCCAGGCTGACAAGTATGAGGTCCCGCGCATAGTCTTCATCAACAAAATGGACCGCACCGGTGCGGATTTCCATGATGTGCTACACCAGATGCGCAGCCGCCTTGGGGCCAACGCCCTCGCCCTACAGATACCCATCGGAGCCGAAGACCATTTTGAGGGTGTCATTGACCTTATCGAAATGAAGGCGGTGTACTGGGAGGACGAGCTGGGCGCGCAGGCAGTTGAAGGCCCCATCCCGGCGCACATGCAGGAGCGGGCCGATCTGTTCCGCGAGCACCTGGTCGTAGTCCTGGCAGACCTGGATCCGGATCTCGAGGAGATGTTCTACTCCGGCGAGGTGCCGACTCCTAAGCAGCTTCGTGCAGCCGTACGAAAAGGTACTCTGAAGGCGGGGCTGGTGCCGGTACTCGCAGGAAGCTCGCTGCGCAACAAGGGTGTGCAACCCCTGCTGGATGCGGTCATAGACTATTTGCCGTCACCTCTCGAGGTCTCGCCTGTAATTGGTCTGGACCCGCGTACTGATGAAGAAATTGTGTGCCACCCGACCTCTGATGCGCCACTGGCTGCCCTGGTTTTCAAAGTCGTCACTGATCCTTTCGTAGGGCAACTGTCGTACACTCGCGTGTATTCAGGAGAGCTGAAGAAAGGGCAGTCGGTCTACAACCCGCTGACAAGGGTCAAGTCGCGCATCGGCCACATACTGCGGATGCATGCCAACCATCGGGAGCACATCGAGATCGCTGGCGTCGGCGATATAGTGGCGATTGTCGGGCTTACAAAAGCGGCCACGGGCGATACTCTGTGCCAGATGGATCATCAGGTAGTCCTGGAAACCATCGATTTCCCTGAGCCGGTAATTGCGATGGCCATCGAGCCTAAGACCACCGCTGATGAGGGGCGGTTGATGGAGAGCCTGCAGCGATTGACGGCCGAGGATCCCACCTTCACTGTGAAGAGCGATCGGGAGACAGGCCAGCAGATCATCTCTGGCATGGGTGAACTACACCTGGAGATCATCAAGGACCGACTGTTGCGGGAGTTTCGGGTGGACGCCAACGTAGGCAATCCGCAGGTTGCCTATAAGGAGACGCTAACCAGGTCCGCGACGGCTCGAGGTCGCTGTATCCGGCAGACCGGGGGGCAGGGCCAGTATGGAGATGTCACACTGCTACTTGAGCCACTCCCCCGCGGTACTGGCTATGAATTCGAAGACCGCACACGAGGTGGAGTTGTCCCGAGAGAGTTCATGCCGTCGGTGGAGGCAGGAATAAAAGAGGCGATGGAAGCCGGTCCTATGGCATCCTTCCCTGTCGTGGATATTCGCGCCTGTTTGCTCGATGGCAAGTACCACGAAGTAGACTCGTCTGAGTTGGCTTTCAAAATAGCGGCTTCAACTGCGTTCAAGGAAGCCTTCAGTGCCGGCAACCCGATCCTTCTTGAGCCTGTCATGTTGGTTGAAGTGGTGACCCCAGACAGCTACATGGGTGACGTGGTGAACGACCTGAGCGCTCGAGGCGCCGAGATCGCGAGTATGAATGCTAGCGCAGGCAACACGCAGACCATCGCCGCACGAGTGCCGCTGGCTACCATGTTCGGTTATGCTACACACCTGCGGTCTCTCACGCAGGGGCGGGCGACTTACGGGATGGAGCCACATACGTACCGGCCAGCCTCAGCAGAGCGGCAGCAAGCTCTTGTCGGCTCGGTCTGAAACCTGATTAACCGTACTCTGTGTCTGATCGCAGGAGGTAGTAAGAGATGGGTAAGGAGAAATTCGTACGTGACAAGCCGCACGTAAACGTAGGTACTATAGGTCACGTTGACCACGGCAAGACAACGCTTACTTCAGCGATAACTCGTTGTCT
>JAAYSP010000024.1 GCA_012518355.1 candidate division WS1 bacterium | reverse complement strand
TTTTCGAACAGTATTTCGGTATCCGCCACTACTCCTTCCGCCGCGACAACTGCCATTTCATCATCCTCGATAGCGAAATACCCGGTCAGGAGGGAACCATTCGCGGTGAGCAGTGGCAGTGGCTCATGGATGACCTGGAGCAGGCTAGCGATGCACAGTTCATCTTCGTCGCCATACACCGGCCACTGTTTCCTGTAGGGCCTCATATCAGCTCATCTATGGATGTAGATATCCCTCTGCGCGACCGTCTACATGCACTGCTTGCCAGGCACCAGGTGAACGCTGTGTTCAGCGGACATGAGCATCTGTACCACCACTCGCGACGCGACAACATAGACTACTTCATCACCGGTGGAGGCGGTGCGCGGCTACATGCACAGCCCTGGGAGGGAGGCTTTCACCACTACCTGCTGGTCACCGTCGAAGAGGGCAGCTACACCGTCCAGGTGTGTCCGATTGATGGCACCTGAGAGGGCCTTCGGGGGCACAGCACAGGGGCACGACAGGACGCCGCGCCACCGTGAAAACACAAACGCCGCCCGAATGTGACTTCGGTGCGGCGCTTTTGTATCGGATCACGCAATACCAGTTCGGCGACCGTTCAGGCAGTCTCCCTCGCCGTATCGGATTTGCCGTTCTCTGAGCGCTCGAGAGCAGGAGGCTGGCCATCGCGCACTGATCTTTCAGTGACTGTACACCTGGTGATGGAGGGGTCTGAGGGGACCTCGAACATCACATCAAGCATCATGTCATCTATGATGGTTCGTAGGCCACGCGCACCGGTCTTCTTTTCGGTAGCCTTCTCCGCGATGGCTCGGATGGCCTCATCGGTGAACTCTAACTCCACCTCGTCCATCAGTGATAGCATCCTGGTATACTGCTTCACCAGCGCATTCTTGGGCTCGACCAAAATCCGCTGAAGAGCATCCACATCCAGGTGCTGCAGAGGTGCGAGAATAGGAAGCCGACCAACGAATTCCGGTATCATGCCAAACTTAGTCATATCTTCAGGGAGGACCATCGCTAACAGTGCATCCTCATCATGCTCGCGGTCATCGAGACTGTGGGCCCCGAATCCGATAGCACGATTGTGCGTGCGCGTTCGGATGATGTCCACCAGACCGTCGAAGACGCCTCCGCAGATGAACAGGATGTTTCGGGTATCGATCTGCAGGAACTCTTGCTGCGGATGCTTGCGCCCTCCCTGAGGCGGCACGTTGGCCACTGTACCTTCAAGTATCTTCAAAAGCGCCTGCTGCACGCCCTCACCGGATACGTCGCGGGTGATGGAGGGGTTATCTGCACGACGGGCAATCTTGTCTATCTCATCTATGTAGACGATACCACGTTCGGCTCGCTCGATGTCACCGTTGGCCGCCTGGTAAAGCTGCAGGAGTATGTTTTCGACATCCTCGCCGACATAGCCAGCTTCAGTGACGGAGGTAGCGTCAGCGATGGTGAAGGGGACGTCCAGTAGTTTGGCCAGTGTCTGCGCGATGAGTGTCTTGCCACAACCGGTGGGGCCAATCAGCAGGACGTTGCTTTTGTCGAGTGCCACGTCCTGATCCATGTCGCTGATGTGGATCCGCTTGAAGTGGTTGTAGACAGCCACCGAAACGACACGCCGTGCCCGGTCCTGGCCGATGACATACTGGCCCAGGTGGTCATAGATCTCCTGTGGCGTAGGCACATGCAGTTCGCCCGCGTCCTGTGTCTTCGCCTGCTGCTCCGTGTTGCGGATGATCTGGTTGCATAGACCCACACAGTCTTTGCAGATATATACACCGGGACCGGCGATAAGCTGCTTGACCTGCGGCTTCTCCTTGCCGCAGAACGAGCATCGCAGGTGGCGACCGTCGTCACCACGCCCGGGACCGTTGCCGTCCATCACAATTCGCTCCTGTCACGCCGGATATGTCGGTGAATTACAGTTCGTCTTCGACGCTCGGCTGTTTCTCCGGTATCTGGTCAATCAGTCCGTACTCACGGGCGGCCATGGCCGTCATGTAGAAATCGCGCTCGGTGTCGCGCTCAATGGTACTGAGATCCTGGCCGGTATGCTCTGTCAAAATGTCGTTGAGCACCCGTCGCGTGTTGATGATCTCTTCCGCCTGTATGGCCACATCTGTCGCTTGGCCAGAGATACCCTGCGACCAGGGCTGGTGGATGAGCATCTTCGAGTGCGGCAACGCGTATCGGTGGCCCTGTTCGCCGGCAGCCAGAAGTATGGCGGCCATGCTGGCGGCTGTCCCCACACACCAGGTGTGGACCTCAGGACTGATATAGCGCATCGTGTCGTAGATTGCCAGGCCAGCCGATACCGACCCGCCCGGAGAGTTGATGTATACGGAAATCGGCTCGATCGGGTCCTCACCCTGCAAAAAGAGGAGCTGGGCAATCACAATACTGGCCATCGTATCATCTATGGGCAAACCGATGAAAACTATTCTCTCACGCAGCAAGCGGCTGAAGATATCGTAGACGCGTTCGCCACGCGGTGTCTGCTCGGTCACATAGGGCATGTACATCTGCAAATCATCTCCTAGTCATCGCGACAGCCATCAAGAACCAGCCATATCCTGAAGCTTCTGCCCTAGCCCCATCCAACCATGTCTTACTCGCGCAGGTCAGTATCGCTGCGATGGGAGTGTGGCCGTCAGACTTCAGATTCTGTCGGTTCCTGGCTCTCATCAGCGGCGTCTTGTGCCAGTTCAGTATCAGCGACGTCTGCAGCAGATGCCTCCGGCTCAGTATCAGTGTCGTCTGAGGCCTGCTCTGCGGTGTCTACGGCTTCCTCTGTAGCCGCTGCGTCATCTGTGCCCGTAGCTTCATCGGCGGCCACTGCCTCATCAGCATCACTTCGAGCCGCTTCAGCCATCTCCTGGAGCTTGCGTCGCTGCTCAAGTTTGGTGTCCTCGTACTGGTCGCGAGGGATTTCAGTTGCTTCACAATTCTCAACGATGAACTTGATTATCTTGTTCCGCAGAGCGCGCTCACGGAACTGCTCAACAGCATCTTCCTGCAGCTCGAGGAAGTTGCGGACAAAGCTCTCTTCCTGCCCGGTACTTTCCGCGAAGT
>JAAYSP010000097.1 GCA_012518355.1 candidate division WS1 bacterium | reverse complement strand
CTATAGCTTATAGCTTTAGAACTCGCTGAGCGTTCTGGTGGGATATCTTGTCAAACACTTGCTGGGAAAGTTTGCCTGCAGCCAGACCTTCCTCCATGAAGTTTTTCAGGTTGATCAGTACGTTGTTGCGCCCTGAGAGATTGCAGACATCAGTACCGAAGCAGAGTTGGTCCTGGAACTCGGCCATGAAAGCATAGCCGAAGTCGGGATCCCGACTTACTGCGTTGTAGCCGCTGCCCGCCGACAGGTCACCGTACACATTGGGGTACTTGCTGAGCAGTTCAGGTATTCGCCCGCCTTCGACCACCGGCCCCTTCGGATAGCCACCCCAGGTGTCCTCGGTGACGTCGCCGCTGATGTAAGACCAGAAAGGGTTGGAGTGACACAGGAAGATGAGATCCGGATGGGCCTGGATCTGCTTTTCCAGACGCGGTAGGCCAAATTCATCGATCAAACCGTATGTGTTGCCTTCCTGCGTGGCCACATGAAATAGCAGCGGCATTTCGCATTTCTCTGCATGGTCCATGAGGTTGGTTACTCTGGGGTCATCGAACCATAAGTTGGCGGTCATCTCGCCGATACCGCAGCAGCCCAGATCTTTGTAGTAGTTTATGACGAATGACAGGTCAATGTTTGTCGAGTTGTTGCTGAGCCGGGGGTCTATGTTACAAAACGGAATGAAACGGTCCGGATACTTCTGCGCAATCATGAGGATGTCTTCGTTGCTTTGGGTCAGGATGTTGCACTCAGGGATTACCAGCGGCAGCATGACGCCTCGGTCAATCCCGACTTCATCATACATTTCGATGAACTCTTCGGGTGTGCAGACGCATTCACCTCCCTCGCGCCACGGCAGTCTTGACAGTGCGTCTATGTGGATATGAATGTCTATGAACATCTGTTTCCTCCCTCGCGATTAGCCGACTCTACGATCATGACTTTATGGAATTGCGGCTGTGCCTTCTGTGGTGCTCAAACTAACGCCTTAGCAGATGCTGTGCGCTTTGGCCTATGAGTTTAGTGATTTAACGAAAAGTCTCCTGCGGTATTCGACCTGTAGCAACACCTGCCTCCATGGGAACCATCTGTTGAATTGACACGCTGCCGTCCTGCGTCATCTTATAGGCGTACGGCTCGGACAGGCGGTTGCGTGCACGATGCTGCACAGCCGTCTTCTATATATACTATCACTGAGCTGTACTGAGCTTCACTGGGCAGAAGACGGGCTGGTATGTGCATATATATATGGAGAAATTCGCCCTGGGGAAGAGGACTCCTTCTGTGAGCGGAATGCATTGAGGCTGTCTGCAGGAAGCTGAGGTTGTGAGAGGCCACAAATACAAACGCGCCCCCCGATGGGTACCGGAGGGCGCGGAAACGGACGTGAGGGGGTTTAGCTCAGTAGCGGTGGTCCGCTCTGCCGAACATGGTGGGCAGGTTCCAGTACTCTCCGCCGTCTTTGACCCACTTAGCCGCTGCCTCGAGCATCTCGTCTACACCATCGCGGTAGGGGCCGAAGGACTTGACGCAGAAGTCGTCGTTAGCGATGAGCGCAGTGTCGGCTTTCTCGCCCACGAATACAGGCTCTTTGCCGAGGAAGCTGCCGAGTTTAGCGCAGATATCCTCCACAGGAACGACGGGGCCCGCTACGTTCAGGAGAGTTGACGGATTGGCCGCAATCTCAAAGCCTCGCAACGCTCGGTCAATGGCATCACGCTGAGAGATCAGGTTGACGTGGGGCATTTCGAGTGAGATCTGTTCGCCACTGTTGACCATGCGCGCCAGGTCAACCAGCACACCGTAGCCCAGGTGCTGGGCATACATCAGGCGGTAATGTGTGACCTTCTGATCCTTGTTCCCACTGGCGCTGGTGTTAAAAGCGGTCTCGCGGGCCAGGATCGAATATCCATAGATGCCCTGCGGGTTCAGTTCGGTCTGCTCGGTAGCGCCTCCGAGGGCGGGATCAGTGTGGGGATAGGGGTTCCCCGATGAGAAGTTGACGATGGATGAGTCTGCGTACTTCACCGCGACCTG
>JAAYSP010000205.1 GCA_012518355.1 candidate division WS1 bacterium | reverse complement strand
TATCCCCGTAGGGAACCTGGGTGCCGATGTTATTCATGGTCAGCATGGCATAATCGGCAATCCGCCGGGCATTGCCATTTTCAAACAGGGTCAGGTCCGGCCGGCTCAGGCAGTAGCGGACGGTGTGGCCCAGGGTCAGCCACTGGTAGCCGTTGCAGTCTTCGTGGGCCTTAAAGCTTTTTTGCTGCATCTCAAAGCAGGCATCGGCCAGTTCCAGCCAGTGTTCCCCTTCGTAGGCCTGGTAATATTTCTGAAAATACTCGCCGGCAAACAGGCATCCCAGGGCCGGGAAAGTCTGGTGGTTGTAGCGCACCCGCTCGTTCCCCATGGCGCTGGCGGCCTTGGGGGCGACCGCCTCGGTAACCCAGCGGTGGAGTATTTTCGCCACCTCCAGCCGCTCTTGGTCAGTCAGGCTGGGGTCATTTTCCACCACCGTCCAGGTGGCCAGCACCCGGAAACAGGTAAAGTCTGAGTCCATGCCCCAGGGCCCGCCATAGGTGGACGGCTTGGTCAGATAGTGCTCGTAGGCCCGTTTGATTACCCAGACAAAGGCCTGGGCGTAGGGGCTGCGGGCACTTTGCACATAGCCTTCCCCCAGTTGGGCAGCCTGGCTGAACAGCCCGGTATGCACCCCGCTCTCGAGGCCGCTTTCGGCGGTCTTTTTTTGCTGCTCAAACCAGGCCTCATCCAGCCTGGCCGTCAAGGGCCCGCTGAACCTGCTGCTGATATTGTCGCTGAGTTCGATCTCACACAGCGGTTCGATGGTCAGATCAGCCCCGGGCTGAACCCTGGCCAGCAGGGCCTGCACCGCCGCCTGGCCTCCGGCCAGGTCGGAGGCCCCCACAAACAGCAGGTTGTGGCCGCTGCCCCACGGGTCGTGAATTACCCGCAGCTCGTAACCTCCGGGGCCGGGGTACAGTTCGTCGCTGAAGCACATCTGGTGCGAGTAGGGGTAGAGGCAGGCCCGGTTGTTGGCCACATTGCCCAGTAAAATACAGCCCCCCGCGGCCAGCTCTGCCGCCGCCACCTCATCACCGGCTTTGATGGGCACCGTCGCGCCGGTCGCTGCTTTCAGCCCGGCCTGCAGCTCGGCTGCCACTTTTTGCCACCCCTCCCCGGCCGGCACCGCCAGGCAGCCCAGCGGTTCGCCGCCCCGTACCAGAGGTGTTAGCGGGACCAGCGGGCGGGGTTCCGTCACCGCACTGAAAGGCCGTTCACTGGTGATTTCAATACGCATGTTGTCGACATATATGTCAAACGGTTCCCCCTTTTCGCTGGTGCCGGTATATATTTCCCAGCGGACTACCGCTGTGCGGTCGCTGTTTTGAATCAGGTCTGCTTCCCAGGCAATGCCCGACCGCGACAGCTCGGGTACCAGGCGGATGGTGGTTTTTTCCCGCTGCAAAACACCGCTCCAGCTGGCCCAGCTCAGGGTACATTTCCCGTCTTCATCATAGCCCCGGACATAAAAAGCCCGGCTGGCCGCGGGGGTTGATGACCACACATCCAGCAGCAGCGCCTGGCTGGTCATATCGGCCGGCGGGGTGTTGATATAGACACTGATGTAGGTGTTGCCGGCTGCCTGCGGGTCAGACCTGGAGCTGATATGCAGACTGCTTTCCCCCTGCGAGACAAACTGGGGGTCTGTATTGAGGGCTATTTCAGTATCCGGACTACTGGCCCGCACCGCGCCTTTGACGGCGTCGAGGCTTTCCCCGTCATAAAGCAGCACCGGTTCGGGCTCCGCCGCCAGC
>JAAYSP010000165.1 GCA_012518355.1 candidate division WS1 bacterium | reverse complement strand
GCAGTCAACGGTGGCCTGTACATGTAGCACCACACATAAGCTGAGGAACTGACGTCACATAGTAACGGCACATAGATCGCACATAGTAATTGCATACGACAACCTGGCATCAAGAGGTGCTCGCAGATGGCTTTGCAAGTGATGACTGCCGAGGAAGCAGTCAAGCTGGTAGAAGATGGAGCTACTATCGGGGTTGGCGGCTTCGTGGGGGCTGGCCATCCGGAGGCGCTCACCCGCGCCCTGGAGGAGCGATTTCACGAGACCGGCGCTCCACGCGACTTGACGGTGATGTACGCCGCCGGACAGGGCGATGGAGCCGGTCGCGGGGTAAACCATCTGGGCCATGACGGCCTGATCAAGCGTGTCATCGGTGGACACTGGGGGCTCGTGCCCAGTCTGGCGAAGATGGCAGTGGAAAACCAGGTGGAGGCCTACAACTTTCCACAGGGGGTCATCTGTCATCTGTTCCGCGACATAGCGGCAGGCAGACCTGGGACCATCACCCATATCGGCCTGCATACATATGTGGATCCCCGCCATGGTGGAGGCAAGCTCAACTCTCGCACTACGGAAGACCTGGTCGAACTGGTCGAGATGGGCGGACGCGAATGGCTGTGGTACAAGTCTATCCCGGTGACAGTGGGTTTCATTCGTGGTACAACCGCCGACAGCCGTGGCAACATCTCCATGGAGCGTGAAGCTCTGCTTGGCGAAATGCTGGCCATCGCACAGGCGGCGCGCAATTCCGGCGGGATCGTAATCGCGCAGGTCGAGCGGCTGGCTGCGGCAGGGACGCTGCATCCGCAGAACGTGAGAGTGCCGGGCATTCTCGTAGATGCGGTTGTCGTCGCTGATCCTGAAGACCACCCGCAAACTTTTGCGGAGCAATACAACCCCTCGTACAGCGGCGAGCTTTGCATAGACCTGAACACGATTGCGCCGATGCCTATGAGCGAGCGCAAGATAGTCTGCCGTCGGGCGGCCATGCTGCTCCAAGCCGGTGATGTGGTGAACCTCGGCATCGGCATGCCGGAGGGTGTCGCCACGGTAGCGAACGAAGAGGGCATATCCGACATGATAGTGCAGACTGTGGAGGCGGGCGCGATTGGCGGAGTGCCCGCCGGCGGCCTATCCTTCGGCGGTTGCAGCAATCCTGATGCACTTATCGGGCAACCTGATCAGTTCGATTTCTACGATGGTGGTGGGCTGGACATAGCTTTCCTGGGAGCCGCCGAGATAGACCAGGAAGGCAACGTAAACGTCAGCAAGTTCGGGCCGCGCCTTGCCGGATGTGGAGGCTTCATCAACATAACTCAGACGGCCCGTCGAGTGGTGTTCTGTGGCACCTTCACCGCGGGTGGCCTGCAGGTCCGAGCGGAAGATGGGCGTCTCGAGATAGTCCAGGAGGGCAAGCTCAAGAAGCTGGTGCCGCATGTCGAGCAGGTCACCTTCAGCGGGAGCTACGCCCAGGAGCGTGGCACCGAGGTATGGTATGTGACCGAACGCGCGGTGTTCCGCCTGTGTGACGGCAAGCTGATACTTACCGAGATCGCCCCCGGGGTGGACCTGCAAACCCAGGTGCTCGACCAGGCCGGTTTTGAGCTGACGGTATCTGATGATTTGCAGACTATGCCTGTGGAGGTTTTCCGGTCCGAACCTATGGGACTGGCGCAAAGGATAGGTGAAAGCTGATGAACCGGCCGATAATTGCTGCTACAGCACGAACTGCAGTGGGCACTTATGGAGGCGCACTACGGGACATCTCGGCTCCGAGGTTGGGTGCGCACGCTATCAGGGCTGCCCTGCAACGGGCGGGCATCTCTCCTGACCGTGTAGACGAAGTAGTCATGGGCAACGTCCTCTCTGCGGCTCTGGGGCAGGGTCCAGCGCGTCAGGCCGCCCTCGATGCCGGGGTAAGCCGCGACACACCTGCCATGAGTGTGAACATGCTTTGCGGCAGCGGGCTCCGTGCGATAACTCTGGGTGCTGAGATGGTTGCCCTGGGCCGTTGCGAAGTGGTCGTCGCCGGTGGCATGGAAAGCATGAGCAGTGCCCCGTTCGCCGACATGAGCAGCCGCTGGGGTGCGCGCATGGGGCACTATCAACTCCTCGATTGCGTCCTCACCGATGGCCTGGAAGATGCCTTCAGTGGACGCCACATGGGGGAGCTGATGGATGAGTATGCCCGGCAACTCGGTATCTCCCGCCAGGCGCAAGACGAGTACGCTGCTGAGAGCCAGCGGCGTTGTGAAGTGGCCATGGCCGAAGGGCGTTTTGCCGCTGAAATCGAGCCTCTGCAGATACCACAACGGAAGGCCGAACCGGTAGTTTTCGACACTGACGAGCACCCTCGGCCAGGTACTACCTCCGAAAAGCTGGCAAGGCTACAGCCCGTGTTCATGCGAGACGGCACAATCACAGCGGGCAACGCTTCCGGCATAAACGACGGGGCAGCGGCGGCAGTGGTAGTCTCGGCGCAGCGGGCAGTCGAACTCGATTTGCAGAACCCTGTCCGCCTAGTATCATGGGCTGAGTCGGCCACTGAACCGGCTCACTTCGGTATCGCGCCCGCGAAAGCTGTCGAAAAATCCCTGCAAGCTGCAGGGATGACGTTGACCGACATCGATCTCATCGAGGCAAACGAGGCCTTCGCGGCACAGACGCTGGCGCTCACCCGAGAGGTGGGCTGGGATCTGGAGCGCGTCAACGTCAACGGTGGGGCCATAGCGCTGGGCCATCCCATCGGAGCCAGTGG
>JAAYSP010000198.1 GCA_012518355.1 candidate division WS1 bacterium | reverse complement strand
TCAGTTGCGGTCTGCGGTCCAGCAGGTCTATCACGTCAGTCAGCTCTGGCGGCAAATCCGGCGGATGGGGCAGTGCCTCGAACAGCTCACAGACTACCTCGTAGTCTCTGGGCGTATCCACGCAGAGTCGGTAGTGTCCCCGGCTGATCGGCTCGGGCGCCACGATCGACAGGCAACTGAAGGCATTGCAGTTGCGTCGGATGGCTGGTGTGACATGTTCATGGTCGGTTTGGCGGGTGGCATACTGCAGGCTACGGGCCAGAGTCGCGCTGCTACAGACTTCCGCCTGTGTTCCGTAGGGGAAGGTCTCGCAAAACACGTTCGCGGCATAGTCTACTTCGGCGGTGAAGTACTCGCTCACGACCCCGTGGCAGATCCAGGGTGAAAACAGTGGTGAGTCACCTGACACCCGTACTATCGTCTCCATCTGCAGAGCCCGCGCGGCGGCCAGGTAGCGCCCTAACACGTCATCTTCATCGCCACGGAAGACCTCTGCGCCGTATCTGTGCGCTTCTGCGGCCACAGCATCGTCCTGGGAGGCTATGGATGTGACTACCACCGTACGTTCGATTGACGGACAGGCCTGCACTGCCAGGATCGTCCAACCCAGCAGGCTGCGGCCGGATATGTCCATCAGTGTCTTACCTGGCAGCCGGCTAGCGCCATAGCGCGCCTGTATGACCCCACATGTCATGGCCGCAAATCCTCCGTCTCGGCATCAGGCTATCCGGCTTCAGTCGTAGTCGGTGTAGCTGTCCGTATCGCACCTGATTTTCGTGGCTACTGGTGTGCTTCTGACCTCGGCCCCGTCGGTCAGTTTCCCATCGCCGTACAGACTTCTCTGCTTCGGTGATGTCATCCTCCACCGGGACATGGTGTGTTGCACTCCGTTTGGCTTGCGGTAGAGGTTTCGCTTTACCGGGAGGTGAAGTGGCCTGTATCAACTATCGCGGCAAATGGTGGAGGCTGCCAGTCGCAGCGGGGTTGGGCATTTGCCGATGTGCTTCAGTCGTAGTCGGTGTAGCTGTCCGTATCGGGCCTGCTTTTCATGGCTACTGGTGTGCTTCTGACTTCGGATCCGTCAGCCAGCTTCCCCATCGCCGTACAGACTTCTCTGCTTCGGTGATGTCATCCTCCGCCGGGACATGGTGTGTTGCACTCCGTTTAGCTTGCGGGAGAGGTTTCGCTTCACCGGAAGGTGAAGTGGCCTGCATCAACTATCGCGGCAAATGGTGGAGTCTGCCAGTTGCTAGGCGCCGGGCATTTGCCGGTCCAGAGGAGGAAAATCATGAAGGTATATATTCTGACTGACATGGAAGGCGTCAGCGGCGTCAGCCGTCAGGAGATGGTCAGGCCTAACGAGGGCGGCGAACACTACCAGTATGGCCGCAAATGCCTGACTGAGGACATCAACGCTGCGGTGGCAGGGGCATTTGACGGCGGCGCCACCGAAGTGGTGGTAAACGACGGGCACGGCGGAGGGCGCCATCTCATACTCGAAGATGCCGATCCTCGCGCCATCTACGAGCGGCCTGTCAGTGCTCTCGATATCTGCCCATCGCTCGACGAGTCGTTCAGCGCTATGCTGATGGTCGGCGCTCATGCTATGGCCGGGACTCTCAACGGCTTTCTGGATCACACTCAGTCCTCTGCCAGTTGGTTCAATTACTACCTGAATGGCGAAAAGCACGGAGAAATCGGCGAGAGCGCGGCAATCGCTGGCCATTTCGGGGTGCCGCTGCTGATGGTGACCGGTGACCAGGCTGCCTGTGACGAGGCAAAGCGGCTGTACGATACGCCTGTCACGGTGCCGGTGAAGGTCGCTCGGGGGCGCATGCACGCCATCATAATCCATCCCCAAAAGGCGCGCCAGATGATCCGCGAGGGCGCAGAGCAGGCGATGAGCTTTGTCGGCAAGCATGAGCCGTGGATTTTGCCCAAACCCATCACAGTCCGACTGGAGCTATACCGCACCGACATGGCGGACTCTATGGCCGGTTCAGATCGCATCACGCGGATTGACGCCCGCACCGTGGAGATGACTGTCGACTCGCAGTTAGAGATCATGAAGTGGGCATAGTGCTCCGGTCAGGGGTTGCTGTTGGGCCAGTCAGGCGCGATGCCGCCTCTGGACATCTGATCTGACCGCCACGATCGCCCGTACTTTTCACAAGAGCCGATTAGCACTCGCATGACTAGAGTGCTAATCGGCTCTTGCATCCCTACCCGATATGCGCTATCATATGCGCTAGTTACTTGTGACGGAATTGCCGGATAGCGGACGCCGAATTCCGGCTACGATCTCTTCCAGGAGGTGCACAACATGGCACTGAGAATTCTCGGTGACCGAGTCATGATCAAGGTGGATGAAGCCCCTACGACCGAAGGCGGTATTGTGCTGCCCGAAACTGCACAGGAAAGGCCGCAGCGCGGGACCGTAGTGGCGGTAGGGGAAGGCAGGCACAATGATGACGGCAAGCTGATCCCGATCGACCTGAAGGAAGGCGATGTAGTCATCTTCGCCAAGTACGGTGGCCACGAGATAGAAGACGATGGTGAGGACTACAAGATACTTGAGAGCAGTCAAATCTACGCCAGGGTAGTCTGATGTACTCTTAAAAGTACTGTACTCGGCACATACTCTGCACAGTATTTTTAGCTGGAGTAGCTTTGTCAGAGAAGTCTGACGGACAGTCGCAACTTGTCCCTGCCAGATGAAAACTCAACAAAAGGAGAAACAGATATATGGCTCCAAAGCTTATTCTGTACGATGAAGAGGCTCGTAATGCTCTCGAAGCCGGCGCCAGCAAAGTGGCTGATGCAGTCAAGGTCACGCTTGGGCCGTCGGGTAGAAATGTATTGCTGGGCAAGCAATTCGGCTCGCCGACCATCACCAAAGACGGCGTGACGGTTGCAAAAGAAATCGAGCTGGAAGACCACACTGAAAACACCGGTGCTCAGCTACTGCGAGAAGTGGCATCCAAGACCAACGATGATGCCGGAGACGGTACCACTACCGCCACAGTGCTGGCCCAGGCCATGCTGCGCGAGGGCCTCAAGGCCGTCGTCGCCGGTGCCAACCCCATGTTCGTCAAGCGTGGTATGGATCTCGCAGTCGCCACTGTTATCGATGCGCTACGCGAGATGGCCGTTGAGGTGACCACTGAGGAGGACATGCGCAACGTCGCCGCCATTGCCGGAAACAGCGAGGCTATCGGCGAGCTGGTCGCCCAGGCCATGCAGGAAGTCGGCAAAGACGGCGTCATCACTGTCGAGGAATCCAAGAGCCTTGAGACAGGCCTCAAGCGCGTCGAGGGCCTCCAGTTCGACAAGGGCTTCCTGTCACCGTACATGGTCACAGATGCCGAGAAGATGGAAGCCGTCATGGAAAAGCCGCTGATCCTCATCTACGAAAAGAAGATCAGCACTGTGGCCGATCTGGTTCCGGTTCTCGAGAAGGTAGTTCAGGCGGGCAGGCCGCTGGTAATCATCGCCGAAGACGTGGACGGAGAGGCTCTGGCCACACTGGTGGTCAACAAACTGCGCGGCGCACTGCAGGCTGTCGCGGTGAAGGCGCCTGGATTTGGTGACCGGCGCAAGGCCATGCTCGAAGATATCGCCATCGTCACCAACGGTACCTTCCTCAGCGAGCAGCTCGGTATCAAGCTCGAGAACATCGAACTGGACATGCTTGGTGAGGCCGAGAGAGTCACCATCACCGCCGATGAGACTACTATCATCGAAGGCGCGGGCTCGCAGGACGCCATTCGCGCCCGCATGAACCAGCTGCGCAACGAGATCGAAAAGACCGACTCTAACTACGACCGTGAGAAGCTCGAAGAGCGGCTTGCAAAGCTGTCCGGTGGAGTAGCGGTCATCGAAGTCGGCGCTGCTACCGAGACCGAGCTGAAGGAAAAGCAGCACCGTTTCGAGGACGCACTGTCAGCCACTCGTGCGGCCGTCCAGGAAGGCATCATCGCCGGAGGTGGCGCTTCTCTGGTCCACGCCATACCCAGCCTGGATGGGCTTGAGGCTGACGGCGATCAGGCCATCGGTGTGGAGATCGTGCGCAAGTCCCTGAGCGCTCCGCTGCGGCAACTGGCCGACAACGCGGGCTACGAAGGGGCTATCATCGTCAGTGACGTGTCTCGCACCGAGAAGAAAAACTGGGGCTTCAACGCTCGCACCGGCGAGCTGGAGAACCTGGTCAAGTCGGGCATCATAGACCCGATGATGGTCACTCGTTTTGCTCTGGAAAACGCCGGCTCTATCGCTGGCATGGTCCTGACCACCGAAGGCCTCGTGGCACAGGCTCCGGAAGAGGAAGAAGACGAGGACTAGCGCTCCGACTTACGTACCGACTGTCTATATGGGGACGGGTGATATCGCCCGTCCCCTTGCCTTTTCAGCCCCCAACTGCGTGTCTCCGAAATGCACGCCGGCCTGCCTGGCAGACGCCACACTGCCGAGATTTGCCCCCTCACTCCTGGCAGACCTACCGGGATCGGGCCTCTCACAGCCACAGCAAAACGCGATCCGCAACCGATGCGCAGTGATTCGGCATGGCTTCAGGCTGCAAACCGGTCATGCGAGCCGTACCTGTTGTGTACATGGGCGACTGTCAGATGAGTACTTGCCGTCTGTGGCTGGATTACCGGAGCTGCGCGCCAGAAGAGTTCTGTCCCATAGTTCTGGCGCAGAGTGATAGCGCAGGGCGATACAGACGGAAAGCCACTCGCGAGATGTGGGACCAGTGTGGGCTGTTGTGGTGCGCATAACCGTCTCGCCTTCGGGTCGAAGCCGACAGTAGTTGCTCACTGATGGCAAGCTATCGCCGCTGACATGGCGAGCTGCCACTGGCAACGAAACAGGCCGAGCCTCTGTTGGCTCAGCCTGTAAATCCCGCCTCGTGATGAGATATGGGGCCAATGCGGGCTGTTGTGGTGTGCATAACCGTCTCGCCTTCGGGTCGAAGCCGACAGTAGTTGCTCACTGATGGCAAGCTATCGCCGCTGACATGGCGAGCTGCCACTGACAACGAAACAGGCCGAGCCTCTGTTGGCGCTCAGCCTGTAAATCTAACTTCGTGACGAAATGTAGAGCGTCGGCCTGTGTCCTAGCTCTCCTGTTCTGGTTGATCGCCGACGAAAAGGTCACTGAGGCTATCGGTGGTAGCATCGGTGACGATGGGTTCTGGTGCTGCCTCCGATGCCGCTTCAGGCTCAGTTGAGCCTGGCTCCGTCGCTTCTGCGCTCTCAGCAGGCGTCTCTGCAGGGGCTTCAGGCGTCTCCTCGGTCTGCGCCTGTGCTACTTCCTGCTCTTCGGCTGCGGCTGCTGCTTCAGCTTTGGCCTGCTTTTCCGCCTCTGCTTCTGCCTCGGCCTCAGCGTAGGGGTCTACCACGGTGCGGCCCAGCATCTGTTCGACGCTGATTTCCCGCTGAGCGGCGATGTCAGCCGGATCATACAGGCTTTTGAGCGCCTTGAAGCAGGCGTGCGCACGGTTGAACACGTTGCCGCTGCCCAGCGATTTGGTCAGGATGTCGCGGATGCCGCTGACCTCGAGAATCTGACGTGTAGCGCCTCCGGCGACTACACCGGTACCTCTGGAGGCCGGGCGAAGCATAATTACCGCTCCACCCACCTTTGCCTGAATGGTATGGGGGATGGTGTATCCGTCCATGCAGATCCGGATCATGTCTCGGCGGGCCCGCTTGACGGCCTTTTCGATGGCTTCCGGGATCTCTCTGGCCTTGCCAACACCCAGGCCCACACTGCCCTTGCCATCTCCCACTGCCGCCACTACACGGACCGATGATACGCGTCCGCCCTTGACGGTCTTGCGTGTGCGGTCAATTCGCACTACGCGCTCTTCAAACTCATCACGTTCGTCTCGCTGTCGTCGCACCGACGGATTGAAGGCCATGCTTGCAGCTTTTCCTCTCGTTTACAGTTGACTTGCGCCCAAAATTATGCCCGAAGCTAACTCCATCTGCATCGCGCCAGACGAGGCAGACCAAACTTTCGCGGTTTTGTATGCGTCAAACCGCTAGCAGCCTCCCAACGATATGGGAAGCCGGAGGACACCACAATAGCACATGCCTCCCAAGAGTGTCAACGCATTTGCCGCACCTGGCGTCAAAGAAAGTAAAACAGCAGGTCAAACGGCCTCTCTGGCAGGGGTGTGATCGTCGCTGTGCCTGTGATAGCGGCTTTGCACCGGCCCTCAGTTTCATGTATAATAGTATAGCACTATAACCAGAGTAACACAGTGTGTTTCGGGCACCACATGCGATCTTGAGAAAGGCAGGAGGCCATGCCCTACAGCCCCGCACCACCACTGACAGCCCGGCAAATGGAAATACTCATGGCGGTGGTCCAGGAGCATATCGCTACGAAAGAAGCGGTAGGTTCGGGGCAGTTGCGGGCGCGCTATGGCTTTTCTGTCAGCAGTGCCACGATACGCAACGAAATGGCATATCTGGAGGAGGCTGCATACCTGCATCAGCCGCACACCTCCGCGGGCCGTGTGCCCATGCCACGGGCGTTTCGCATGTACGTCAACCGTGTAGAGCATGAACCGGCGCCAGGCCACGCAGTAGCTGTCCGCGTCTATGACAGCGAGTGTCGTCGCCTGAAGGGACGTCCTCGAGCCCTGCTGCGCGCAACTTCGCGAAGTCTGGCAGCGCTGGCAGGGTATCCGGCCATCGTCATGAGTCCGTCCAACATACGTGAGTGTTTCGCTGACATCAAGGTTTCGCCGGTCAGCAGCAACAACGTATTGCTCAGCTATGAAACCGACACGGGCAAGCACGTCCAGCAGTTGCTGCGCAGCCCCGACCCGCTTACCGCCAAACAGATAGCGAAGCTGAGCCGCGCCCTGCAGAAGATATATCGCGGTCGCGCGATCGGCGAACTGGCTGCGGTCACCTCCACCGACCTGGCAGCCGCAGTGGACGACTGCCAACTGCCCGAGGCGCTGCTGCAATCACTGCGACAGGCCGTGGAGACCGAAGAAGATCGCGAAATCTATCTGGACGGCACCAGCTATCTGCTTGACGAGCCACAGTTCCAGCGCCTCGACAGCCTGCGCAGACTGATCGAAACGCTCGACCAGCGGGCGCTACTGCGGGAGGCGCTGCTGGCCTGTGCAGATTCCGACCAGGTGACAGTCACCATCGGAGAGGAAAATCGTGTCCCGGGCATGGACGGCTGCAGTCTGGTGGCTCGCAGCTACCCTCGTGCAGGCTTTCAATCCGGATCAGTGGCAGTGCTCGGACCTCTGTGCATGGACTATCGCAGCACCATGTCGGCTGTGTCGCAGGTGGCGCAATGCCTGAGCGAAGCAGTGGGTGAGAGCTAACAGTCGTAACATGGCTGCATCAGGTGCCACATCTGCAGACGATTTCGCCGTGGGCGGCAGGCCGTGTGTGATAGCTGCCCCCGGTTTGCCCTACAATTCGCGCTTGCATTGCTTTGGTACATAAGTGTTCCAGCAGTCCAGTCCCGCCGATATCCACAGTGCTCACGTAGCCACGTGAGGCGGGCATGTCTGCGATCAAGAAAACAGAAATCGCCATCGGCGACAGTCTGGCGGTGGTATCGCCCTCTCGCCGGTGATGATATATGGAGGAATTGTCCGTAATGCAACAGGATGACGACCGCATCATGCGGGAGAAAACTACGTCGAGCGAGCCGAGCATGTTCGCCGGTAGCGACACCGGCTTGCCTGATGGCCAGCCCCAGCAGGCCGAGCCGGAACTCGATACGGCTCAGGGGCAAGACTGGAAAGCCAGGTATGAGGAGACGCACGAAAAGTACCTGCGTGCCATAGCAGACCTGCAAAACTATCGTCGCCGCGTCAGCCGAGACATGGCTGACCGCCAGCAGTACGCCAACGAAGACCTACTGACACAGCTACTGCCCGTGGCCGACAACTGCGGCCAGGCACTGGCCGGCATTTGCCAGACTGATGATCCTGAGTGCATCATCAAGGGCGTGGAGATGATCCTCGCCCAACTGCATGACTTCATGCAGGGGCATGGTGTCGAGCAGATCAGCCCACTTGGCCAGCAATTCGATCCGAACCTGCACGAAGCTGTGGAGGCAGTACCCACTGACCAAACCGAACCCAATACCATAGTGGGAGTACTTCAGCCTGGATACACACTTCGTGAACGGTTGCTGCGGCCGGCCAAAGTTAGGGTGGCAGTAGCCCCTAAAACGTGAGTGTGTCACTGAAACAGAAGCACATAGACCGTCGTCCAACAGTGCAATCGATGGCTGCATCGTCGCGCCGAGCATGGTAGCGTTCAGCTTGACGCCATCGGGTGCTGACACTATAATGCTTGCATGATTTTCGACCGCAAAGCGCCGCTGCGTGGCGCCAAGGAGGATACAGCAATATGCTGAGGCCAAACGTGGAAGAGTACGCCAAAATCCGCGTCGTTGGCGTCGGCGGCGGGGGCTCCAACGC
>JAAYSP010000177.1 GCA_012518355.1 candidate division WS1 bacterium | reverse complement strand
ATGGAGCGCGGGTGGCAAACGCAGCGGGAGACGCTGAGTATCGGATTCTCGGCATCGCTGATGGCGCGTTTGTGGACACAGCGTTGCATCCTGAGGTCGGTGCAGAGAAGCTGGCTGGTGAGTTCCCGCTGGACAGTTGGTTCAGCGTCTACGACTACGGGGTCGGGGATGAAGTCATACTGCCCCATATGGTCAGTGTCAGCCGTACCGGCCAGTCGGTGTACCGCGCTACGTCGACCGACGATATGACGCTGTCGCTGCCGGAGCGTGCGATTGTGGAAAACGAAGGATGAGATAGATAGAGGCTGGGGTGTGCGCAGCCTTCTCCTGGGGAGTGGTGATATCTCACACCTGCGCACGTGCGGGACGTGTCGAGACGTATCGGCGTATCAGTACCTATGCTAGATGATGGAGATACGATACAGGCGAGGGCCTCAAGCCCTAACAGTATTCCTGACCGGCGGGTGCAAAAGCTTCGCTGGCAACACGATATAGAATTGATAGCTGAGAGCAGAGAGCGGGCTATTACTTGACGACTATCGGCGTTAGGCCCGATAGCGCGCGGCCATAAGACATGCCGGCTCACAGTAGATAGATGAGCGCGATGACAAACGGAGACTACTACACTTGCGGAGGCATCAGATGGGCAATTCGACTATGATGATTGTCAGTGTCGTTGCTGTTCTTGTAGCCTGTACCGCGGTCCTGGGCCAGGAGGCTGGTTATTTCGAGTCGTTTGAAGACGGCATTCCCGACCATTTTGTCGCATCGCGCCCCGATAGTCTTACTCTCAGTCCCTGGCACTACAAGCACGGTGAAAATTCGTTGCGGTGGGATTGGCAGGCGGCAGAGGAGCTCGTCATTCGCCGTGGCATTGGTGACCCGGCTCGTCGAGGCGAGTTCAACACCAGGGCCAGTTTCTCGATTTGGCTGTACATGGAAGCGCCGGTGCCTGGTGAGCTGGTGTTCGAGTTCAGGGAAGGCGAGACGGTCACCGGTTCGTTCCGTTTCCCTCTGCAATTCACCGGCTGGCGGCAGGGGCGGCCCTTCTATCATGCATTCCCCACAGGCCAGCCAACCTCCGAAGTGGACAACATCCGTATAGTAGCCCCTACGGACACGCCGCAGGGAACCGTTTTCTTAGATTTCATCAAGTACAACACGCTCACTTATAGTGGTAATGCCGTCGTGCCAGAAGATACTATGCAGTGGCAGCGTCCCTCTCCCGACCTGCAGAGATTTCCCCGCCCCGAACGCGTGACCGATGAGCAGTTGGCAGGCATTCGCAGTCTCATGGGGCCCGACGAAGGAGCCGGCATTGAGCAGGCGCGGGTAGATGAGCTGTGCGATCGCGTTGACGCGCTGGGGATTGTCCGCGATGAGCACGGGATTCGCGGCCCGGGCATTGATGCGCATTACCAGTATCATCCCTCCGCTCACGAAGCGGAGCGGCTGGGGACCAAAACTGCCTACTGGTCTGATGAACATGGCCCTGAGTGGGAGGGGCTGCAGACTCCAGGGGCTATGTCGCGGCTGGCTTACCAGATCGCCACCGCCTACCGTGCCAGCGATGATGCCGGGCAGCGAGAACGACTCGGTCAGGTATATATCCTACTTTCGGATCATATGTACGATCAGGCGCTACAGAGCGGCTCTGGATTCAAGTGGAACTGGTGGGTCGGGGGCGCATGGGCGGACTCAGTCTTCTTGATGCGCGATCTGCTTGCCAGAGAAGAGCGATTGCAGGGACACACTGACTTTCTCCTCTACACCTGGGGTGCAGGAGCGCTTGTGGGAGATGGCGATCCGCCCTCCAACATGGATTTCTATCACTTGACCGTCCAGCCTATGCTTCGCCAGTGCCTTATGCAGGTCGAGCCTGCCGAACAGGTACGCTGGCTTGACGCTTTCAAGAGCATGTTGGAGCGCTCAATTCTGCAGCCCCACAGCGCTTTCAAGATTGATGGCAGCACCTTTCATCACTCCGCCCACTATCCGGCCTACGCAACAGGTGCCTTCACGCATCTGGCTGGTCTACTGCTGGAGCTCAGAGACACTCCCTGGGCGCTGAGCGTCGAGACACATGAGACCGTGCGCAGGGCAGCGCTGGCGCAGCGACTGTACTGCAACCTGACCAACGTGCCTGTCTCGCTCCATGGGCGTCACCCCATGAGAGCCATCAACAGCATGAATGTACCGTCACTAAACACACTGGCACTTGTCGGCACGCCAACGGATCCGCAGCAGCCCGACCTGGAGGTGGCTGCAGCTTACCTGCGCCTGGTGCCAGACGCTGCTGATGCCGAACCGTATCGTGACCTGGACATCGTAGCCGAACCGCATCCGCAGGGCACTTTCGTGATGCCTTACGCGGGCCTCCTGTCCCATCGCCGCGATGACTGGCTTGTCAGCCTCCGTGGGCAGAGCAAGTACGTCTGGGCCAGCGAACGCCAGGACCAGCATAACCGCTTCGGTGTCTTCCACAGCATGGGCCAGTTGGAGGTCTTGAGCGGCGGCGATCCTGTTACCTCACAAGACAGCGGCTGGCAGAACGTAGGGTGGGACTGGGCGCGTTTCGAGGGCACTACTGTACCTCACTTGCCGCTGCAGCGATTGTCCCAGGCATGGCCGGCAAACCACACGTATTCGCGCCATACGTTCATGGGTGGACTGTCTCACAGAGGTAGCCAGGGCGTATTTGGGATGATACTTGACCAGACCGTGAAGCCCGAAACCAGCTTTGCAGGCAATAAGAGTTGGTTTTTCCTGGACGATCAAGTCATATGTCTGGGCTCAGACATCTCCTGTGACGAGCCCGAGTATTCTCTGCAGACCAATCTGTGCCAGAAGGGCCTCGCGCCAAACGACGACGAGGGTGAGCATGCGCCGATCGTCGTGGACGGGGAGCAAGTCACTGCCTTCCCTGACGAGAGACAGCTCGATCCAGCCCGGCCACACTGGTTCATAGATCCATATCAGGTTGGCTACTATCTGCCTGCGGGGCAAACGGTCACAGTTGCTCGCCAACATCAGACCAGCCGCAGCACCTGGGACGAAGTGGACACTGAAGGAGATATGCTTGTCGCCTGGATTGACCATGGGGTGGCTCCAACAGATGATGACTATGAGTACATGCTGGTCGTGCGGGCCACACCCGACACGATGCAAAACCTGAGTGCCCGGCCGCCCTATCAGGTCATCCAGCGTGATCAGAACGCACATATCATCCGCCACGCGGCGACTGGCCTGTGGGGCTGCGTACTGTTCGAGGAGCAGGAACTCGCGGCCCACACGTCCGATGGAGACACGCTGCTGGTGAAAGCAGTTGACCGCGCATGTCTGGTCATGGCTGAGACGGCCGATGGCGGACAGTTGTACCTGAGCGTAGCCGATCCGGACCTAAATCTGATAGGCGGGGTGAACGAAGCACGGACAATGCAGATCACACTGCGTGGCCAGTGGCGATTGCTCGAGACCAAGGCAACGGTCTGTGCGTGGGAGCTCGAGGGTGTCGTCGACAAAGTGAAAGTCATCTCGGCAGATGCCGACGAAACGGTGCTGGAGATCCTCTGCGAGCATGGCGCCAGCTATGACTTGACACTGGCGCGCGAGTGAGACGGGGCTGAAGTCCCGTCCATCCATGTGCCTGAGACTTGCCTCGTGCGCGCGCGTGAAGGCAGTTATTCGCAGATACACCCAAAATACCGATAGATGCCGTTCAGGCCGGTGTGAGGTGTGCCATCCAGTCTGCCTATGAATGGCCGTGTCAGCGGCATGCAGCGCTGCCGAGAAGACACGCTATCACAGTTGCCACGGACCACCGCAACAGTGTTCAGTTGAGAGTTGCGACCCTCAACTGGTGGGCACATGGTGAGCCAGTGCAGCCGTCTACAGCGAGGCGGAAGTGCCGATGATGGGCCTGCGACTGCCAGCGTCAGCGGCATGCAGCGCTGCCGAGAAGACGCGCTATCACAGTTGCCACGGACCACCGCAACAGTGTTAATTGAGAATTGCGACCCTCAACTGGTGGGCGCATGGTGAGCCAGTGCAGCCGTCTACGGCGAGGCGGAAGTGTCTATGATGGGCCTGCCGCACAACTGGTTGTGTCCCGATGTGTGTGCAGGAAGGTAAGATCAGTCTGAGCGCAGAAAGTTAGCAGGCCCCTGGTTGTGAGCACGAAAAACATGCTCAGGGTATGGGCCCCTCTGTGGACGGATCACCGTGATTGTACGGTCGCAGCTATGTAATCGTAACTGGGCAGTTGCAGTTATCCGGTCGCGTCTAGGCAGTCGTGCATGTAGAGGCGTTGAGACGCAGCCTGTGGCTCAGTTCTCTGGTATCGGAGAGTTGGCTGTGAGACAGGCTCAGTGAGAATACGAGGAGTGGAGCAGATGACGGAGCGGCAGTGCAAGCTTGGGCTACATGTGATGGCGTGGCTAATCCTCCTGGTCGGCGCCGGGAGCAGTGGCATAGCGCAAACATTGGAGGTGAAGCACCCGGTGCTCGACTATCAGATAGATCAGGCCCGTGCAGGTGAGTATGAAAAGGCTGTGGAGACAGTCATGGCCATGAGCGAAGAGGAGATGCTGTCTTTTCTGCCTGACCATGCCTTCGTTCGCTTCTGCGAGTGCCCAAACTGCTATGGCGGTGTCGAGGGCAACAGCATCTTCACCTGGACGATAGATCGTCCTGACGAATTGACCTGTCGCTTTTGCGGTACAGTCTATCCCAACGAAAAGTACCCCGAAACGCATGTGATGACCGGCCACAACAAGCTCGGCGAGGAGATCAGCTTTCCATACTACCTGAACGAGGAGCTGGGGGTCGCCCATTTTCTCAGCACTCATGTGATGCTGCACAAACGCGGGTGGATACAGCAGCAATGCCAGGCCCTGGGGAAGGCATATCAGACTACTGGCGATGAGAGGTATGCGCGTCGAGTGGTACTGGTGCTCGACAAGCTGGCCCAGCGTTACCCGCGCTACCCGGTCATGCAAAACGGCCCTCGGCTTTTCAGATTTCGTGAATCTCAAGACATCCCGTATGCCTGGGACTCAGGCAAATGGGGCGATTTTCACAACGAGATCCCCAAGTCGATGGTGTATTCTTATGACATGGTGTGTGAAAGCCCCGAATTCGACCGGCTATCTCGCGATAGAGGCTACGATGTGCGCGAGAAGCTCGAAAACGACGTATTTCGCCCGACGTTCGATGCAATCGCGGCCAGCCCCTACCATGTGGGCAACGTGGTGGGCTACGACATTGCGGGGGCTGCAGAGTTGGGGCGGATAATCAACGAACCGTACTTTGTCCACCGTGCGTTCGGCTGGATGAAACGCAACATAGACGAAGGCTTCTACGCAGATGGCATGTGGAAGGAAGGCTCACCCGCTTACCATTCCATGACTATCGGTGGCTTGCGCTTAGCGTTCAGCACGGTGGAGGGCTATTCAGACCCACCCGGATATGTGGACCCTGAGACCGGGCAGCGATTTGACAATCTGGATCCCTTCCTGCAACTGCCTTTCTGGGCGAAGATTCAGTCGGCACCGTACATGCTGGACTGGCCCAACGGTCGGTCAGCCTGCGTTCACGATACTCATCCGTATGCGAAGACTTCCCCACAACGAAATGCCACCACATCGACGATCATGCCCGCGTTTGGGCATGCATCCCTGGGCCGAGGAATTGGCGGCGACCAGATGCAGGCACAACTGCACTTCTCTGGTGCATATGGCCACCATCACTTTGACAATCTTAACCTGTCGCTATATGCCAAGGGCAACGAAATGCTGCCTGATGTGGGATATACCTGGACGCAAATGCGATACTGGACCGTATCCAGCCTCGGCCACAATCTCGTAGTTGTTGACCGCACAGATCAGGTGGGCGGTGACAGCGACGGCGACCTGATGGCTTACTTTCCTGACACGTCCGGTGTGTCAGTGGTTGAAGCCGATGGGATCAACGCATACAAGAACATAGAGGGCATGGACCAGTACCGGCGGCTGCTGGTCATGGTTCCGGTATCTGACGCCGATGCGTATCTTCTTGACGTGTTTCGGGTTCGCGGCGGCCAAATCCACGACTGGACTCTCAACGGCGATGCCGACGAAGACAGCATCGGGCAGGCCAGCCTTCCGTTGCAGGGCAACCGTGAGTGGATGCTTGAGGAGGGCGAGGAGTGGGAAGAGCCCACCATGGAGGGTGACAGGTTCCATGCATATGGCATGGTGCGCGATGTAGCCCAGGCAGAGACAGGCGGTGACTTCCATGTGGACTTCACCTATGAGGAGGATAGGGACAAGGGCATTCGCGTACACATGCTCAACGCTGATCCGGTGGAGGTATGGCTGGGGCGAAGCCCTTCGGTGCGCCGAATGGGAGTGGGTACTGCAGGTGACATGCGCAAGGCCTACGATTTCTGGATGCCCAAGCTGCTGGTGCGCCACCAGTCGGCGGCCCCGCTGCACAGCGTGTTCACCGCTGTCCATGAACCCTACGCTGAGCAGCGCTTCATAGACAGAGTCGAACGGATCGACCTCACGCCTGCTGACGACGACGCCGTAGCAGTGCGCATCACATGCGGCAACACAGTTGACACCATCATCAGCACACAGGACGCCCCTCCGTATCCGGAACGCGTCACCTCCGACGGTATATCTTTCCGGGGACGGCTGGGGATACTCCGACAGGTGGATGGCAAAAGTACAGGTATGTGGATGTTTGATGGTGAAAAGCTATCAGCCGACTGGGCGATGGAAGCCGACCACGGTCAGTTTGAGGGCACCATTGAGTCGGCAATGCGCGTGGATGACGGTGCAGAGCACGATGCCTTCGTGACTGACGCACAGTTGCCCGAGGGCGGCTTGCTGCATGGAGTGTGGATGATTGTCAGACACGGAAATGGTCACACACACGGATACGAGATAGATCGCGTCGAACAGCGTGATGGCAAGTGTCTGGTGATCCTCAGCAGCGATCATGGCCTGCGCATCGAGGGAGACAACACGGAAGAGGTATACTTTCCGTTGCGCAAGATGGAGGGAGTCAACAGCTTCGTCATACCTCTGGCGACAGCCATGAGTTATCTGCCTTAGTGTTTGTGCTACCTGCCATCATCGGGATGAGCAGCTGGCTACAATCAATCGCAGGCAAGCACCAGCGGCCCCACGATATCGACCGTAGCCATGTTCGTGACTGCTACTATTGCGTCCTGGGCGAGGCACAGTAGCTCCACCGCACGTCTGAGCAATCTTCCTCCGAGTGAGACGGACATGGGAGAAGTCTCATCCGGGCGGGCGCTATCTGCGACTGCGCCTCTTGAGCAAGGCGATACGCAGCAGGGCAGCTTTGGCGTAAGATCTGTGGCCCGCTCGTGAGTCGGCCTCGCATGGATGACGATGGTGGTTGGTGGTGGCATCTTGCAGACAGCAGGAGATGGTCAACCCTAAACGTCTCTGCACGGTCTGACCAGCGGTGGGTACTGCAGCAATCGTAGTGTTTTTCCTCCCATCGTGTCCATAACAGGCAATTGTCTGTGCTTGCATGTGCCATGTACAGGGGGATAAAAGCGATAGCACTCGTATACCATTGAAGTGCGTCAGGACTGGAGGGCAGGATGAGCTGGCAACAACACCACTCAAACCAGGCAGATGCGACGCTGCGAGCCGGAGTTGCCTGCAGCGACATCACCACTGATCACCCCAACTCAGTGGTGCACGATCCCCTGCACGCCAAAGCGCTTGTCATCACAGACGGCAGCACAGAGCTTGTCGTCATCGCGATGGATGTGGTCGCGATCGGTGGGATCGGCGATGTCGGCGATGATTTCCTGCCCAACCTGCGCAGCCGCATAGAGGCCGAGCTTGGCATTTCGGGGCAGAACGTGTTGGTCAGTGCCACCCACACTCACCCCCCAGGCAGGCTGCTTTGCGATGATGCCGAGCAGGTGAGCCGTACCTTCGATGCGGTCAGCCGCGCTGCAGCGAATATGGTGCCGGTACAGGTCGGTGTCGGCGTAGGCCATGAAAATCGGATCCAGATAAATCGTACGCTACGGCTCAAGGATGGCACCGGTCAGTCCATCCGACAGGCTCACCCCTGTCCATGGGACGATGAAGTTGCTGACCTGGGGCCGCTTGATCCCGATATCGGGATCCTCCGTGTTGACCGGTTGGATGGGGCTCCTCTGGCAGTGCTGTTCAACTTCGCCTGTCACCCGCTCATCGGGGTGCCCGGTGGCGCCATCACCGCCAACTATCCGGGCTTCGCAGCGCAGGTCATCGAGCAAAGCCTGGGCAGCGGGGCTCTGGCTCTGTTCCTTCAGGGTGCAGGCGGGGATGTCACTGAAGTCATGTACAAGAGCGTTGAGTTCCCGAGAGATTCGCGGCCAGTCGGCATCCTGTTGGGCCTCAGCACCCTGCAAGCCTGGCAGGAAATCGAGACCGGCCAGGCGACAATTGACGTCGCCTCCGAGACAGTGCAGTTACCGCGCCGGACCGATATCCCCGAACGGCTGAGGCAGCTGGAGCGTCAGCAGGATGAACTGTTGGCCGGCCTGCGCAACACCAGTCTTAGCTTTCGCGCTTTTTTGCCGCTGTATCTTAAGTACGCACTCAATCCGGATTACCCCTCCGACTACTCGTACCGATACCTGCACGAAAACGCCACCGGTAGAAGCGCACTGAGAGAGTTGGACGTCTGGAACCGGCACAATCTGGAGAAGTACCTGCAGAACATCCGTGCCATGGAGAAACTGGCGCGCATTCAGAGTGACATGGCTACCTTGAAGTGGCACAAGAGCTTCAACGACACCTCAGGCGAGGCCACGATCAGCGCTGAAGTGATGGGGGCGCGCATCGGTGAATTCGTGCTGGTCAGTTCTCCGGCCGAAGTCCTCACCGAGGTGGGGCTGAACGTGAAGGCTGCCTCTCCGCACCGACATACCTTCATCGCCGCCTTCGCGAACGGTTATGTCCACTACGGCGCACCTGTTGGTGACTATCCCCTGGGCGGCTACGAGGTCACTGAGTGCCTGTTGGCACCCGAGTGGCAGCACGTGTATGAAGCGGCAGCACAGCGCGTGCTAAACAGACTTACTGACGGTCTGTGATTGTATCCGGAGGCCAGCGAAGATAGCCCGGGTATGGGCCTGATAGGCAACCCATGGCGTCAAGCACATCCCGAGGCTTTCGCACACCTACTCACAGCACTCCCACCTGGGCTGCAAGCTATCCTGTACCAGCGCGCCCGGTTGCACCCAGGCGCATCGCTACGCATCACCACATCGCGCGTAGGCCTGCTGATTTCCGCTACGCTACGGATATCGTGAGATATCGTAGGGCATATGCGTCGCCGTCACGGTCGTATAGTTGTGCGTACGATGGACAGGGTTACCGTAACCGAGCCCGTGAAAAGCGCATCTGCGAGCCATGACTGTCGAGTTTCGTGCGCGCGCTCTTATCGAATGGACATCCTCCCCCACGGGTGCATGGAATTCTGCATGGTGTTGACACACGAGTTCACACCGGTGTGGCAGTCTGGCCTGTAGCCTGGGCGCGTCGGAGCTACTCTTGGCACTGGCTCTCTCGTATGCACATAATAAATGTACAACTTATCATAAAATTGTTGGTAAAAACATATACTATATCACACTCTGAAACCGATTTACTGTTAGCTCTTATCTGCTAGTCATAGCGTGGCAGAATGGGAGACGATAGGAGACGATAGTACCTAATACGAGGAAACATGGCATAGAAATGCATGGCAAGGCATAGCAAAACAGCCATGTATCTATGGCATGAGGCTAAGCGGAGGCTGGCATGGCGGTTTTCATGTGAACATGGTGTCGGTGTGGTTGGGCCTATCGCAGCAGGCTCTCTAGAGCAGCCGTGTGCAACGGTTTATCCTGCCGTATTTGACCGCAATTGTGGCAGGCAGAAACGGAGAAGCTGTCAGTGCGCTGTTCATCATGCATTTCACCTGTAGTGCTTGCGAGAACCTGCAGAAGGCGACCACGACAGGAGTGCGCAGGTCACCCGGACTCTTGCATCGAAAGATATACAGGCTGCGCCGCGGTTGTCTGGGCTTTGCTGTTGTCTGCGACGAAAAGATCCGTAGGCGGGTGTGCTGTGGTCTGCCGTATGCCGATATCACGGTTGTGATTGGAGTGGTCATGGATGAAGCTGTCCATGGGGTGCACACTTGCGGTCTTGCTCATGCTGACGATCGTACAGACGGCAACTGTGATCTTCGCGGATCCAGCGCTTGACCTGCCTCTTGCCCGCTCACAGGCAATTGACGTGGCGGGCCAACAGCTGCAGATAGATGGCCAGTTCATACAGACTGCCGACGGCGGCACGGCTCTTGGCATCGGAGAAGCTCTGGGGCCGACGATACCGGCAAGTCCGTTCTGCGCAGAGACCGGCACCATCGCATTCACTGTATGCTATCAAGAGCCAGCACCGGAGAACCGGCTGATCAATCGTCACATCGTCACTCTGCGCATGGAAAGCACAGGCTTTTTGGGGTTCTACTTCATACAGGAGAGCCGGCGCCTGGAGATGTCGTACAAGCGATTACCTGAGACACACCGCCTGGTGACGCCTGAGCCTCTGGAAGTGGGCCGCTCTTACCGGGTGGCGGCCACCTGGGATGGAGCGCTGGTGTGCTTCTATCTGGATGGCAGGTTGGTTGGACAGATGAAGCAGGGCTTTCCCGCATCGTTTCCCCACTATGCCAGGCTCAATATCGGGCCATACAGGGATGGATGGGTGACTGCTCGGCCGTGGGGCGCCAACGATGTGCTGGTCCGCGATCTCAGGATATGGAAACGGCCATTGGATGCACTGGAGATGGCTGCAGATGCAAATGTGGAGGTGACGAAAGCGATAGATCGATTTCCGACCCATCTGGCGGTGCCTCAAAACGTCGCGCCGGTGATGGATGGCAAGCTCGATGACGAGGTATGGCAGCAGGCGTCTTCCTTCGTCGCACTGGTTGATCAGGTGGAGCCGGCCAAATCCCTGGCTTATCCGGACAACCGTCCACTGTTTTTTCACGATGGAGAGAGCCTGTATGTCGGTTTCGAGACCATCTTCCCGACCGGTACAGAGCTGCTTTCCGGACAGCCGCGCGGTGATGCGGACACGGAAGTGTGGGCAGATGAGTCGTTTGAGTTTTACATAGAAGTGGATGGCAGACTGTACCGCTTTGGTGGCAACCCGGCGGGTGGCTGCACGGAGAGTCTCGACGGTGACATCGCATTCGAGGGCGCTTGGGAGTATGCGACAAACCTGGAGTACCGCATAGACGATCGCTATCACTGGCAGGGAGAGATTCGCATACCGTTTGCCACGATCGGGCTTGCCGAACCGATTGGTGCCCAACTACCTGTGAACTTCTGCCGCACATGGCGCTGCCTGGACGAAATCGGCATCACCTCTCTACAGCATCCTGACGGCCAGAATTACGGTGACCGCAGCAGGTTTGCCTCTATACGCTTGGTGTCTTCGTCCGATGGTGCGGTGATCTCCGCCAGCACAGATCTATCGTTTGGCAACCTCAGCCAGAACGTAGTAGTACACAGCGACCACGGCGGTGAATTTCGCTACACAATTGCAGCGGTAAACGCGCTAGGTGATGGCGATGCCGTTTTCGATGAGCACATCAGCGTAAATGCGGGCGGCCAGATGGAGCTTAGGGTGGATGCGGCGATCGGTGTTGCGGCCGCTGAACAGTTGCTGTTTCGGCTTGAGGGGCCGGGCGAGGAGCTGTTGATACAGCAACTGGTGCCGTTTCAGCTAAGTGATGACTACCTCGAGGTGACGCCGGTTTTCGGTGCCGGTAAGCTGCTGCTGGCTCCGCGCCATGCCATGCTTCTGCGCAAACACCCCGGCATTTCCCCGGCGCTGCGCGTATTGAGCCCAGGGGGGGATGTGCTCTACCAGGCTGCTATGGCTTCAGATGATCGCATCAGCGTGCCATTCGGGCCAGATAACCCCACTGGTATATACTCTGCGGAGGTAGTGTCAGGCGAAGGAGATGCCCTGATTGTCCATACGTCCAAGCGATTTGCCTACACCGGCCGCGGCTCATGGGAGGAATTCGCAGCACCAAACATGGTCATACCGCCTTTTGAGCCGCTACAGTCTGAGCAGGCCGGAGAACGGTTGCAGGTGCAGATGTGGGGCCGCCGATATCAGTTTGACGGCTCACCTCTACCCACCTCAATCCAGTCACAGGGGCAGGAATTGCTGGCGGGGCCAGTACAGTTGAGTATCGGTGGGAAGCCTCTGCCTGATATCCCGATCGCAGTGTCATCTTCGTCACCAGTGCGACTGGAGTACACTGCACGACTGGATGCTGACGGCTACAACCTCAACCACGATGCCTGGGTGGAGTATGACGGGGTACTGTTCAACCATGTCCGGTTGCAGGCGGCTCACGAACTGGGAGCGGTGACGCTAACAGTGCCTCTGGATGCGCAGTGGGCCCGTTTCGCACATGCGACCAACTCTGGATTTGGTGCAGGCGGAAGGCAGAATTTATGGCTGGACCATGACCATGAGCTGCCGTTTTTCCCATCGGTATGGATCGGTCATGAAGAGGGGGGCCTGGCATGGTTTGCCGAGTCGGCTGCATCATGGCAGACACGTGACAGCCGTCCGGTCAAGATCGTCCGTGATGGCGATACCACACGGTTGGAGATAACCCTCGCCGACAGCGTGGCAGCGGGCGCCGAACTATCAGTTGAGTTTGGCTTCCTGGCCACGCCAGTCAAACCGTTGCCGCGTGACTATCCGATGAACCTTTTCGCGGATTCCCACGGCG
Organism: candidate division WS1 bacterium; assembly: GCA_012518355.1. Taxonomy (GTDB): domain Bacteria; phylum Armatimonadota; class Zipacnadia; order Zipacnadales; family UBA11051; genus UBA11051. The sequence goes on along the minus strand of JAAYSP010000177.1, from coordinate 5,484 downwards.
TTCACCTGAACCGCTCAGCACCCATGCATCCGACGATCGCTGCTGGTGTGGCGTCATGGGAGGGTGCAGGGTTTTTCGACCTGCCGCTTGATGAAGAAAACCCCGAGACATGGCAGTGGCTGCTACAAAACCACTCTCTGTGTGCTGAAAACAGGGCCATCTTCACGCCCTACACTGCCGCGATGATGATACCTGAAGAGTATCCGGAGGTTGCCAGCCGCATTGCTGAGTGGCAATCGGTACCTGCCCGACATCTGAGCTACCGAAGAGACGGCAAAAGCTATGACTGGTACTGGACCTGCCCTGCTGCCGGCGCAGGTGACTTCTTCGCATGGAAGTTCGACCAGCTACTGGACCGTATCCCGCTCAAGGGCATCTACCTGGACTTCGGCCCGGCGTTTCGTTGCAGCAACACACTCCACGGATGCAACGGCCGCTTCCCACTTCTGGCCCAGCGGCGACTCTACCAGCAACTGGCTGCTTCGTTCGTGCGCCGAGGAGTAGAAGACTACGCCATCGTGGTGCACAATTCAGAGTGTGTCCAGTGGCCGACGTTCACGCATGTGACACACTTTCTCAATGGCGAAGGGCTGCGACAGATGAGCTCCTCGACCTTCCATGATGGCAGGGACCTGCAGGACACCTACACCAGGCTTGACTTTGCTGCCGAACACTCGAGCCTGCCATATGGCATCACGTCCAGTGTGTACGTGCCGGTGGATCCTCTACTCCCTCGCTTCGGTGGTGGCATCGAAGATCAGGAGCTGTACCGTTTTCGCATGACGAAGGCAGTCCTTGCCGCCACACTGTTGCATAACACGATACCCAGCCCTCACCGCACACACTTCGGCTGGTATGATAAGCTTGTCCGCATCTACGAAGAGTTCGGGGTGCCGGATGCTGAATTCTTACCGTACTGGCGCAATCAGGAAATGGTCACTGTCCTCAGTGGTGAGGATATCTACGTGTCGCTGTTCCGCTCTGCAACACGTCCCGAGGTGCTGGCGATAGTTTCGCACATGGGGCCTGCCCATCTGGAGCAACAGATATCCGTCAAATTCAACCCGGAAGCACTGGGCTTCCGGGAGTTGACGTCTGCAGAGGAGACGCTCACCGCTGCAGATCCGGACTATGAGCGACTGTATGAGGAGACCAATCGGATACGCATTCCGGTGGAGCTTGGCGATTTCGGCATCCAGGACGTGCAGCTGGATGGCAACACGCTGACGATGAGGCTGGATTTTCACAGCGTTGCCCTGATCAGGCTGACCGGTCAGCGTTGAGTGTCACACTTGCATGCAGACGCTAACGTAACGGTGCGCTATGCGCCCGTATCTGTGGAGGAAGCATATGATTGGCAAGCGAGTACTGATCGGCGCCAGCACTGGGTTTCCGGGAGTTGACGTCTGTAGAAGAGACGCTCACCGCTGTAGATCCTGACTATGAGCGACTGTATGAGGAGACCAATCGGATACGCATTCCGATGGAGTTAGGCGATTTCGGCATCCAGGACGTGCAGTTGGATGGCAACACGCTGACGATGAGGCTGGATTTTCACAGCGTTGCCCTGGTCAGGCTGACCGGTCAGCGTTGAGTGTCACACTTGCATGCAAACGCTAACATAACGGTGCGCTATGCACCTGTATCTGTGGAGGAAGACTATGATTGGCAAGCGAGTACTGATCGGCGCCAGCGCCGGCCCCGGGGTCGAGGGCCTGCACGTAGTGGAGAAACTGCGACTGGGCAACTGTGTTTTGTGTGACCTGCCCAACGATTTCGAGCAAGGCATGGCGATGGCCCGTTTCTGTCGAGAACGCCGGATAGTGCTGTTTCTGTCTGAGTTGACATCTCGGGGAACGAAGGACCTGTGGCGTCCGGCCAAGCAGCAACTGCCACGAGAGCAGTGCCTGACGAAAGAGCAAATCAACGCCATCCTCGCAGAGGCAGGCGACTTCTATGGCGGGCGTATGACCATCGGTGAAGCCGGTGGAGTGTTGTACTGGCCCAAGCACTACCTCTTCCGAGACACCGGATATCAGGCGCTGCCCCAGTGTGAGCGTATGCTTGATGCACGGAAGGCATATCTGGATTATCTGGGTGACTTCATCGCATACGAACGTGAGAGCATCAGTGACGGGCCGCTCATGAACGTCGAATCAGGTCTGGTATTCAAGTACCACGCCGAGGCCGGAATTGACGTGCTGTGCCACGAGTCTCATCCGGGTGATCCCCACCGGATGCAGGCGGCTATTCGGGGTGCAGCACGGGCATATGACAGGCCATGGGGAACCCACATAGCGATCGGCTGGTACGGAGGGGTCACTGTAGATGAACTCTGGCTCAGACGCTGGAAGACTAGCCTGTACCATAGCTATCTGACCGGCGCAGAATTCATCTACCCTGAAAGCGGCCACCTCGCGCTGACTGAGCATCAGACACGGAAACGCTACGAGCCGCTGAGCGAGCAGATGGTCCGCTCTCGCCGGATACTGCGAGAGGCCTATCAGTTCTCGCTGGTCCACAGCCGCCCCGCCGGTGGGCCGAAGGTGCGCCTCGGCATAGTCTCGGGCTATGGCGACGGTGCGCCCGGGCTGTGGAACCCATACGCCTGGGGCCAGTTTCATGACGAGAAGTGGCTGGCTGGACCACCCGAGCAGGGTTGGGAGCTGGTGGACGACCTGCATTGCAAAGCCGAATGGAACACCTATACAGTACAGGGCGAACATGACTGGTCAGGCAACCCACCCTACGGGCAGTACGACATCGTGCCGGTGGAAGCGGATGTGGAGACGCTGAAGCAGTACGGCTGCCTGGTGTTCGTAGGCTGGAACACGATGACAGATGAGATCTATGAGAAGCTGAGGGCGTTCGTAGCCTCAGGTGGGCGCCTGCTGATGTATCTGCCGCAGTTGCGCAGCGATGACGACCGCGGCGCTGCACCGACACTGTATCGGGACGGCGATTTCAGCGATCTGTTTGGCCTGAAAATCACTGGGCAGCAGTCAACTGACGTGCGAGGAGTGAAGTTCCTGGAGCAGTCATCCCTGGCCGAGTACAGGCTACCGGTAGCGGACGTGCAATGCGATCCGAGGTTCCAGGGCAATTTCACACCAGCTCAGGTGGAACTGACTACAGGCCGGGTGCTGATCGGGTACGATGTGCTGTTCGCCGCCGACGCCGAACAGATCGCGCAGCAACCGGTGCTGGTCGAAAACCGGCTGGGCGAGGGTGTGGCGATGCTGGTGACGACATACGAGTACCCTGCGGATGAGGCGATGCTAGGGCTGACGCGGGAGCTGCTACGCGTTGTCTCAGCAGGAGAGCAGGGACAGGTACGACTGCTGGGAAGTGACCGGGTGCGGTATGCGCTCTATGACATGCCCGATGAAGGAGAGGTGCTATACCTGCTGAACACCGACCCCGACTGCGCCGCGCTGATAAGAGTGTGGCTCGACGGGCAATTGAGTGACGAGATCACGGTTCCGGCAGCTGAAATGATCGTGGCATACCGTTTCGACGACATCCTCCTTGCGGCCTCCGACAAGTGTCTGGAAGTACAGGACTTCCATGGTGATGCCCAACAGGTGACCGTGTCTCTGTTCTCTGTGAGAGATCAGGCGCTGACAGTGCACAACCTGGGCGAGCAGGTGAAAACCATCACGATAAACGGCAGCTCAGTGACCGTCTCCCCGGAGACATCTGCAGAGGTGATGCTGCAGCGCCGAGAGCAGGACGGCAACCCGGGATATGCAGAGGACTTCCTGGAGGAGTTGCCGTTGGACGTCGAAATCAACCCGCGAACGCCATACTAGAAGCCGTCTAAAAGCCCAGTTTTGTCCGGGCTTCAGTGGTCTATACGCTATGTTGCCCGTATGTATATGTTAGCGGTATGTCATAGTATTGAGCTGGAGGTGTTCACCGACGGCCGATCCGAAGCTGCTATTGACTGACGAACATGGGGAGAAGACCAAAGCACTGCTGCCACCGAAGCGATGACGACTCGACGGTGGTCGCTCACGCTGAGATGTGAGATAGGCCCTCGGCGGACCCAATACATACGTGCGTGATCAGATGCGACGATGAGCTTGCGGCGGTGGCGACCAGACGGCTGAGATCGGTAACCTCTTACACCTGCGCGTCAGTACCTGTCTGACGCGCAGGTAGAGGATATCTCGGCGGACCAGATTGCATGCCATGCGGCGGACATTTCTGCGGACATGATCGTGATGGCCCCGAGGCAGTGCTCGTCGCTCACCGAGCGCAGACATGATACAGACGGACCAGTAAGACGCTTCACGGAAAGAGATGACCGGACATGAAGATACTGTTCGTGCTCATGGGTGGCATCTGAGAAGCTCTCTGCAGATATGGGATGTGTCTGGCTTCCGCCCACCTATATGGGGAAAGCTTCCCCTGGGGAACGCTCGCGGTGAACCTCATCGGTTGCTTCCTGATCGGATTGGTGTTCGCTTTGGGTGGCGAGCAAAACGTCATCAGTCCGTCGTTTCAACTGTTTTTTGTCACCGGCTTTCTGGGAGCTCTGACAACTTTTTCGGCTTATGCAATGGAGAGCATTTGCTTCAGCCGTGATGGTCAGGCGATAACGACGGTTCTGCATCTGCTGGCACACAATGCGAGCGGCTTGCTACTGGTCATAGGCGGATTGTGGGTAGGGAAATCCATATGATCACAGAGGCCTGCAGACGCATAGACGCATGCGCACAGCCCTGAGGCCTCCCACTGCCCCAGGCAGATGCAGCGTTCGCCACACGTTTTGTCAGGGCTCAATCTTCACCCATGCTGAATTCAGGATTGTGATCTCGTCGCATTCTGGCACGGGATAGTCGCGCACTGTGATCGAATCGACGCCGACACTCTCGATCTCGAAGCCAGTTCGCGGTCTGGGAGTATCCGCATTCAGACTTGCCGGTCCGTCTGCAATCAGGTAGCCTCCGCTGGCGGCAATACCGTCGGCCAGTGGCTCAGCCAGATGGTAGGTGCTTCCAGACGTCGAGGCTACTCGCAGTGCGGTCGTCGGATGTTCAAGTTCGAGCCTGACGCCGTTGTAGTCCAGATGCGTCCCGGCCAGCAGGTAACCCCCGAGCATCTGTCCGGCTTCATCCACAGAGACGTAAGCGAAGCGGCCGGCGATCGTTATCGGCCCGATCTGACGCTCCTGGTAGTCGAGAGTTGAGATGATGTAGTCTGTGCGGTCAGCGAAGCGTACTTCGGCAGCGACAACGCCGCTCTCAGGGTCATCAGCGAGCATACTTGCGGACAGTACGGGGGAGCTGTTGCCCTGGTACGGTACCATCACTGTGGCATATGTGGTGGCAAGTGGGGCATCGGTCTCTGCACGTTTCTCAGCTAGTATTTGCTGGATAGGGTCCCTGCCCGCCATCGCCTCCTGGTGAGTGCGCCAGCCGGGGGCGTCGGCTATGATGACACGGTCAACCGTATCTGAGCGGTTGAGAAGCATCAAGT
>JAAYSP010000222.1 GCA_012518355.1 candidate division WS1 bacterium | reverse complement strand
GCGTCATCATCGTGATAGATGAGCTTGCCGACCTGATGATGCAGGCTCGGGCGGAGTTTGAGTTCAGTATCTGCCGCATCGCTCAGCTTGCCCGTGCCACCGGCATACACCTGGTCATCGCCACGCAGCGTCCCTCGGTGAAAGTAGTCACCGGCAACATCAAAGCGAACATACCATCAAGGGTAGCTCTTGCGGTCGCCTCACAAATCGACTCGCGCGTGATCCTAGATGAGCCCGGCGCTGATCGGCTTATCGGCCGTGGCGACATGCTATTTGCCCCCCTGGATGCCCCCAAGCCCCAGCGCCTGCAGGGCTCCTTCCCGGCACGTGAAGACATAGATCGAGTTGCCGAGTATCTGCGCGACCAGGGTGAACCGACCTTCACCATCATCCCACAGGAAAAGCAGGAGGGCGACGACGAAGACTACGCATCGGATCTGGATGTATCCGACGAGCTGTATGCGACGGCAGTGCAGTATGTGGTGGCCGAGCAGGAAGCATCAGTCTCCATGCTGCAGCGGCGCTTCAAAGTCGGCTACGCTCGCGCCGGACGGCTCATAGACGCCATGGAGCAACGCGGCGTGGTCGGCCCACACGAGGGGCCCAAATCACGTCAGGTACTGATCGCTCCAGGCATGGTGGACGATGCCCTGCAGGGACGCCTGCCTGACCCGGCCGATGACATGGCCGATGATGTAGGCGATCACGACGACCATGAAGATGCCGACGCAAGCACCATGCCGGAAGCAGCGGAAGAGGCGGAACTGTCAGAGCAAGTCTGATCGGCGACAGACTTCTCTCGCCGGCGTGATGCAGCAGTCACAGTTTCAGTCACAGCACACTTCGCAGCAGTGGACACACAAGGGAATGATACAGCATGGCCGTCGAAATCCGGCAACGTCCGACTCGTAGTCGCAGGCCGCAGGCCTCAAAGGTGGCATCACGTAACAGCCTAAACGATCTGACCGGGAAGCAGTGGATCAAGCGCACCAAGTCGTGGCTGATTTGCGACTCCAGAAGATATCACCGCAATAGAAATACAGAACTCCACCCCGCACGCTACCCTGAGGAGCTGGTCATCGAGTTCGTGGAGTTTTTCACGAAACGCGGCCAATGGGTTCTGGATCCGTTCGCAGGCTCCGGAGCCACACTCATCGGTTGCCATGAGACCGGCAGGCATGCGGTCGGCATCGAACTGTCCGACAGATATGCAGATATGTCTCGCCAGCGTCTCACTGAGCAGGGCGCATCTGGCTGCCATGTGCTAAACGGGGACGCATCCCGGGTAGATGACCCCGCATTCTGGGAAGCCGGACTAAATGGGACGATGTCGGACCTCATGTGCAGCGAAGACAGTCTCCCGCGTTTCGACTGCATCATGACCTCGCCACCCTATTGGGACATGCTGCGCCGGAGCCGCGGCGGTGTCCAGTCTACCCACAAGCAGCGCGCCAAACAGGGGCTGGATACACACTACTCTGACCACGACGCCGACCTGGGCAACATATGCGACTATGAAGAGTTCATCGAAGCCCTGGGAGGCATCTTCGACCGCTGCGCGCGCTTGCTTCGCCATCGCGGATATATGATAGTGGTGGCGCAAAACGTGCGTGTGCCGGAGGGTGAAGTGCGGCCCCTGGCATGGGATCTAACCCGCCGCATCAGCCAGACCCTGAGCTTCCAGGGTGAGCGGATCTGGTGCCAGGACTCGAAAAAGCTCGGCATCTGGGGCTATCCGACCGTCTTCGTGCCCAACTATCACCACCACTACTGCCTGATCTTCCAGCGCAAATAGCAGTTGCGGGTGCCGCGGCAACCTGCTATCGTATGGCCATGCAATCCACTGATAGGCCCGCAGTAGCGCTGATCTCCCTGGGATGCCCCAAGAACCTCGTCGACTCTGAAGTGATGCTGGGGCTACTGAACCGTGCCGGTTTCCCCATCGTGCAGGATGTCGCCGATGCAGATGTGGCGATAGTCAACACCTGTGCTTTCATCGAGCCGGCTCAGGAAGAGGCTGTAGACGCCCTTCTCGACCTGGCAGAGATGAAAGCCGAGGGCAGCCTGCGCGCGATCGTCTGCACCGGCTGCCTGCCACAGCGCTACGGGCCGCAATTGCATACAGAACTGCCGGAGATAGACATTTTCGTCCAGATAGGAGCCGAGACGTCCATCGTGGAAGCTGTAGAGGCAGCGGCGAAAGGGCAGCAGCGCTTCCTGGAGGGCTCAGGCAACTATGGACTGACCTGCGACCTGCCTCGATGGCGCAGCGACCCGCAGTGGCTGTCCTACATCCGCATTGCCGACGGTTGTGATCACCGCTGTAGCTTCTGCACCATCCCCGCTATACGCGGCCCCTATCAGTCGCGCCGGCCACAGGACATAGTCAGCGAGTACCGCCGACTGGTGGACGAGGGCGTGCAGGAGCTGGTACTGATCGCCCAGGACACCACCGCATACGGCCACGATCTGCCCGGCGACGTAGACCTCACTGGCCTGTTGAAAGCGCTGGGCAGTGTCGAGTTCGACGGCTGGCTGCGGCTCATGTACGCCTACCCGGCTCGTGTGGATGCGCGGCTGCTGCAGGCCATGGCCGACATGCCCGCGATGGTGCCCTATCTGGAGGTGCCCCTGCAGCATGTCTCGCAGCCGATACTGAAGGCCATGCGACGCCCCGGAGACGCGGAAAGCTACCTGCAGATGCTCGCCATGGCCCGCCAATTCATGCCCGCTCTGGCCGTGCGCACTACCTTCCTGCTAGGCTTCCCTGGCGAGACTGACCGCGATTTCGAGCTGCTGCTAGATTTCGTAGCCGAAGCATGCTTCGATCGAGTCTCCGCGTTCGCGTTTTCACCCGAGGAGGGCACCCCGGCAGCAGAAATGCCCGGGCAGGTGAGCGTGCGTGAGGCACTGGACCGTATGGAAGAGCTGATGCGCGTCCAGGAGACGATATCGCTGGAGAGAAACCGTGCGCTTGTAGGGCGGGAAATACAGGTCCTGGTCGAGTCTGAACTCCCCGATGAGCAGATATGGCTCGCCCGTTCGTGGCGAGATGCCCCAGAGGTGGACTGCCAGGTGAAGGTCGAAGTGGTAGCCGGGGCACCACTTCCCCGGATCGGCCGCTTCGCGCAGGTACGCATCACCGGGGCCGAAACACACGATCTGCAGGCTCAACTGATCCATCTCTGACGCCCGAACATGCATCTGCTGCACTGAAACCAGAGGTCCATCGCCGGTAGGGCACAGTAGCAGTCGTGCTACGTATCTGCGCGCGGAGCTGTCGTGACTTCACTTTCCCCGCCCAATGCTGTATGCTACACTTGGATTGTCCACAGCCGTAATGGTGATATGCCATCGGGAAGAAATGCACCCTGAGCATGTCAAAGGCTGATGGCGAGGCTGAGCCATGAGCCGATAGCCCAGGACTATCTATCCGACCTGATTTGTGATGCACTGGTGTACCGACAGGGCCCAGTACCAATCGGACAGTTAGCCACGTCCATACATCCCGAGCCGTTGCTGCCCGCCGAGCTGGTCGAAAAATGCCGCAGTCCAGTTCCCGCGATTTACGCAAATCGAGCGCGCGTGCGACCTGGCTTACCGTTTGACAATCGCTTACGGAGCCCCTGCTTCAGGCTCAATTCATAGTCATATAAAGAGAAATGCAACCATACTCTCCGGCGCGTAAAGCCGGCTGAATGGAGAAAGATACTGCTCATGTCTGACACTGTCCGCACCCGATTTGCCCCCTCACCCACCGGTAGCATGCACATAGGCAACGCCCATACTGCACTCTTCAACTGGCTATTCGCCCGGCAAAATGGCGGGACAGTAGTCCTGCGCATCGAAGACACTGACGAATTGCGCTCCACTCCTGAAGCACTCGATGTCATCTATGGCGGGCTGAAGTGGCTGGGCATTGACTGGGACGAGGGCCCGGATATCGGGGGGCCATATGGTCCGTACATACAGTCTGAGCGGCTCTCTCAATACCAGGAAAAGGTGGACGAACTCCTGGCTGCAGGGAAGGCCTACCGCTGCTACTGTACACCTGAGGAGGTCGAGCAGCGCCGCGAAATCATGCGTGCCCGTGGGCTGCCGCCGAAATACGATGGCAAGTGCGAAGCTCTCGACGAGCAGGAAGGCGCTGCACTGGCTGCCGAAGGTCGCCAGCATTGCGTCCGATTGAAGATGAAGCGGACGGGGCACACGGTCATCGAAGACGTGATCCAGGGCCAGGTGACGTACGAGAATCATCTGTGCGGAGACCCGGTCATCCTCAAGCAGTCCGGTTTCCCCACCTATCATCTGGCAGTAGTGGTAGATGACTGTGCTATGCAGATCACCCACATCATCCGCGGTGACGGGCATCTACCCAACACGCAGATACACCTGCAGTTGCAGGAGGCGCTGGGCATACCCCACCCGGTATATGCCCACCTGCCGATGATCCTCGGCGAGGATCGCAGCAAGCTCTCGAAGCGGCATGGCGCCGTCAGTGTCATGGACTACAAGGAACTCGGCTATTTGCCGGAGGCTATGTTCAACTTCCTCGCACTGTTGGGTTGGTCTCCTGGCGATGAACAGGAGATCCTCTCCCACGAAGAGATCCTGCAACGCTTCTCACTCGAGGCGTGCAACAAAGCCGCATCTGTGTTCGACCTCAAGAAGGCCGAGTGGATGAACGGTGAGTACATGAAGGCCATGGCACCTGAAGAGCTGACCGAGCGGCTACTGCCATGGCTGGTGGATGCCGGCCTGTTCGAGGCAGACCCGTCCGATGCGCGTCTCCGATGGCTGGTGCAAGTCGTGGCCCTGATGCAGGAACGGGCCAAGCTGCTGAGCACCTACGTCAGTTGGGCGCGCTACTTTTTCACCGACGATTATGAGTACGACAACCGTGCTCGCAGCAAATGGCTGTCCAGGCCCGAGACTGCCGAGGTCCTCGACCGGCTTGCCGATGAGTTCGAAGGGCTGGCTACATGGGACGTAGACAGCATCGAGGCGGCTATCCGCGCTCTGGCAGAACAGATGCAAGTCTCTGCGGGCAAGATCATCCATCCCTGCCGCGCAGCAGCCACTGGCACCACCATCGGCCCCAGTCTGTTCCATCTGCTCGAGCTGCTCCAGCAATCAGACGTCATATCGCGTTTGCGCCGTACTGCCGACCTGACCAGACAGGGAAAACTTGCTCCGGAGGACAGTGACGAGCACGACCAGTAGAGCGCTCGATCTGGCCCATGCCATAGCTTGCAAAGCTGGCCTGACGGCGCTATAATTGACCCTATCCTCAGCGGCAAATGCTGTGGCACCACTGTTGTGAATTTTGCCGACAGCTCTGCCTATGGGACATCAGAAAGTTGAAAATCATATGGATGCGACACTGAGCAATCAGTACGACATATCCGACGCTACCATCGAAGCGGTGGCCCGCGACGAAAAACGCACATCCGAGGCCATCTGTCAGGGCCTGGAGCAGGGCACGATAGTCGTCCTCGGCTCGGCGGATGGACCCGTCAAGCCTCTGGGCATCGGAGCCGGTTTGCGTACCAAGGTCAACGCCAACATCGGCACCTCGCCAGAACTGTCATCTTTTCAGGCCGAGCTGCACAAGCTGGAAGTGGCTCTCGCAGCAGGAGCCGATGCAGTCATGGACCTGTCCACTGGCGGCGATCTGGACGCGATCCGCCGAGGATTGCGTGCTGCCTGCCCGGTGTCTATGGGCACAGTGCCGATATACCAGGTCATCGCTGCACTCGGAGATGAGCAGGATGTCGGCGATGTCACTGCTGACGACATACTGGCTATAGTGGAGACACATGCTGCAGACGGCATAGACTTCCTCACTCTGCACTGCGGTGTCACCCGACAGACAGTGGCGGCACTGGCCCAGCAGCCCCGCATATGTGGTATCGTCAGCCGTGGGGGTGCTATGCTGGCCAACTGGATGCAGGTAACCGGGCTCGAAAACCCGCTATATGAGCAGTATGACGCCGTACTGGACATCTGCAAGGCTCACGGCAGTGCCATCAGCCTCGGTGACGGGCTGCGTCCGGGAGCAGTTGCCGATGCCAGTGATGCGGGCCAGATAGCTGAGACCGTAGTGCTTGGAGAGCTGGTGCTGCGTGCGCGCCAGGCCGGTGTACAGGCATTCGTCGAAGGCCCCGGCCACATGCCTCTGGATCAGATCAAAGCCAACGTAATCCTGCAAAAGCGCCTGTGCCATGGGGCACCGTTCTATGTCCTGGGGCCGCTTACCACCGACATCGCCCCCGGCTACGACCACATCACCGGGGCCATCGGCGGGGCACTGTGTGCCGCTGCCGGTGCGGACTTCCTATGCTACGTCACCCCCGCCGAGCATCTGGGGCTGCCCACCGATCAGGACGTCTGGGACGGTGTGATAGCCAGTCGCATTGCCGCACACTCGGCCGACCTGGTCAAGGGTGTACCGGCTGCTCGCGATTGGGACGACAGGATGAGTCGGGCAAGGGCCGATCTGGACTGGACAAACATGCACCATCTGGCGATAGATCCGGGCAGGGTGTCCACAGTCAGAGGCGAGGAAGCTACCCTGGACCCGGAGGCTTGCTCGATGTGTGGACGTTTCTGTTCGATGAAAGTGAAGCTGACAGACAGGCAGTGAATGGCGATTAGCGGTGCGGTACTATAACGCTACAGCGCCACAGTATCTGCCCCGGTGCATGACCAGGTATCGCCATCGGGGTGACTTCTTTTCCCAGCCAAGGTTGTGGGTGGCGGGCTGGCCAACCAGGTGTCGCGCCCAACTACGAGGAGTCTGGTAATCCATGTCCATCATGCGGATGCGCAAGTTTTTCAGTCGCCCGGTCAAGGTCGGCAAGGGCAAACGGCGGATACAACTGCTGAGCCCTTCGATGATGATCTTCTCTCTCCTGGTGATTGCCTTTCTAATCGGCACGTACTATTCGTTCGGCCCACCTTCCCGGGCTGCCGGAGAGCCAGGGAGGCCGACCGCCAAACCGCTTACCGCCGCAGTGGCCACCGTCAACTCAACGCCCATCAACCGCCGCGACTACGAGATGCATCTTCACATGGCCGAGCGGCGTATGGCCCAGAACATAGACCCGACGCGCATGCGCTATGTCAAATCCATGGTGCTCCAAAACATGATAGATGAGCACCTCAAACTCGAAGCAGTGCGGCGTGAGCGCATAAAAGTGTCCGCAAAAGATATCGAGCAAGAAAAGGATCAACTGGTCGAACATAATCTCAAAAGCCGATATCCTACTACTAAGGAACTCCGCGATTATCTGCAGCGGCGGACCATGTCTCTTGAGCAGTTGCGCGAACAGATCCGTCTCAGCCTGCCTGATGACGACTTGATCCGCATGCAACTGCAACTCGACACACTGCGTGAACAGATCGAGTCTGTCGTAACGCTGACTGACGATCAGCTGACAGACAGCTTCACCGAAGTGCAGGCGCGCCACATCCTCATCAGCCCTGACTCGATCCTCGAGAAGGCTGCACAGGAGGGCGAAAAGAGTACAGATGAGGCCGCCACTGAGGGTGCAGAAAAGCCGGCTAATGATGCGTCTATATCGCAGGATGAGGCCAAAGGAAAAGCCAGAGAACTGGCCGCCGACCTAAAGCAGAAGCTCGAGTCCGGCGCTGATTTTGCTCAGCTGGCCGCCGAATACAGCGATGACCCCGGCAGTGCCGCCCAGGGCGGCGATCTGGGTTGGTTCAAGAAGGGGCGCATGGTGCCAGAGTTCGAGGTAGCAGCTTTTGGCACTGAGGCGGGCAAACTGGCCGGCCCTATCGAAACCGCTTTCGGATTCCATATCATCAAAGTAGACGCGCGTCGTCAGGATATACCCGAGGATTTCGAAGAAAACAAGGAAATGTATCGTGAACAGGCCCTGCTTGAAGCGCGCAGTCGCGCCTGGCAAGAGTATGAACAGCAGCTCCATGCACAGGCCACCATCGAGATAATCGACCCCGAACTGAAAGCCTATGAGCTGCTCGACCAGGGCAACATAGCAGAAGGCCTGTCCCATCTGGAGACAGCAGTCGCCGGTGATGATGACAACATCAGTGCCGCTTACGAACTGGCCCAACTCTATGAACAGACCGGCCGTCAGGATGAGGCAATTCAGACACTCGAGAAAGTAGCAGTCAGCGAAACCGGCGCATCCTCAGCCATGATCCACATGAGATTGGGCGAAATGCTGCTGGCAGCAGAGCAGAAGGAAAAGGCGATCGCATCACTGAAGGCAGCCTCCGACTGGGCACGTGCCTATGCCCAGGATGACTATATCGTGCATATCCAACTGCAGCATATCTTCGAAGACATGGGCCAGAAGGACCTGGCAGAGCTGGAAAAAGAGTGGATAGAAGGATACATCGAACATCAGAGCAAGACTGGCGGCATGGACGCCATGCCCTTCACCATACCGTAGATGCTCCGATAGTCCGTCTCGCCGGTACTGGGAGGGCCGATGATGCTGGAGCCACTGCAAATACATGAGTCGGCCACAGCCGACACCATCGCATGTTTCATACGCGACCAGATAACTGCGTCGGGCCTTGCCGGAGCAGTCATCGCTCTATCCGGCGGACTCGACTCGACAGTAGCCGCATACCTGGCGGTAAGAGCACTCGGCCCCGACCTGGTGCGGGTCTACAACATGCCTCATGCGACCAGCAATCCTCTCAGCCAGGAACACGCCTGTCTGGCCGCTGCCGAGCTAGATATCGCCTTCGAAGTCATAGACATCACTCCCCAGATAGACGCGTACTTCGAGCACTTTCCGCAGGCTGATCGGCTCAGGCGAGCCAACAAGATGGCCCGAGAGCGCATGAGTATCATCTACGACATGGCGAGAGTCCACAACGCGATGGTGGTCGGCACCGGTAATCGTACCGAGACAATGCTGGGCTATACCACCCTGTGGGGCGACATGGGCTGTGGCATAGAGCCCATCGGCGATCTGTACAAGACTCAGGTGCGCTGGCTGGCGGCCTATCTGCAGGTTCCCTCCGAGATAATCGAAAAGCCCCCCTCCGCAGACCTGTGGCAAGGGCAGACTGACGAAGAGGAGCTGGGGCTGACTTACGATGACGCCGACTGGGTGCTGTACCATATGCTGGAGTTAGAGCGGACGGAAGATGACATCGCGGCTGATGGCGTGGTAGACGAAGAGACTGTCGCGAAGGTATTTCGCCTGGTCAAACGCAACGTCTTCAAGCGGCGCCTGCCGCTGTATCCCGGCATCGCAGCATACTGGCGACAACCGCCTCCGGCTGTGCCATAGTCGGAGGTGAGCCGTGCCATGGCCGAGTGCAATCGGCAACAGACCGGTGTCCTGCTGGTAGTAGCTACTCCTATCGGCAACCTCGGCGACATCTCCGCGAGATCACTGGAAGCTCTCCGATCTGCCGACCTCATCGCTGCTGAGGACACTCGTCACATCGCCAGGCTTCTGACCCACTTCAGCATTCGCAAGCCGCTTGAAAGCTTTCACGGTGACAGCACTGAAGGGAAGCTGCAGCGGCTGGTCAGACAACTTCTGGCCGGTGAGACTATCGCATACGTCAGTGACGCCGGAACGCCAACCATCTCCGATCCGGGCGCGGCCCTGGTCTGGCAGGCCGCTCAGGCAGGTATCACTATCTCCCCCATTCCCGGCCCCAGCGCGGTCACAACTGCCCTGAGTGCATCAGGGTTGAACGCTGATCGCTTCCTGTTTCTGGGATATCCTCCGCGTAAGACGGGTGAACGCACCAAGTTTGTGGCAACTGCGATCGCACAGCCGTGGACAGTGGTCATGTATGAGGCGCCCTCACGGGTCACGGCTACACTGGCCGCCCTGGCCGCAGCAGCCCCTGACCGGACTGCCGTAGTCGCCAGAGAGATGACCAAGCGATTTGAGCAGTTTCTCCGCGGCTCTCTGGCTGAGTTGGCCGGGCAAGTGGCCGCCGATCAACCTCGAGGGGAATTCGTCATCATCGTCGAGGCGCAAGCCCCAACAGGTACATCTCAGCCGGACCACACGACTGTGCTGGCGGGGGCGGGCAAGCTGCTGCAGGCAGGTATGTCGGCCAAATCTGCGGCAGACATACTGTCCACACTCACCGGGCTCTCACGCAACGCAGCGTACGAGGCGGTGCTTCAGGCAGCGCGAATCCGGAATGCTGCGAGCACCGATACCGAGGGCGGTTGAGCTAGCCTACTCGGCATCATCTCCATGGTTTCTGAGACGGTGCGCCAGTTCTGCAATGGGCGGCCATGCCCCTTCATAGATACGGAAAAGCTGCTGGTACTGGCTGTGTCTGCGAGGATCGGGCTGAAATTTGTCGCGCTCCTCGATGAGGTGCTCTACTGCTTGCGGTACGTCAGAGTAGATGCCGGCTGCCACACCGGCAAGCATAGCACCAGCAAGACAGCCGCTCTCACCGACGTTCAGGGTGATCACTCGGCGCCCCGTGATGTCTGCCTTGATTTGCAGCCACTGTGGACTCTTGCTGCCACCGCCGGTAGCGCGCAGTCGGTCTATGCGGATGCCGCCCTCGCTCATCCGCAGAAGGTTCAGCGCCAGTTCGTAGCACGTACCCTCCAGTATGCTCTTCACCATCCGTTTGCGATCATCGGCCAGCGTCAAGCCCAGTATGGCACCGCTGGCCAAGGGATCCAGATATGGCGTGCCGGAGCCAGCCAGGTAGGGCAGTACCAGCAAACCGGTCGGCTCCGCGGGCAGTTCATCCAGTATCAGATCGTACACATCGGCGCATTCCTGGCGAGCACGCGCCATGTCGTGTTGGGCGAAGTTGTCGCGATACCAACGCAGCAGACCGCCTGAGGTGTAGTTGTAGCCGAGCGTGACGTACATGCCAGCCACCACATGTGGATAGCAGCAGTAGTTCCAGTGTCGCATCGGCTCAGTCAGCACTGGTTCGGCCAGCGCTGCGGTGACGCACTCGACGGTCCCCATGCCATCCACAGCCATCCCCGGTTTGATAACGCCCGCTCCAAGCGCGTTCATCGGCTGGTCATGGCCGCCAGCAACAACCAGACAACCCTCGGGTAGGCCGGTCAGTTTGGCCGCTCTGGCATCCAGTGCTCCTACCACCTCTCCTGATGGGATAGGTTCAGCCAGGAGTTCCGGCGCAATCTCGGCACCGTGTAGCATCTGCTCTGACCACTGCTTGCGATGTATGTCGAAGGCCATAGTGCGTCCGGCCAGGCTGTAGTCCACCCGTGGCTGGAGCCCCAATCGCAGCATCACCAGGTCAGGCCACAACAGATACTTGTGCACACGCGCATGTAGCTCAGGCATCTCCTCGCGTATCCACATCAGCTTGCTGAGCGTGAAGCTGGGGTGAAGTGGCATACCGGTGATCTCGAAGACGCGCTGAGAGCCGAGGCGTGCGTTCCAGGAGTCAGCCTGTGCGACGGCTCGGCTATCAGGTGATACCACCGTGTTGTAGAGGAAATCCCCGTGCCGGTCCACTGGCGTAAATGCCTCACCTAACGCTGACATGCACATCGCAGTGGGCGGATCGTCACGTGTCTGGTCCACCACACTGCCTATGACTGCGATGATGCCATCCCATACCTGCTGTGGATCGAGTTCGATCCATCCGGGCCTGGGGTAGATTTCGCTATACTCGCGATATGCCTGGCCCAGGATGACACCATCGGGGGCGAAGGCCACAGCTTTCACACCAGTACTGCCTATATCTATACCTAACAGTGACAAGAGAGTCTCTCCTCGCGATGGTATACGCGGCCAGTATATCAGTCTATCTGCTTCATGAGGACATCCAGGCGCTCGCTGCACTCGTCGCACAGCTTCAGAGTTTTCTTTTCGGCGACACCAGTGTAGCTGTGCGGGTCGCGCAGCATGGCTATCTGCTGATCAGTAAGACGCTCCAGGTATGGCGCCAACTCGGGGGCTTCAGAAAGCAGATCCCATAGCGGCCTCCCGCTTGCCTGCGCCTGAAGGGTCAGCTTGCGCATGGCCTCATGAGCGTCGGGATGACCGAGAGAAGCCAGCAGGATATAGGCGGGTTCGGCAGCTACCATGCCCGCAGTCATCGCGAAGTTTTGCTCCATCCGCTGCACGTCGGTGACCAGCTTCGCCATGATGCGCGTTAGACGCTGGACACTGCTGACGAGGGCCACGATCAGCTCCGGATTGAAGCGGGATGACGCGGAGTTAGTCAGGTCGCGCTGGTGCTCTGATAGTTGGTCTGCGTAGACGGTGCCCATCCGGGGCACGAACGTCTTCCACATGCTCTTGACGTTCTCGAAGTTCCATGGATTGCGTTTGTGTGGCATGGTGGAGGAGCCGACCTGGTCAGCTTCAAACCTCTCACCCACCTCCGCGATTTCAGTGCGCTGCAACTGGCGCATGTCATCGGCCAGATCGGCCAGCACGCCAAACGTAGACACCAGGGCATGCATGTAGTCGGCCACCGCTTCCGGTTCGGCTATCTGAGTGGAGCTCGGAGACGGTTTGAGGCCCAGTTCGGCCAATACCTCAGCTTCGAACTGCTCCGGATCGTCGAAAAACAAAGAGCTTGCGTTGTATGCTCCAACTGCACCACTGAGCTTGCCGCAAAGCCCCTCTGCGGCTGTCGCGATGGCTTCCATGCGCCCCTGCAGGCGGCTGATGAAACCCACCAGGCTGAAGCCGAAGGTGATGGGCACCGCGTGCTGGCCATGAGTGCGCCCCATCTGCACCTGCCCTGCCTCGCGACGGGCCAGGCTGATGAGCGCTCTCTGCAGATCGGCCAGGGTGGGCAGCACTGCTTTGCGAGCAGCCTGCTGAAGACGCCATGCAGTCGCAGTGTCTACCACGTCGAAGCTGGTCAGGCACAGATGCACATAGGGCCTGGCTTCATCGCTGACCTTGCCGCGAATTACGTTTACCAGAGCGCGGATGTTGTGGTGGATCCGCGCCTCCTCAGCGGCAACTTCATCTGCGGTCACCGCTTCGGCCGCATCAGCCACTTCCTGCGCTATGGCCTCGGAACACACTCCACGCCGAGCCAGCACTCGTACTGCAGCCGCCTCAACCATAGCCTCGCTGCCGACCCGTCCCGCCTCGGTGACGTACGGATCCAGCATCTGCCGAAGCCCGGTGTCAGGCCCGTAGTAGCGAAAATCAAGTGGTGATACGCAATCAAAAAGTGAGTATGTCATGCACTCCTCCTACTGGTTGTAGCCGATGCTGTGGGCTATTTCGCGCCCGTGGCATGTGCTTCCTCCTGGCGGTTCAGCCCCGTTTGATTTGTAGCAACTCAAAGGCACGGGGATAAGTGAAGGGCTGGCGCTCCAACTGCTCTACTCCCTCGCCACCGGCTGCGGGGGTATAGGAGACCTGAGCTCCCAGTGCGGGCAGCTCCACCTCGATGCCCTCAGTGTCGCAGGCTAGATAGTACCTGCCGCCTTCGTACAACAGTTCCCACGAGCCGTTTTTCAGATAGATGCGGACCACCTCGCGCCCATCCAGCGATACTACAGTCGGACGCGTGGTCTTCTCTCCTATGCTGGAAATCGGTGTGGAACCGATGAGATCCACTGCGTAGATGTCTCCGTCAGCACCAGAGTGATGGTGCCGCAGACTCTGGCCCGTGTTCGTCGCCACAGTGACCATCTTCAGAACCCAGTGCTGTGACTTGTCTGCAGGCAACCGGTCGAGACTGGCCCACACCACCGCACCGGTTGAGGCGGCAGTGGCAACACTCAACGCCGAGGTGCGCGCTTTCGATGCGCTGCTCAGGTTGCCTGCCACGGCATGCAGACGGGGCGTGTCTACGGCCATCAGTCCCGCTTTGACATCACGAGTGAGCTGGCCGGTGTCGGTGGTGTAGATGCCTTCATCCACCTGGCGATGTGAGATGCTGCCGCCAGCCATCTGCCCCAGGGCATCCAGCGCCACTCGCAGCTTCTGTTCTGCGGTCAAGCGGCGGAACACGTATACATTTCGGGCAGTGTCGCGGAAGCCCACACAGCTCTCTTCACCTGCATCTGTGCCGATGGGACGAAAATTCTGGGCGCGGACATCAGACACCAGAAACGCAGGGTCGGTGTGAATACGTTGTCTGTGGCCGGGCGAGAACATGGTGCCCCCAAAAGTGTAGAAGTCAGTTCGGCCCGGGACGGTGGCCACCTGGTAGCCCGCCTTCTGGTCGAGGCTCTGATCGCGCTTGTGGTCCAGCAGGTCTTCGGTGTCCCAGTTGGCACAAATCACGCTGTTCTCACGCGCGTATGTGCCACTGGCCGACCTGCCCGAAGCCAGCAGCAGATCTGGCCCCGCCGCGGGAGCGTCATCATCGAAAAACAGAGTGTACAGGCCGGTCACCCAGCCAAGTTTATAGTCCTCAGTGGGCATGGGTTGCCAGGTGGGGAAAAAGCTGTCCACTCGCGAGAAGCCCATCGCAGTGCGGTAGCGGGCCCGATGTACATCACTCTCAAGGAAAAGTCGAGAGCATAACCCCATGAGACCCCAGCGCGTCGGATCATGTCGCACGTCGAAAAACTCGATGTGATCCTTGCCCGGCACTATATCATAGGTGAACAGTATCAGCGCATCTAGGTCCTGAAAGGCACTGTAAGCGGCGACCTCTACCATGCCTGCTGCACAGTGCTGGTTTGGCCAGCATATGTTCCACTCGCGCACTACTGTAGGCTTGCCCCACACACGACTTACCAGCATGCGTGGGATGAAGGTCTGGACACGGTCATCGCCCAGCGGGTTGCGGCCCTCGTAAAAGGCAGGCAAACGCCACTGTTTATCAGGCTGAAAATACGGGTGGTCGTAGTAGAAATTGGTGCCGATGAAGTCGAGGCCTTCAGCAACTGTGCGCATGTCGGCTATCTTGTTGAAGTCAAGCACCGCGGTGATAGGCACCTTGACCCCGCGGCCACGCAGGTAAGTGCTCATACGGCGCAGATACTCGGCATGTATGCTATCTATGAACAGTTGCCGATCAGCTTCACGACCACGCTGCAGCCGCTGAGGTTCGTCCGGTTGTGCAGGTGCAGATCGCCCCGACATGCGCGCTTCCGGAAACAACATCACGGTGCCCTCACCGAGGTTTTCGCCGGCCAGCAACCCCTGATTGCCCTCGACATCAGTCCAGGCCTCGGCCAGTGTACCGGTGCTTCCGTACTGATCTGCCAGCCACTGATTGAACTTGCGCTGCAGATCACTGGCATACGGTTCGGCCAACTGCCCCCACCGTTTGCGCGAGAAGTACAGTCCGTGCTCGTCGCACAGCTCGATCATGGCCACCGCAGGATCGTCGGCATAACTTAGACCCGTGTAGGGGTTGATATGCTCGATAAGCAGTTGGCGAGCATACTGTTGCTGCAGCTCTATGAGCTTGTTGTCGAAGACTGCATACGGTTTGGCGGCGCGGCCCAGTGCTTCGGCATTCGTGACTCCCTCCGCTTCATGAAAGGTACGGAAGTCCAGCAAGTCCAGGTAGACATAGATGCCCGTCTCCTTCAGCCGATACACCCAGTAGTCCACCAGATCCAGGTTGTCGGCATCGAATCGCTGCGGGTTGCCGACGCGGTCGGGGGGAAGCAAGCCGTCTACGTCATCCAGATGATGGAGGCGCACCAGGTTGAAGCCTGCTCGAGAAATCGCAGCCACTGCCTCATCTATGCTCGCCTTGGGCTGAAACACCGAGGTTTTCGCTACGTTTATGCCCCAGAACCGTGCGCGCGTTCCGTCCTCGAAGTAGAAGCGGCCATCGGTACCTGTGAACAGAAATCCACGCTCTCCGGCACGGGGATCTCGCAGGTAGGAGAAATCGGTGATGCCTGCGTCAGGAAACTGATGGCGGTTGTAGTCCAGTCGTGCCGTGGGGTTGAGGACTGTGTGCTCATCGGCCGATGTCGCCGGTGGTGCATTCTGAGCAGCGGCTTGCAGGCACCAGACCGCTGTGCTAAGTATCACCAGCAACCACGGGTGCACCATGAGCCGCTTCAAGGCAACTGCCACCCGGGCGGGCCCAGCGAGACCAGGTCCTCAAGTGAGACGGGCTGGTGGCCGGTCAGCGCAGATACCGTGTCCATCACATAACCGCGCTGCACGAGTTGCGGAAGCAAAAGTGGTAGCACTTCCGGCGTCTTGTCATAGCCGTTGTGCAGTAGCACTATGTTCGACGCGCCCATCTTGTCGAGCATGATCCGGCACGCTTCGGCAGGAGTATGGTGTTCATAGTTGCCTATGTTTTCGTTCCAGAAAACGGTGGTATGGCCGGTTATCTGTGCCGCCTGACGAACGCTGCTGTTGTAGTGGCCACCAGGCGGGCGAAACAGTGTGACAAAACCGCCCCCTGCCCGACGGATGATCTGGCGGGTCATGATCAATTCACGCTCGATCTCAAGCTGACTGAGAGCCGAGAGGTTGCGGTGACTGTAGGAGTGATTGCCCAGCTCATGGCCCCGATCCGCTATCAGTTTCACCAGTTCAGGGTAGGTCTCCGCCTGCTTGCCCACAAGCAGGAAGGTGGCCTTGACGCCATAGCGATCCAGCAGGTCCAGCAGTATGGGCGTGAGTACCGGATGAGGGCCATCATCGAAGGTGAGTGCTATCCGGTTGCCAGAACCGTCCAGACGATGAAGCTCAGCAGGCCCATCGTGCAGCAGGCTGAGCTCATGGTAGGCCAACAGCAGATCCGCGCGCAGCCCCGGCAGTCTGGGGTTGTATGAGAAGCCATACTCGAAGGCGTTCACCGCCTCGGCGGGACGCCCCGCCATCATCAGAGCATGCCCCGACAACTGGGAGCGCAGGAGAGGATCGGCGCGCAGCAGCAGGCACTGCTGCAAAAACAGATCCACCTCGGCGCGGATGGCGGTTTCAGATGCCATCAGCGTGCGCGAGCCGTTGGCCACTACCACTGTGCGGGAAGTGCGCCCTACGATGCGACCCCCGGGGCCGTACGCCTCACAACGCAGCTCTCGCAGGCCATCAGGGCAGTTGCGGGTGTCTACATACATGCGGAACGGCCGAGCGTTGCTGACGCCCACAAAGCGGTCATCGAGAAGCAGCGCGATGTAGTCTAGTTGCAGGTCACCGGGCACTCCGACCGCGACCTCGATGGCCCCGCTGACTTTTGACCCCGATGCAGGCCACTCGATACTGAGACCGTCATCTTCGGCACCAGAGTCCGTGGCTGCCGTCTCGGCATGCTGGGCCACCTGAACCGTGGGACGTACTCCGAAGCGGTCCAGAGCGGCCAGACGCACCTGCTCCTCCAGGCCATGGTCCACATAGTACGCAGTATCCGGAGCGAACAGCGCAGATCGTGTCGTGAGCCCTGGGTAAGCGGCCAGTGCCTCACCGATCGGGCGGGCCAGCACTCTGATAGCGTCATCGGGACGCTGCCCGGCCAGATAGCAGGAGGCCAGCACTTGCAGCGCCAGCTCAGCCCCATCGTCTGCCTCCAGCACACTGGCCGCCTCGATCTCCGCGGCCTGATAGAAGCCCGACATGCAAGCCAGATGTGCAACACAGGCGCGAATCTCATCGCGATACGGGGTATGGTAGGCCAGCGCCTGGCGATATGCTACCATGGCCTCCTGCGTGCGGCCCCGACTATAGCGAGCCACGCCCTGCCCCAGCATGGCCGACACACAGTTGGGGTCCAGCTCCAGCGCCTGCCTGAACTGCTCTTCGGCCGCCTCTACCTGCCCTGAGAAAAACAGCGCAGCGCCCTGCCCAGCCCGAGATACGGCACACAGTGAGTCGTTTTCGGCGGCTTGCCGGAAGACAGTCTCGGCTTCAACATACCTACCAGCACTGAGCAGACGGCCACCCTCAGCCAGCGGCGACATGACCGGCCCAGCCGACGCAGCCGCTGCCACAGTCGCCTGGACACCCATAGCAACCAGTACCAGCACCTGACAAGCGCCCCGCAGCAGAGTTATCGCGATGCGATTGGCGGGGATGGAACGCAAACAGACCTGATGTAGAGCGTCAATCATAATCCGTGACCACAGACATATCCAGCGCCGACTACCAGGCCGATGATGTACTGCAGGCCCCGACGCATATCTGTACTATTTTAGCAGATGCACCTCACCGGCGTCAGTAGCTATTCGCCCCATCTCGCCGACGATCACCAGCCGCCCGCGCTCATCTATCTGCTCAGCAATGCCCTCAAGCGTCTCGTCACCTCGAAGCAGGCGCAATCGCCGCCCCACCGTGACGTCCGCACGACGGTACGAGTTGAGCACTTCTGTATAGCCGCTCCGCTGAGCCTGCACGTAGTGCATGGCGACCGCATCCAGCAGCGCTACCACCATCTGCTCCCGAGTGACCACCTGTCCGGTTGCGGCTTCTACGGTCATGGCAGAGCCTCGAAGTGAGATAGGCAGACTATCGGCAGGTCCCAGCAGGTTCACGCCCATGCCGATGACAGCCCAGCCGTCGGTTGTGTCAGCTTCCAGCAGTATCCCCGCGAGTTTGGCCCCCTGCACCATGACATCGTTCGGCCACTTGACAGACGGCATCACGCCGGTTAGGGCCTGCACCGCCTCCACCAGTGCTACCGATGCCAGCAGCGGCAGCAAGCCGTAGTCAGATGGGGAGCACCGCGGACGCAACAGCAGCGAGAAGATCAGGTCCTGATGGCCCCGATCCTCCCACATACGCCCCTGCCTGCCACGGCCGGCAGTCTGGTGTCCACACACGATGACTGTGCCCTCTGCAGCGCCACTTCGGGCGGCTCGCGCCAGCTCAGCGTTGGTGGAGCCTGCTTCTGCTATGTAGGAAAGCGACCAGCAGATGCCGCAGTCACTGAGCATCCCCTGTGCCTCCGCCAGGTCAAATCTCATCGCTACTTCCGTCTTGCTGTGCCAGAGCCCTCTCGACTATTCGGCATATGGCATGCCCGATGGCCAGATGAGCCTCCTGGATCTGCGGAGTGTCGTAGCTGGGCACCACGATGCAGTGGTCCGCTTGCCCGGCAAGCTTGCCTCCGCCCGCGCCAGACAGCCCCACCGTCTTGATCTTCAGCTCACGCGCTCTATCCACTGCACGCAGGCAGTTCTCCGAATTGCCGCTTGTGGACAGTGCGACCAGTACATCACCCTGGTGCAAGAGCCCTTCCACCTGGCGGGAAAACACTTCAGTATAGCCGTAATCGTTGCCCACTGAGGTGAGTATGGAGGTGTCAGCAGTCAGGGCTATGCCGCGGTACGCCGGGCGTTCCAGCAGGAACCTGCCGACCAGCTCGCCGGCCAGATGCTGGGCTTGCGAGGCGCTACCGCCGTTTCCGCAGAATGCTACAGTGCCGCCGGATCGCAGGGATGCGAAGATGATACGTGCCGCCGCTGCGATGTCGCCGGGTAGCCGTTCA
Source organism: candidate division WS1 bacterium (assembly GCA_012518355.1). Lineage (GTDB taxonomy): Bacteria > Armatimonadota > Zipacnadia > Zipacnadales > UBA11051 > UBA11051. Next base: position 1,507 of record JAAYSP010000222.1, on the reverse strand, counting down.
GCACACTTGGCCATCACCTCGCCCGCGTACTGCAACTGGTCCCTGATCTCTTCCTGCATAATCATATCTCCACGCAATCGCTGCTGTCCACAGCGAGTTCACAGTCGCCTTGCCGCTTCTGCCTATATCACTTCTGGGAAGCCTCGATTTCTGAGTAGCCCTGTGCTTCACGCCTCAGTACTCAGGATGTCCGCTCATGTCCACGAATATCTGAGCAAGCCAGTAGTCACCCTTGTAGTTACTGGCCACCCCAATGCCGAAGTCTATCACGTCTGCACGATGTATGTTGGCCCGATGACCGGGGCTGCGCAGCAAATCCTCATGGCTCTGGCGCACATTTGCCAGGCTCAGACTGTAGCCATACCCCGTGCGCCACCGCTTCGACAGATTTTCGGCCAGCACCGTAGGGCGAAATGGCAGTACCAGCTTGAAGCGGTCCAGTATGGTGCGCCGGGCAGGAGTGGGCGACTCATGGGAAAAGTAGTCCAGGTCCCGCATCTCGCGGGCATGCTGGCGTCCTATGACCGCCAACTGCGGGTGCGGATACAGCAGCCGCAGTCCCGCTCGTGCCCGCACCGCGTTGACCTGCATCAGCATATACGCCTCGGTCTCGGCAAGCTCTGCGCGCAACGCCGGATCCTTCTCTGGATTGGGCTGATACTGGTTGTGCGAAATGAGCTGCACTACCAGATACTGCTGCAGTGCTGCGACATCCATGCCCGCGGCCTGATACAGCACAGCCAGCCGTGATGCGGGTACATGCCAGTCCGGCTGGATGCGCGCCGCCTGCTGCAGCTTCTCCACTGCTGCTTTGCCACGCTCAGCGGCCAGATCCTGCTCAGCCTGTCGCACCAGAGCCACGGCCTCAGCCACCGGCTGCTGCGCTATCACAAAACCGGGCAACAGCATCGCCATGCAAACCAGCAGTGCCGGGTTCAGGCACGATCTCACTCTGCCGCCGCCCTCTCTGCTGCCAGGATGGCTGCCCCCAGAGCACCTATAAGCTGCGGCTCCGGCGGCACCACGATTCCCATGCCCAGCGCCTGCTCCATCGCCTTCTTCACACCTATGTTATGTGCCACTCCCCCCGTCATCATGACCAGAGGTTGTATCTGCAGACGGTTGGCCATCTGCATTGTGCGATGGGCGATGACCTCACACAGACCTGCAGCGATCTGACCGACCTCACGGCCGTCAGCCAGGAGGCCGATGACCTCCGACTCGGCGAAGACGGTGCACGTGCTGCTGAGACTGGCAGGCTGCTCGGCGGCCCAGGCCAGCGAGCCGAGTTGCCCGATATCCAGGTCCAGTGCTGCGGCCATCACCTCGAGAAATCGCCCTGTTCCTGCCGCACAGCGATCGTTCATCTCGAAATCCAACGCACGCCCTGCCTCGTCAAGTGATATCACCTTCGCATCCTGACCGCCCAAATCCACAACAGTCCGCACCTCAGACGCAAGATGAAATGCACCCCGGGCATGGCAGGATATCTCGGTAATCCGCCAGG
>JAAYSP010000108.1 GCA_012518355.1 candidate division WS1 bacterium | reverse complement strand
TATTCACGCTCGCGTATACGGGTGTCGAAGCGGGCTTGGTGCTGGTGGCTGCTGATGACCCCGATATGCACAGCTCGCAGAACGAGCAGGACAGCAGGCACTACGGTCGCGCCGCACAACTGCCTATACTCGAACCCTCCGACAGTCAGGAAGCGTTGGAACTGACCCGACTGGCATATGAGCTCAGCGAAGAGTACGACTTGCCGGTGCTCCTACGCGTGACTACCCGCATCTGCCACAGCGACTCCGTGGTGGCGATGGGAGACCGTCAACAGCGCGATCAGCCCTGCGAACCGGTGACCAATCCGCAGAAGTATGTCATGATCCCGGCCTATGCACGCCGTCGCAATGCTGCCCGCCTGGAGCGGTGGCAGGACCTGCGCAAGTATGCAGATGAGACCGAAATCAATCGTGTTGAGCCTGGCGACAACAGCCTCGGCATCATCTGCTCCGGGGCAACATACCAATACGTCAAGGAAGTGGCTCCGGACGCATCTGTCTTCAAGCTGGGCATGGCCTGGCCGCTGCCCGAGCGCCAATTGTGCGAATTCGCCGACAATGTGGAACGCGTCGTGGTCCTGGAGGAGTCAGGGCCTTTTCTAACCGACAGCATCCGCGCACTTGGTATTCAGGTCACCAGCCTTCCCGCCAGTGTGGCCCTGGGTGAACTCAGTCCCGGGCGTGTAGCGGCTCTGCTGGGGGGGGAAGATGTGCAGGCGCCGATGCCATCTGACGATCTGCCGCCACGGCCTCCAGTGTTGTGCCCCGGTTGTCCGCATCGCGCAGTATTCGTCACGCTGCGGAAACTGAAGCTCTACGTCAACGGTGATATCGGCTGCTATACCCTGGGGACGCTGCCGCCCCTATCGGCTCTTCACACCTGCTTGTGTATGGGCGCGGGGATTGGCCAGGCACATGGCCTCAACAGTATGTGTGGAGAGAAGCGGTCGGTGGCGGTTATCGGCGACTCCACATTCGTGCACTCTGGCATCACCGGTCTGATAAACATAGTCTATAACGGTGGCGATACAGTGGTGCTAATTCTGGATAACGGTACCACTGCGATGACCGGAGGGCAGGAGCATCCCGGTACCGGTGTCACTCTTAGTGGCCAAAGCAGTCCCAGACTGTCTCTGGAGGGGATTTGTCGTGCCACCGGAGTAGATATGGTGACTGTAGTTGATCCGGTGGACCTGCCCGCGCTAGAGCAGGCTCTGCGTGACGCGCTGGCTCATGAAAGACCGGCAGTCATCATCGCACGCCGTCCGTGTGTTCTCATCAGTCGAGATAGGCGCCCCCCGTATCAGATTGACGAAGATACGTGCATCCAGTGTGGCCTGTGTCTGCGCCTCGGATGTCCCGCGATTGGCGTTGATCAGGGGCAACCCTGGATTGACGCCGAGCTGTGCGTCGGCTGTGGGCTGTGTGCTCAGGTATGCCCCACGAACGCGATACGAAATGTAGATGTGACCGATCAGTAGCTCAGTGGATGGCGTTAGCCACTGTAGTCTCGTGACACGGATATGATGGAGTCAACCCCGATGAAGAGTGATGTGACAGAAACCGGAGACAATGCCGAGGACACCGTGAACGTCCTCATGGCCGGCGTAGGTGGACAGGGCATCATAACGGCCAGTGCTGTGCTGGCACAGGCAGCCCTTGAAGCCGGTTATGACGTAAAAAAGAGTGAGATACATGGCATGTCACAGCGTGGTGGCAGTGTCGAGAGCCATGTGAGGCTTCGGCGTGGCAGGGTCCACTCGCCGATAATTCCGTGGGGCAGGGCAGATCTGACTGTAGGCCTGGAGATGCTGGAAGCACTGCGCAGCGCTCACTGGGTGCGTCCCGGCGGCACGATGCTGGTGGATGACCGCAAAATCCATCCATCAACGATAGCATCGGGCGCCTTCGAGTATCCGCAGGATTGCCTGGAGCGGCTGGCGAAACACGACTTCGAATTGATAGTGGTCAACGCCTTCACTATTGCCGTAGAGCTCGGTGAATACCGCGCTGCCAATACAGTGATGCTGGGAGCCATGTCGCAACTACTGCCGATACCGGCTGAGGCCTGGCAGAGTGCTATGCGGCGGATAATCAAACATCAGCGGCTTCAGGTCAATCTTGAGGCGTTTGCGGCGGGGCAGGAGCAGGTTTATAGCTGCCAAAACCGCTGAACAAGTATATGAGGTAGACTGCGGCCCACGGTTTGCCGGAAACGTCGGCAGGTGCAGGAGGAGTACGTAGATGATCTGGGATGTCGAAAACGAATGTATGGATGTGGAGCAACGCCGAGAACTACAGTTGCATCGTTTGCGATCAACTGTGGCACGTTTGGCGGCTACTGTGCCGTACTACCGCGATCAGTTTGCCCAGGCGGGCCTCGACCCGCTGGACATCCAGTCACTCGAAGACTTGCAGCATGTGCCGTTTACCACGAAAGATGGCATGCGGGAAACATATCCCACCGGCATGTTCGCGGCTCCCATGTCAGAGATAGTGCGGATACATTCGTCCTCAGGCACGACCGGTACACCAATTCTCGCGGCTTACACACAGGCGGACGTGGACATCTGGGCGGAAACTATCGCCAGAACCATTTGCCTGGGCGGTGGCAGCAAGGGCGATATCCTGCAGGTTGCCTATGGTTACGGTCTGTTTACCGGTGGCCTCGGGCTCCACTATGGGGGCGAACGGGTAGGGTGCACGGTGATCCCCATGTCAGCGGGCAACACCAGGCGCCAACTGATGATGATGCGCGACTTGAAGAGCACCATACTCGCCTGCACTCCATCCTACGCTCTGACACTTGCTGATGAGGCTGCAGAGGGAGGCATCTCACCCGATGAGTTGGGGCTCAAGAGCGGCCTGCTGGGAGCGGAAGTCTGGAGCGACAGCATCCGAAGCACGATTGAGCAGATGCTCAACATCAAGGCACATGACATCTATGGCCTCACCGAGATCATCGGCCCTGGAGTTTCAGCCGAGTGTGAATACCAGTGCGGGTTACATGTCTGTGACGACCATTTCATACCCGAGGTCATAGATCCGGCCACCGGTAAGCCGCTGCCCGAGGGAGAGCAGGGCGAGCTGGTCTTTACCTGTATCACCAAGCAAGCATTTCCCGTCATCCGCTTCCGCACTCGAGACATCACCCGCCTGCACTATGACACATGCGAGTGCGGACGGACCAGCGCACGTATGGAGAGAATTACCGGACGCACGGATGACATGCTGATCATCCGGGGAGTGAACATCTTCCCAAGCCAAATCGAGCATGTGCTCATCAACATGGAGGAGACTTTGCCGCACTATCAACTGGTCGTCACGAAAGAAGGGCGCCTGGACGTGCTGGAAGTCCAGGTGGAGGTTTCGCCCACACTGCTTGCCGACACTATTCGGGTGCTGGAGACGCTTGAGATGAAAATCCGCAGCGAATTAGTCAGCGCTCTGGGCGTTCGATGCCGGGTCAAGCTGGTTGAGCCAAAGAGTATCGAACGCAGTATTGGCAAAGCCAAACGCGTCATAGACCTTCGAAAGGAGCGACAGATATGACGTCAGCAGACAAGATTACCAAACAGGTTTCAGTATTTCTGGAGAACAAGTCGGGGCGTCTGGCCGAGGTCTGCCAGGTGCTGGGCGAGGCTGATGTGAACATACGGGCCATGTGTATCGCTGACACTTCAGATTTTGGGATCCTGCGGCTCATAGTGAACGATCCCGACGGTGCTACAGAGGTACTACAGGAGAGAGGTTTTGGCGTGGGGGAGGCCGATGTGCTGGCGTTGATTGTCCCCGATCGCCCCGGTGGCCTCGCCGAAGTACTGGCTCTGATGCGAGATTCGGGCATCAACGTAGAGTATATGTATGCCTTTTTCATCACAATTGACGGTGATGCGGTCGTGCTGTTTCGCATTGACGACCGGCATATCGAGTCGACTTTGGAGTTGCTCGAGAACAGCGGAGTTCGGATTCTGTCGGCTTCTGAGGTGTATGCCCTGTAGAGTGTATGCTCTGTAGTCACGACCCAAATCTCCATGCATAGCCACGAGAGAGCCTCCGTCGCGTCAGATGCCCTCATGTAGGAGTTCGGTTAACTGCTGGGCATTCTGCACGGCCTGGCCTACATGGTGGTTGTTGAACATCACATAGGTGGTCCTGGCGGCCTCATCTAGTTGCCTGACTTTTGGCAACCATTGCCGCAGCTCTTCCTCATCATATAGATAGTCATAGCGCTCCCAGGCGTGATCATGGTGCCACCATTTCTGGTGGTTTCTTCCGTGCAGTCGGACATAGGCCGGTTCGGCAGTGAAGGCAGCCACGGGCGGAAGCAGAGACTTGAATTGCGGCTGGTCCACACAACAGAATGCGAGATTGTGGTCACGCAGGAAATCGAAGGTCCGCGTATCCTCCACCCAACTGCGATCGCGAAACTCTACCACTAAAGACATGTCGGGCCACTGGTTGCGTATGAACTCCAGATGCTTTACTGCAGCCCTGGAGAGCTTGAAGGCGTTCGGGAACTGGAGCAACACTGCGCCGAATTTGCCGCTGTCAATCAGCGGGGCCAAAGCGCTGGCGTACTGTGAGTAGATCCTCGGATCCTGGCATGCCTCCAGTGTCATCTGTCTGGTCGCTTTGAGCGTGAACAGGAAGCCTTCAGGTGCTATAGCAGCCATCGCCGCCAGGGTTTGCTCGGATGGTGGTCGGTAGTAAGTGTAGTTGATCTCCACAGTGTCGAACAGGCGGATGTAGTGGCGCAGGTAGTCACGACTCTTCGTGCCTTCAGGGTAGACAGGCCCGACCCAGTCCTCATATGAATAACCGCTGGTGCCGATACGAATCATGGTGACTTCCGTGTAGTCATGCTTCAGGCGGCGCGGTGGCTTCAGTTGCGCAACACTGTGCCTGCTCCGGCGTCCGTATGCTCTCCCTCCGACAACGTCAACTGTCCGTTGACGATTACATGAGCGATGCCCTCAGAGTACTGGTGCGGATCCTCGTATGTTGCCCTGTCTATGATGGTATCTGGATCGAAGACGGTCACATCTGCCTTATAGCCGACTTTCAGCAGGCCTCGGTCAGACAGATTGAGCCTACTGGCAGGCCGGGCAGTGCACTTGTGGATGGCAGCGGGCAACTCCATGATGCCTATCTCGCGTACATAGCGCCCGAGGAAGCGGGGGAACGTGCCGTAAGAGCGCGGGTGCGGTCTTCCGACAGCCAACACGCCGTAGGGAGCCAGTGCGAAGCCGTCTGAACCGACCATGCTCAGCGGGTGCTTCAGGTTCCGCTCCACGCTGCTCTCATCCATGCTGTGAAGAACCACATCTATATGTGCTCTTTCTTCGATCAGCAGATCGAATACCACGTCTATAGGATCGCCATCACGTTCATCTATCAGATCGCTGAGAAACATGCCGATAAGCCGCTGATTTTCTTCACTCTGAACGTTTGAGATCATGATCCGGTTGAAGTCAAACTCCAGAGGATGATGCTCAGTGCGCTCTGCCTCCCACTCGGTCAGCTGGTTACGGTACTGCTGCCGAATCTGCGGATCTGCAAGCCGCTTGAGTAGCATATCGGTGCCTCCGGCAAACATCCAGGGCGGGAAGGAGCCGCTGAGATGACGGCTGGCCACCGCGTATGGATAGACATCGAACGCGACGTCCAGCCCCTCCTGGTGCGCCTGCTCCAGGGCTTCAAGTGCGGCCTCGGCCAGATGCCAGTTGCGTGGGCCAGAGGTCTTCAGGTGATCTATCTGTAGTCTGAGCCGGTGTCCCTCATCATCTAGCTGGCGGGCTATGCCTGTCATCTCCTCCAGTGAAGAGATGACATCGGCGCCCTCGTTGCGTATGTGTACACTCACATGCTTCCCGTTCTGAGCCGCCACTCTACACAGCGCGAGAATCTCATCGGTTGCGGCTGCTGACCCCAGAGCATAGGCCAGACCGAAGGCCAGCCCAACTGCGCCCCCATCAAAGCACTCCTGGGCCAGGTGGCACATCTGCTCGATCTGCTGCGGAGTGGCTTCCACGGCCTCGAAGCCCATGACTTCGGCGCGAATTGGAGTGTGGGCTACCATCGGAACCACGTTTACGCTCGGTCGCGCCTCCCGCAGTACGGCCAGGTACTCAGCCGCAGTCTCCCAGCGCCAGCTCTCAGCAGTAGGCACGATGAAGGAGCATATCTGTTGCAGCTCATGCTGCCGGAGCTCGCTCACCGGGAAGACGCCGAGGCCGCACTGCCCCGTGCATTCGGTGGTGACGCCCTGGCGTATTTTGCTCTCTGCGCGAGGGTTGTGCAGTAGTGACAGGTCGGAATGGCTGTGGATGTCCACGAAACCGGGGCTGATGACGAAGCCGGTGCAGTCGAGTGTCTGGGCAGCCTGAGCGTCGGACAGCTCTCCTATCGCTGCTATCTTGTCACCGCTGACGGCCACATCTGCCGCGTAAGGCGGGCCACCGCTGCCATCGTGCACCGTGCCGGACTTAAGGATCAGGTCATACTCCACTATGGCACCTACATTTCTCTAAAACAAACAGTATGATTTGTCTATATCGCTCTTTTGTGGAGCTGTACGGCCACAAACGCCTACGAGTTCTGAAGCAGTCTCCAGAAAGCTTGTGCCTGGCTGGCGAACCGTTCGGGGCTGGCCTCATCGCCCACGGCCAGAGTGAACAGGCCGCTGAACGACCGGCAACGCAGGATGGACATGAGCTCCTTCACTTCTCCCTGCCCCTCTCCGAGCAGTGTGTGGGCAGGCCACGGGGGCGCACAGCCGTCTGTAAGCATCAGCTGACTCATATGTCGCTTGGCCCGCCCGCGAGTGTAGGTTTGCAGGAAGGGCCTCTCTCCTGCCTGCGCAAAGTGTGCAGGATTGAAGGCGAAGCTGACTGCCGGTGATGTCACCGCCTGCAGCAGTTCAGCG
>JAAYSP010000047.1 GCA_012518355.1 candidate division WS1 bacterium | reverse complement strand
GGCTGGCGGCGAGCCGGTCAGCCTGGAAGGAAGCGGGTATGAGCAGTCTGGATGGGACTGGGCGCGATTTGAAGGCACCACTGTTCCTCAGCTTCCTCTGCAACGCCTGGAGCAGGGCTGGGCTTCCCCTGGTACGGAACGCTCGCAGGAGACGTTTGTGGGTGGGCTCTCACATCTCGGATATGACGGTATTTTTGCCATGGTCATGAACCAGCCGATCATGCCTGCGACTACCCTCACAGGCAACAAGAGCTGGTTCTTTTTCGACGACCTGATCATCTGTCTGGGGTCGAACATCCACTGCGATGAGGCTGAGTATCCTACCCAGACTACGCTCTGCCAGAAGGCTTTGCGCCCGAACGAAGAAGGCCATCTGCCAGCCACAGTGCTCGATGGGGCACAATTCACAGGCCTGCCTGAGCAGCGAGAGCTCCCAGCGGGTGCGCCACACTGGTTGATTGACGTTCAGCAGACCGGCTACTACGTCCCTCCAGGTCACAGTGTCGTCGTGGCACGCCGGGAACAGACTAGCCGGGATGTGAGCGACCTGGAGGATACCAGGGGCAGCTTCCTGGTCGCCTGGATTGACCATGGTACTTCCCCGAGCGATGCCAGCTACGAGTACATGGTAGTGGTGAAGGCCACTCCGGAGGCGATGCAAGAGTATTGCGCAAGCCCACCCTATCAGGTAGTCGAGCGCAGCAGCCACGCGCACATAGTCAGGCATACTGCGGCAAGCAAGTGGGGGTGTGTCTTTTTCGTCCCGCAGCAGGTGACCCCGCATGTAGACGGCTCTGAGGTGCTACCTGTCCAGGCGGTGGACCAGCCCTGTCTGGTCATGGCCGGTGCAATTCGTGACGGGCGACTGCAGCTCAGTGTGGCTGACCCGGATCTGAATTTGCAGGACGGAGGCAACCAGCCGCGTCCGATGCAGATCGAGTTGCGCGGTGCCTGGCGATTGGCGGAGGTTGGTGGACGGGTCTGTGCCTGGGAACTGGAAGGCGCCTCAGACCATGTCAGCGTTGTCGCTTCAGATGCCGACAGGACTGTGCTGGAGATCGTGTGCCAACATGGTGCGAGCTATGACATATCTTTGGCACGCGAGATGTGAGCGCCTACCAGGCCAGCAGCAGTGTCGTCCGTCCGTTGTCAGTACAGATCAGGCTATAGGTAGCGCCATGTGGAGAGCTCATATCCTGCCAGCGTGGCTAGCTTGCGGGTGTGATGTGGATAGCCTGATATAGACGTTCCGGTGATGTGGCTTCTGTTGAGCGAGGACGCTCACAGCTTCGCCACTCGCCAGATAGATACCGAGATATCACCATGGCTTCTGGAGAAGATGAGATGAGCTGATCATCCTCTTGAGCGGTGAACACCATCTGAACGATACCGCTGGGCGATACCGGCACCGCCATTTTGGGCCAGAGACTATCGCGAAACCGGTTGTGTCTATGTTTTGGGTATGCTTTCGGTATCTATATACTGCATTTGCGTGATGCGATAATGCCAGGCACCTATCACTGCAAACAGTCTGGGGCAACAGGGCACTCGAGGTCGGCAAGCCCGAGCTGTCTCGGTGACAATCGGTTAGCTTCAAGTGCTGTGTGCGGGATGTGGATTGCATAGGAGCCAAAACGGAGGAGTGGGAAGACCGTGCGCAACTTCATAGCGATCGTGCTAACAGCTCTACTGCTCGCTTCGCTGGCCGTCGCAACGCCGCAAGTGGGGCGCTATGACATACTGCTTGACGCTCACGGCTACAATGCCGGAGGCACGGTGCTTTTGCCGCTGCGCGCTATCGGGGAGTGGCTTGGTGCGCAGGTGACCTTCAAAAGCGGTCTGATTACCATCAGTGATGGTTCGCGGACAGTAAGCCTGAAGGTCGGCGCCAATACCGCGACCGTGAACGGCAAGACCGTGAAGCTTGCCCGCCCGGCGCAAGTCTACGGAGGCATCACCTGCGTGCCGGTGCGCTTCGTGAGCGAGGCGCTGGGCTGCCAGGTGGAGTACGTGTCATCTGCGATCCAGACCGAATACCTCAACTACATCCCGCATGTTGTAGTTACGCGTGACAACTCCAGGGCCATAGTGATCGCACATGGCGTCTCCCCGGACCTGGTGGCGGGTATACTGGCCGCAGAAGCCGCCACGCGTACGGATGAGAGGTTCGGATGGGACTACTTGCTCGGGGTATCGCAGGTCAAAGGTAGTTGGGCATCTGCATGGGTGCCGTGGTGGTTAGATGATGACATGGGCTTCAGTTTCAAGGCCTATGCGGCGCTCTATGAGCGCGTCGGAGACCGCTGGATCCGGCGTTTCGCCACAACCCGGGTCTCAGATACCGCTGAAGACTACACGAAAGCCGGGGTGCCCCTGTCGGTGGTGCGGGCGTTCGGCTACGAGATCGAGGAGCCGTACTGACCGGTGATAGCATGATAACGCGGTTCAGTGACATGGTACGTGGTACGAGAAGGCTGTGACACAGACACAAAAGACCACACGCGAAAGACAGTGGGCGATGTCTGTCGGGGCTGTGACGTCAGGCCGATGAAGAGGTGGATTTTACGCTATCGAGCTGTCAGTGGCCGTCTGATTACAGGTGTTTTTGCACCGTGAAAATGGTGGTGCGATTATGAGTGGCACGCGATGGTCGCAGCTATTGTGGGGTATCCTGCCGCTGGTGGGGGTGCTTTCGCTGCAGACAGCCCCGATATACGGTTACTACTCCGACAGTGCAGAGCATCCTCGTCTGCTATGTACAGCCGCCGAACTCGATGCGGTTCGGGCACGGTTGCACAGCGGCTATGAGCAGATAGCCTACCAGCGCCTGCTGGAGAAGTGTGACGCCTACCTGGATCCGGAATCGCCACACTATGTCAACTGGCCCGAGCGCACAAATCTCATCCGCCATCAGGGCGGTGAGGTTAACTACTGGGAGACTCGCCCCGGCGCGTGGATGCTGACCAAACGCTACGAGGAGTTGGCATGGGCCGGCGTGCTGTCCGGCGAGCAGAAATACATCGAGGGTGCGCGCAACATAGTGATGACGATAGTGCGTGAGAGGGTAATTGATGGCATAGGCGGCGACAACTATGGCCAACCATATGACGGTTGGCTGGCTCAGCCACTGGATGCCGGTCACTCCAGCCGCGCACTGGCGGTCTTCTACGACCTGCTATATGACCATCTCAGCGAGCAGGAGCGCCAGGAGGTTCGTGATTACATTGTCCACACTTATCTGGCGTATCTATATCCGTACATGCAGGAAACGCTAGATCGGGCAGACTATCCAGCAATTCTGGGCCACAACATGCATCTTATCGGAAATGCGGCGGGTGGATTGCTGGCTCTGGCCGTCTATGGTGAGACCGGCCTGCCCACCGAGCAGGAAGATGCCTGGGTCGAGCTGTTTTTCGATGGAGTACACAAGGGCCTGCAGATCGGTCTGGGCGTAGATGGGGCAGGGCTGGAGGGCCCTGGATATGCCAGTGCCAGCCTGTACTACGGTTCATTTCTCATCGAGGCGATGCGGCGAGCCGGCGGTCCCGATGTGCTCTCGGGCCCACCAAATCCTATCCAGCGGACGCCGTACTACTACCTGTACGAAATGCGGCCGAATGGTGAGTACTTCAACAACATAAACGACGCCCACTTCGACGCACACACAGTCTTCCTGCCACTGTTTGCCTCTGCTATCGATGACCCGGCCTTGACATGGCTATGGGACACTGTAGAGGGGCATCGTCACGATGGCCAAAACGTGTTCGGCGACACATGGATGACGTGGGTGGCAGACCTGCCGTACGTGCTCTTGTGGCGGGGACTGGCTCCAAGCGCGGTGTCACCCGACGATTTGCAGTTCCCGTTGAGCCGCCAGTTCACACGCAGAGGGCTTGTGAGCATGCGCAGCTCCTGGCAGGAGGACGGAGTGTTGTTTTCTTTTCTCAGCGGAGGCCAGCCCGATCGGGGCCACAGCCAGTTCGATGCCAACCACTTCGCGCTCTATGCCGGTGAGAGCACCCTGGCTTTCGACACTGGCTATGGTGCGGGAGAGACAAAGGATCACAACTCACTGCTCTTCGATGGTCAGGGGCAGACCGTGCGGTGCACCGAAGGGCGCATCACCGCCTATGAGCCTGGGGAGATAGCCACATATGCTTGTGGTTCAGCGGGCGACCTGTACGGCAATCCGACCTTGAGGTTGTTCGACCGGCATGTTTACTTCGTTCGTGGCGGACACGGCCCGTATGCGGTGATATATGACGAGGTCGAAGCTGATGGCGAGCCGCATAGCTACACCTGGCTGCTGAACATGTCTGATGCGGCGCGCCTGGAACTCGACGGTGAGTACCCACTGGTGGTAGATGAGAGCACCGGATGGGAGATGCATGTCACGCTCTTTGCGGCGGCCGATTTGGAGTATGCACAGATAGTGAACGAATTCCGTCGCAGCCGCATCGCCGCTGTGTCCACTAACCGGCAACTGCAGGCCGAGCTGACCACTGCCGAAGCGCCGGCCTTCCTGGCACTCCTATATCCACGGCGCGATGACGGTGTCTTGCCCCGGGTAGAGCGCATCAACGCACACGCTGTAAGAGTGCAGTGGCCGGAGTATACCGACCTGGTGGCCTTCGGCCCAACGCAGACAGCTGAGGCGTCTACTGATGGAGTGGGATTTGTCCGGACGCCATCGCCCGGCGCGAATTGACCGGTCTGGCACATGCGCCGAGCGGTTGCCCGCAACCTGGGTTTGGCGGACTGGGCCATAGCAGGCAGGCCGAGCGCGGTCTGACTGCCGTATAGCCCGCAACGGGCGACCGACAGTAGCCTGTGCGGGTCCTTTCGGAGACCGAACCGGACCGGACTGCCTGCTATGCCCTGCCCCCAGGTAAGACACAGTATGGCTGGCAGAGTACCGGCCATCAGCCTTGCCATCTCGGGTTTGGCGGCAATTCGCTGTGCAACGCTACCCATGTGTGCTCGCCACGCTCAGCCCGAGAAGAGTTTGCTACGTGCCATCTGTACTTGTGATAGCACTCAAACGCATCTGGCAGGCGACGAGACCACATAGCACTCGCCAGTCGGTTGAAGTCCACTATCTTCATCTGCGTGCCAGGTTCAGGTCATAGCTCGCTCCATGCTCGCAGAGGATCTCCAGCACCGTCTCGTCG
>JAAYSP010000145.1 GCA_012518355.1 candidate division WS1 bacterium | reverse complement strand
TTGCGGCCTCGAATTTGCGCCCGATGCGTTGCTTTTGCGGTACTCGGGCATATGACGGATCGCCTGAGGGTGCCGGTGGGGCAGGTGTGACGGCAGTTGCGGCAGGTGCAGGCGGCCCGGCAATCGGCTCAGTTGCGGCCGGTTTCGGGGGAGTCACCGTGGCAGGTGGCTGTGCAGGCAAAGCAGGTGTGATTGGGGCAGTGGCCACCGGTTGTATTGACGCCAGAGGCTTACCACCGCTTAGTCGATCGAGGTTTTCCAGCAGGTTTCGTGCGAGCTGTTCCCGCTGGTCGATCCACTCGTCTTCGGTGAGAGTGCGGCTGATACGCAGGGCGTCTATGGCTAGCAGAAGTGGGGCGTTGTCCGAGAGCGGCACTACAGCAGGCGTCTTGGCCGGTTCGATTGGCGCAGCGGGCTCAGTCGGAGTGCTATCGGTTGCAGATGCCGGAGTGGCGGCTGGTTCCGTTGCGGGTTCGCCAGTTGGTTCGGTAGCCGGTTCCGTTGCGGGTTCAGTCACAGGTTCAGTAGCGGGTTCAGCCGCACCTGGCTGAGGGGCGGGATCGGGAGTCTGGGCAGGGGCTGGCTGGATGGGCTCGGCCTGAGGCGCCGCGGTGGGCGTATCCGCCGGTGGGGCGGCCTTAGGCGGGTTTTTCATCTTGCTCAGCGGAGTGGCCAGTGGCAGGCGCTTGCGGAAGTTTTCCACCCACAGTGCGCCTAGCTGCTTTGCGGGCAGGTTGTTGGCCTCGGCTTCCGCCGGGTACACGCCCATCACCGGTAGATCCCAGCAGTACACCGTCCAGATGCCGTCCTTTTGCTTCAGCGACACCTGGGGACGCTCGGTATCGTATCCGGAGATGACTTCGACGATGGCCTTGTCTATCGCAGAAGCCCGCTCCTCGACGCTGGAGTACGGTCCCTTGTCACGGATGCGGGCGACGATGCCATTTGCGATGCAGATGTCTGCGCTTTCCTGCGCAAACAGGGGAAGACACAGCACACCGAGAAGCAGTACACACGTCACCGTCATCAAGCCCTTGTGATATCGCATAGCGGGTACTCCTCACAGGTTTTGTGGTGACCTTCGGCACGTCGCCACCTTCTGACCTAAGGCGGGGCACAGCAACATCAGCCGCGTCTAAGGCCGATCATATACGGCACCGGCAGCGGCATAGTGCCCGCATGATACCTGATAAACCCGGCATGGTCAACACGAACGCGGAGACACTGGCCCTGGCGGGCCTGGAAGTGATGGCCGGAGAGCGCCGGTGATGGGCAGCCAAACTCGCCGGTTTTAACGCACCTGTCGGTTGCGCCACACCAGCGGACTGTGCTATACTGACGGCGTTACGGCGCCACTGTCTGGTCGCCGACACAGCGAACGGCCACTTGGCCGCACGGGCTATTACGGACGCCGTGCGGATAGGTGGGCGATTCTGCGTGTTCCTGCTTCCGGAACTGGTCTGCGAAGCCATTTTGGCCACAGGAAGGGGAAACTGTAAGTGTCCGATGAACTCACACTGTATGAAGCGATGTATATCGTTGACGTAACGCTGGAGGAAGATGAGCAGCAAGAGACTATAACTGCGGTGGAAAGCGCAATTGCTGAAGCCGCCGGGCAGTTGGAAAGCACACTACTTTTCGGGCGTCGCAGACTGGCGTATGAGATTGACGGTCGTGCCGAGGGGCTGTACATGATCAGCTACTTCCGAGGCACTGGAAGCACGGTCCAGCACCTGTACAGAGAGTTCGGAGTGCTGGAGGCCATCGTGCGCGGGACCGTGGTAGCGGCCAACCCTGATGCCCTGTATCGGGAGCCCACGCCGGTGTCCGAGACCCCTGCCCCTGCAGAAGAAGTGACCGAGCAGCCGGCGCCTCAGCCCGCAGCAACTGAACCTGCAACCTCTGAGCCTGCAGCCGAGACGGTTGCCCAGGAGAGCGCTGCACCCGCAGAAGAGGCCACCCAGACACCGGCCGCTGACGATGAAGCCCAGGCAGAAGAGAGCACTGAGACCGAACCGACCGAACCGGCGCAGTAGCGGCAGTAGTAGCAGTAGCATTCTGCATTTCTGCATTCATGTGCAGATGCTGCGGTAGCGCAGAGCGCAAGAAACCTGTCACAGCGTGAAACCACGACAGGAACGCGATAGCTGGCTGCACACCATGTCCGATGCGCACATATGCATCACACAGACATCGCATGTGTGTCACACAGGTATCGCGTTGATGTCGCGCAGGCGTATAGATATGCCTGTAGACACGC
>JAAYSP010000144.1 GCA_012518355.1 candidate division WS1 bacterium | reverse complement strand
TGGATTTCTCCGTCGAGGAACCTCACCAGGCGTTTGGCGTACGCAGCCACACTGTCCTCGTGTGTGACGATTATGATGCTCAGCCCCTGATCATTCAGGCTGCAGAGTAGCTCCATGACCTCGGTACCGGTTTTCGAGTCCAGGTTCCCGGTAGGCTCGTCGCCCAGCAGCAGAGATGGGCTGGTGACCAAAGCCCGAGCGATGGCCACACGCTGCTGCTGGCCGCCAGACAGCTCTTTTGGACGGTGATGCCAGCGGTTCTCCATCCCCAACTTGCTGAGCGCGTCCATGGCTAGCTCGCGGCGATTGGCCGATTGCGCGTACATAAGCGGCAATTCTACGTTGTGCAGAGCTGTGGCCTGTGCCAGCAAGTTGTAGTTTTGGAACACAAAGCCGATGTGTTTGTTACGCACTTCGGCTAGCTGGTCATCACTCAAACCCTCCACCGATCTGCTGGCGAGAGTGTAGCTGCCAGAAGTGGGCCGGTCCAGGCAGCCCAGGATGTTCATGAAGGTAGTCTTGCCCGAACCCGATGGTCCCATGATGGCGACAAACTCACCGGGTTCCACGCTCAGGTTGATGTTGCGGAGCGCCTCGACGCGTACATTGCCGGTGTTGTATGTCTTGTACAGCTCCTGTACCTCTAACAGTTTTGGCTCTTGCACTGTAGCGTTCACCTGCGCATCTGCCTCATCATGCCCTGTCGGGCGCGTTGAGCGTTGTTTTGCCGGTCACCGCCCCCCATCCAACGTGGCAGCGGAGTACCCGGAGGCGGAGGGATGATCACCTCGTCGCCCTCATCGAGGCCTTCGATGATCTCAGTTTCCTCCCAGTTGCTCAATCCGATCTCGACTTCCCGCTCTTCGGTCTCCTCTTTCCCTGTGACCAGTTGGACAGTCTTGCGTTTCTTGCTCTGATCACGGGTGATGGCCGCATCAGCAAGTACCAGGATGTCCTTCTTTTCCGCCACGGTAATCGTCACATCTGCAGTCATGCCCGGGCGCAGCGTCTTGGGGGGCTCCTGCACATGCACTTTCACCTGGAAGCGAACCACGTTTTCCGTGGTAATGCCGAGCGGAAATATCTTGACTACCTCGCCACGGAGGCGTTCATCAGGCAGAGATGAGACGTTCACGCGACATGGCTGGCCCTCTTCGACCGGGGCTATGTCCACTTCATCCACTTCCGCCAGCACGTACATCTCGCTGATGTCAGCGATTGTGACCAGAGAAGTGCCCTCGCGGAGGGCGGCCGTCCCTGCCGGTATCACCGTGCCCTCTTCGACCAGTTTCTGCATGATGACACCACTGCGAGGTGCTACGACTCTCGTATACTGCAAGTCATACGATGCGTCCTGTAGAGCCAGCATGTTTCGTCTTACATCTGCCATGGCCGACTCGACCTGCTTGCGGCGCACCTCTGTCTCCAAATTGCCGGCTTCGGCACGCTTGAGTGACGCTTCCGCCTGCCTGACCGCAGCGTGTGATGCCTCCAGTTGCTGCTCACGCACCTTGATGTTCGCTGTCCGCGCCTGAGCCGATGCCAGTGCAGCTTCGGCTTCCTGCACCCCGGAACGGGCAGTAGTCACATCGTGTTCACGCAGCTTGATCTGCATCTGGTTGGTCTCCGCCTGCTGCAGAGAAGCTTTTGCCTGCCGCATTTGTGCCTCGGCCTGAGCGATATCTTCAGGGCGGCTGCCTGCTTCCAGTTCAGCCAGCCCCTGAGCGGCCGATTCGCGCTGGGCCAGTGACTGTTCATGCGTCCGCCTGGCATCGTCCACGGCCTGCTGAGCCACAAAGCCCTGCTTCAAAAGCGCTTCCTGGCGACGCAGGCTTGTCGCAGCGTTTTCCACCGCAGCATCCGCACTACGCAGACCGGCCCGAGCCTGTGCGATCTGTTCGGAACGTGGCCCGGACTTGACCCGCGCCAGATTTTGCCGCGCCGACTCAGCCGATGCGCTGGCACTCTCCAGATCAGCCGCTGATAGAGCCTTCTGCGCTTCGCTTTGCGCCTCGGCCTGAGCCAATCGCGCCCTCGCTGATCGCACACTGGCTTCGGCTCGCTTGACGTCATCTGACACGGTCTGGCGCTCCTGTGTCAGCTGCTCTTCCACCTGCCGTAAGCTGGCGCGAGCAGAATCCAGGCCTGCACGGGCCTGAGCAAGCGATGTGGCCGACTGCACCTCCTGTAGTGACGCGTTCAGCTGCGCCTGTGTTGCGGAGGCGCGTGACGACTGCAGGCTGGCCTCCGCTTGCCCCGCACGGCTGGTAAGTGCAGTCGGGTCAATCTGGGCTATCAACTGGCCGGCTTCTACGTAATCGCCGGCTTCGGCATACATCTTTGCGATCTCGCCACCGCTACGGGACTTGACTTCTACAGTGGTGAGCGCCTCCAGTACTCCGCTGGCTGCGACCGTGACGATCAGATCTTTTCGCTCGACCGTCGCTGTCTCAATTTCGATCTCTTCTGCCGCCAGCTTCCTGGCCTTCTGAGCTTTCCAGTACCATGCGCCGCCGCCGACCAGGGCCAGTACTACGAGTATGGCTACGATGCGTTTGGCTGTCACTAATCATCACCTGCCGTAGTTGCTACCTGCGTTCCGACCGCCCTGTCGAGAGCTGCTGCAGCGATTGCGTAGTTGTACTCGGCCTGCACCAATGCCACCTGGGTTTGAAGCAATGCGAGTTGAGCATCAGTCACCTCGACGACTATGGCCAGCCCCTCCGCATATCGCGCTTCGGCTGCCGCGAGACTGGTGCGGGCCTGCGTCAGACTGACCTCGGCTGCATCAAGTGACGCAGCCACCTGACTCATACGTAGATGCGCTGCCTCCACTTCGCCCTGCATATCCTGCATCAGGGCTGCCATTCGCCACCGAGCCGCCTCACTGTCGGCCTCAGCACTGGTGCGCTGCGCCTCGGAGGCGCCAGCATCAAACAGCGGGTACGTGGCCCCCACCTGCAGTTGCCATGATTCGCCGGTGGTGCCGGTGAAGCGGCCGTAGTCAGCGCTGGCTCCGGCGCTAACCTTCACTCCGGTCTCGGCACGCGCAATTCGCACTCCCAGATCTGCAGCGCGAATTGCCAGCCGCTGACTGGCCAGATCCGGCCGATTTGCCTCCGCTATCGCCATCAGACTGTCTAAGTCTGCGTCGTATTCCTCTCGCGCCTCCGGTGTATCGGCCAGGCGGAAGCGCACCTGCGGCGGCAAGCCAAGTAGTGCACGCATATCGGCATAGGCTACACTCAGCTCTGTATCTGCACGGACTGCATCCAGCCGGGCCTGAGCCACCTGGACATTCACCGGCAAAATATCTGCCTCCGGAGCCACTCCGATATCTATACGGGCACGCACCATGTCCCAGTGGCGCTGAGCATTGGCCACCGAATCCATGGCCACCTCTGCATAGCGGTGAGCCGCCAGAATACCCCAGTAGGCTACAGTAACCTGGTAGGTTAGTTGTTGGCGAGTTTCGGCGATGGAGTACTGCGAGCTCTCGGCACTGACTTCAGCTCGGTCTATCCGCTCCCGCAGCCCGCTCTGGTAAAGCGTATACTCAGCCGAAACGGCTGCAGTGCGTCCGGTGCGCCGGTCCGCCCCCAGACTCTTGGTCTCACGAGCGCTCCACTGTAGCTGCAGGTGTGGATAGCGGAGGCTCTGCTGGGCCCGCGCATTTGCTTGCGCAGACACCGTCGAAGTCAGGGCCAGGCCTATGCTGGGATGACGCTGCAGGGCCAGAGTGATGCACTCTTGCAAGGTCAACGACTCATCCAGGTCGGGCAGTGCATCGCTTGCAGTGGGCTGCGCCACTGCTACTGCACAACCCGACAGCAGTATCAACACTGCCACTGTGATCGGTAGTCGGCTCATGGGTTACTCACCAGTCAGTCTGTTCGGGTACCAAATATAAAACTGTGCGCCAATTCCAAAATGCACGATAACGTACGATTTAGCAGGGGGTTTCAACGGACAGTCAGGGGATATCTATGAAGATTTTGGCTTCGCTACTTGCCCCTTGCTATCGCTTAATTCCAGACAGTCTACAAGCGAACCTCCCTGAAACGCAAAAAACTGCCCACGCTCCTGGCGTCTCCATACACTCCGCCAAACGCGCGGCCTGATATAACTGGACGCCTGTACATCGAACAAGATTCCCTGATTTTCCGCAAAAGCAAAACTTAGCATCGTCCAGTGGCGCATCAGCCTCGTGACAACACGGACATCGCGGCAATGCAGACATCGCGCTTCTGTGCCGAAGTAGAAATCTCGGTTCCATGACGAGAGAGATATAGGTTGCACATAAGACGGCACAAACCTCATAGTTGGGTGCTGTCTTCTGCTACTGCTGGTCTTCTCAGCCCATGCATTTCCGGTGATCATCCTACTCGCCCATACAGACAGCAGCATGGCAGTTAGCAGAGTATGCTCCGTACTGGACATCGTAGCTTCCATCTTCCGAGATAATCAGGTATAATTGTACCCGAATATCTGACTACGAGATGATACCATGGCAAATGTACTACGCATATCTGACGCGGCTTCACTGGCACTGCACACCACGGTACTGCTGGCGGCCAGACAGCCGCAACTGCTCAGCACCCCCACAATTGCCGA
>JAAYSP010000020.1 GCA_012518355.1 candidate division WS1 bacterium | reverse complement strand
GCATACTGACCAACGCCACTGCCACCTATACACACGCAGTACTGGCGGCACTCGACCTAACTGACCACTTCGAAGCCGTGTTCACCGTCGAATCGTCAGGCTGGCGTCCCAAGCCGGCGCCTGAAGCGTATCTGCCTCCCCTGAGCCATCTCGAACTTCCGGCCAATGCGGTGGGCATGGTGGAGGACAATCCAGCCAATCTGGTGCCCGCCCAGCGGTTGGGCATGACTACCTTCCTCCTGCGCACACACCATCCTGCCGCTCACCACGTGCTCGATGATCTGTTGGACCTGCCCGACCTGCTACGCAAACGAGGTCTCTGTGCTGAAAGCGGCAGTCACCAGTAGGAGTTCACCTGCCATCTGAAGAACAGTACTCAAAGCCGCTCATCTGGAGATACAAGTAAAGCCGTTTGATTTGTGTGATGGGGAGATGCGCGCATGTCGGCTGCAACTGACACACCACCCAACGTATGGTCCGCTACCCCGACTCCGTTCACCGAGAAAATGGCGCTGGACAAGGTGGCAGTCAGGCGCCTGGTCGAGCATCATATCCGCCTCGGTGTGACCGGGCTGTTCGTACTGGGCACATGCGGTGAAGGGGCGTGGATGACCGACCATCAACGCCGTGAGATGGTCGAGACCGTAGTCAAGCATAACGCGGGCCGAATGCGCATAGCAGTCCAGGTCACCGACAACTCCGCTGCCCGTATCCTCGATAACATGCACATGGCTCGGCAGGCCGGAGCCGACGTAGCTGTCATCGCTCCTCCGTATTTCCTGGCAAATGACACTCCGCGCACCATCAAGAAACTCTACCTGGAGGCAATCCGTCAGAGCCCGCTGCCGGTAGGCATCTACGACAGGGGCCGCCACGGGCCTGTGGTGGTGCCGGATGAACTGCTCAAGCCGATATACTCCGCGCCAGAGGTGGTGATGGTCAAGGACAGCTCGCTGGAACCCCAGCGCCGCGACATCGCCCTGGAGGTCCGTCAGAAGCGCCCCGAATTGCTACTGCTAAACGGCTATGAATTCGACTGTGTGCAGTATCTGCAGGCCGGATATGATGGATTGCTTCTGGGAGGGGGCATCTTCAACGGCTACATCGCGGGCCAGATCATGCACGCAGTTGCCGAAGGCCGGCTTGCCGATGCCGAAAAGCTGCAGAAGCGCATGAACCGGATTATGTGGGACGTCTATGGCGGCAAGCAGATCAAGTGCTGGCTGTCGGGCCAGAAACGCCTGCTGGTGGAGATGGGAGTCTTCCGCACCTGGCGCAACTATCCGGACTACCCACTGACTGCCGCCTGCGAACGCGCCATCATGCGGGCTG
Organism: candidate division WS1 bacterium; assembly: GCA_012518355.1. GTDB lineage: Bacteria > Armatimonadota > Zipacnadia > Zipacnadales > UBA11051 > UBA11051. The sequence continues at coordinate 4,530 of JAAYSP010000020.1, read as the reverse complement.
TCGAGCGCGATGCCGATGTGCTGGCGCCCTGGAAGGCGGGTGCGCCATGCCGAAGGAAGTGATGCGCCGTACCGCTGCCGACAATCCCTACCTGCACAAGGATTTTCATGGTGCGATGAGCTGCGGTATACAGTACCTGCACGAGCGCTTCGGCGCGGAGGCAGTGCGCGAGTATCTGCGGCGCTTCACCGACGCCTACCACGCCCCCCTGAAGGCCGCACTGAGGCAGTATGGGCTTCCTGCCCTGGCTGAGTATCTCGATGGTATCTACGAGGCTGAAGGCGCACAGTATGAACTGGCCATGACCGATGATGAGCTGGTGCTGCGCGTACAGGAGTGTCCTGCTATAAGCCATATGCGCAGCCACGGCTACGCGGTGGCCGACCTGTGGGTTGAGACCACCCGCACTGTGTACGCACACTTGTGCGAGGGCAGCGACTTCGACTTCGAACTACAGCAGTACGATCCGCTCAGCGGCGCCAGCGTACAGCGCTTCTTCAGGAGACAGACGCCATGATCTCTTGCACCGAGTTCATCCCCGCGTACAGCGAGCTTTTCAGATACCTGGAAGAGCGGGGCGGAAAGCAAGAAGTGGTGGCCTACTGGGAGTACATCTCAGACAGCTTCCTGCACAACCTGCGGCAACTGGTGGCCGAGCACGGCTTGCGAGGATGCTGGATGTACTGGTCGCACACGCTCAACGAAGAAGCCGCAGACTTCACCATGGAGATAGATGATGAAGCCGGCGAGTTTCGCATCACGATGCACCAGTGCCCTTCGCGCGGGCTGCTAAACGCTCTGGAGCATATGGAACCGTATCACGACTACTGCGGCCACTGCGACGTACTCTATCGGCGGATACTGGAGCCGATGGGGTTCGAGTGCTTTTCGGACCACTCAGAGTGCGACCAGGCCCGATGTGTTCTCATAGTTCGATCTCATCGGCACGATACACCGAGTATGGGGTAGGATTGGTATGACACTGGGCACGGTGTGCCATGGGCACTTCTAGCTCTCAACGCTCTCCAGCTACTCCAGAGTGGGAACGGGTACGTGAGCTGTATTTGCAGCCCAATCCCAATCCGGCACAGATGCTGGCGCGCATCGTAGCAGCGCTGGATTCTGACACACGCGCGGGCATGAGCGATCCCGGCGTGGCCTGCTGCCTGGGGCACCTGCTCGATGGTGCCACCGTCGCCGCTACCGGCAAGCTGAGCGGACTGTATCCCTCCGGCGCGGATCTGGCACACGCCCCGGTAATCGGTCTGGCATCGGGATTGCGCCAGGCGGCAGAGCAGGATATCGTAGTCGGGCAACTGGCTTCCCGCTTCAGTGATCTGGCACTCGACGCGCTGGGTACCAGCGTGCTGGACATCGCCGAGAGCATACCGGGCGGCGGAGGCATACTCCGCCTGGACTATACGCACTTAACCGACCACATGGCCTCGTACTACCATCAGAACCGCCTCCACGATCTGACGCAGACCTTCCTGGCGCACGATCTGGACCATGTTTTCCGCCACTTCGTCGCCCGCGACATCAGCGATTTCGTCGGTACCGAAGCGCTACCGACAGTCACCGCTAGCTCCGTGCTGCAAGACCGCATCGCTCACACCTGCCGGATCATCACGGCAGGGGTGGACCTGTCCGGCACTGAGGCCCCATTTCGTGAGGCCATCGCACAGCACAGCTTAGAACACCGAACTCACGCGCTGCAGGATGTATTCCGGTACACGCTCGACAGTGGCCTGGCTGCGCTGGCCGACGCGGAGGTGGCCTAACCATAACCCGCGTCTTGCTGGCAACTCACATGCCCGAGGGCGACCTCAGCCGCCACCAGCGTCATGCCGATCTATGCCTGCACTGGGGGCAGCAGCGCTATAACGCACTGGTCAATCTGTCGGCACTGATACCGCTCGTACGCGAGAAGTTGCCGCCAGTGCTGCTCGACCTGCTGGACATCGCAATCGGCGTCTACCTCGCCGATATAGCGGTGCTGAGGGGCCGAAACGAAGCCTGGACACGCACTTACGACATGCTGATACCGGCCCGCAACCGCACGTTCTGGCAGCACAATCGCGACCGGCTCACTGCTATGCTCCATGCCCTCACGCGCGACAACTTCCGACTCGACTTCTGCTCCCACCAGCCGCAGCTCGAACTTCTGGAGCCCGGCGGAGATGGTGAGCAGGCCTTCGGAGCCGAGGAAGCGGCACAACAAATAGACTGTGCTTCAGCACTGTCCGGAGGTCTGGATTCGCTGGCTGGAGCGGTCATGCTTATGCGCACCGACCGCAGCCCTCTTTTCGTCATGCACCAGTCGGGAAATCCTGATGTGCGTGCCTCTCAGTCTACTGTTATGGACACGCTGGAGAGCTTCCGTCCGGGCCGTGGTGTGTTCACAGGCCTGCTGGTACAGCCTCGCAGTGCACCCAACGCCCGGTTCGCCTTCCCCGCATCACGCGAACGCGAACCGTCTCGCCGCTCTCGCTCTCTGCTTTTCATGACTCTACTGATCACCGGCGCCTATATCGCGGGAGTGCAGGAAGCGTATCTATGCGAGAACGGGATACTGTCGGTCGCCCTGCCACTGAGCAGCGGCCGCATTGGCGGGCTATCCACGCGCAGCACCCATCCGGCGGTGCTGGCCGACTTCAACTCGCTTCTGCAAGCCGCTGACATACCGGTCACCCTCGTCAATCCCTTCATATACCAGACCAAAGCAGAGCTCATCCGCGATATCCTTCGGCCTGTGCTGACCCCTGACCAGATACGCAGTACGATAAGCTGCTGGATGGTCGGGCGCAGAAACCGCCAGTGTGGGGGCTGTGTGCCATGCCTGCTGCGGCGGCTGTCTCTGCTGGCGGCGGGGCTGCCTGATGAAGCGTACGAGACTGACCCTCTGGCGTGCCCGGACGACTACCGGGGCACCGATGCGTACGGCAACGTGATGGATCTGCTCAGCCAGGCGGTGTACCTGCGCAGCGCCACTGACGCGCAACTGCTCATGCACTGGCCGCAACTGCTCGATCTGCCAACAGTAGGGGTGTCGATCGAGGATGCGCTGGCGACATACCGCCGCTTCGCAGATGAGGTGTGGGAGACGGTACACCAGCATTTCCCCGAGTCAGCCCGCCTCATGGAGACTAGCTGACAGTAGAGACGAACCGGCGGTAGTGCGAGCTTGCGGCTATAGCTTACGGCTATATGTCCGGTAGTCCATCACTGGCTCGAAGCCACACTTTTCGTACACACGGCGGGCAGGAGCATGGCCTTCGTTCAGCCCGGTCCCCACACAGGCGTACTCCATCCCTGCCTCGCGAAACACCTCCAGCACTCTCTCCACCTGCAGCGTGCCGATGCCCTTGCCCTTCGCCTCGGGAGCCACGCCGTTGTAGTGAATGGTACCGACGCGTCGCGCCCCAGACATGGTGTGCGTGATGAAGCCGACTACCTGCCCGTCCATCTCGGTCACCAGCAGGCTGTCTATCTCGTCCCAGATTCGGCTCATCACCTTCGGCACCAGCCATCGGTCCCAGCGCTCACCGCCTACCGCGCCGTACTTCTCTTCCATGACGAAATCGCTACCGATGCCCCAGATCTGTTCTACTATCTCCTGGATGCGTGCCATATCCGCCGGTGTCCCGACCCTCATGCTGATATCCACCAAAAAAACCTCCTGCGAATCTCACTGCTGTACTGTACCGGGTGCTGTAGATCTCTTCCTGTAAATCTCTTTCATGTACGCTCAGTTGCGGAACCTGCCACCAGCTGAGCTAGACTTGACCATCAACCAAACCATACCTGATATGAGCGATAAGCTTCTCCGCCGAACACCGCTGCGATGCTCCAGATACCGCCGGAGACTACGAAGTGGCCGATGACTACCCCGATGGCAGCAGGCACCAGCCGCCGGTATAGCCCCACTCCGCCGAGTCGAATTGCCAGGCTCTTGAGTGCCGCCGCCAGTGCCAGACCACTCCAGGCCTGATGGCCGCGAGTGGTGCCGATGACAAAGCCCAGGTGATGCAGCGGAAATCTGGGTATGAGCGTGCGTAGAACCGTCAGCGTTATCGTAGCCACCATCCCCCAGATCACTGCGATAGCTTCCCCGGGTATAGGCTTGAGCCCTCCACGCGAGGCTTCCGCCAACTGGGCGAAGCCGTAGCGGGTGGCTGCCACTCTCATGCCGCCGCCGTGAGTGCCGCCTTCGAGGAAGTTTGCCCCGAAGCTGTACGCCGCATCAAGCTGCATCCAGTATGAGGCCGCCATCCCCAGCACCATCGCCAAAAGCAGTGTCACGACCATCTCACGGCGTGCGATACCCCCTTCGTCGGCGATACGCAGGCCCTCGAAGTGGTAGGCCGACAGGTTCGGCAGATAGCCACGGGTGAGAAACCAACCGGTGAACCACGTCGTGAGGTTCTGCATACCTCCATGCCGCATGAAAAGTCCGCCGCCGAACGCGGAGGTGAGCATGATGTTGGCCTGGCTGACCGGATAGCCCCACTGTAGCGGCATCCCGGTCTC
>JAAYSP010000132.1 GCA_012518355.1 candidate division WS1 bacterium | reverse complement strand
AGGTGTGGCAGGCCAAACGCACCGAGCTGAAGATGAGCGGTCGGCAGCCGTTTTTTGGCGGCATCCGCAACGGTGGCAAACGCACATCGCCCCGCACCGTGCAGGCGATGATGAGCACACTGGGAAAGCAAGCCGGGCTGGACAGGCGTGTACATCCGCACATGCTCCGGCATACTTACGCCACCCGTGCGCTCGACAGTGGTTTGACGATCCGTGAGGTGCAGACACTGCTGGGCCACAGCGATGTATCCACCACGATGATCTATACACACGTGAATCCGGAGGCACTGCGGCGCAAAATCCAGGGCGATGATCGCGCCGATCAGATCGCCGAGCTGCAGGCACAACTGGCGCAGCTGCAGGCACAACTGGACGCTCTGACAGCGTGAACGCGCCACACACGTGCACAGGAAGCTGTGGCGGCGTTCAGTGGTCAAGTAAGGTGACTTTTGTAGGGGAAAACGGCACAGGCGCCACAGGCGTTCCTATGGGCGCAACCGGAGGCACTGATGACCTACACAGCACAGGGCGTGTGTCAAGGTAGATCGGGCGCTATCGCGCTCAGCCACGTCTCTCCCGTGCCAGCGATAGCAGAGGAACGCTTCTTCCCTGACGGCAACTGCACAGGAGGCGCTGTAAGCGCCGTTCGGTGACTTAATAAGGCATCAGCATAGGCTATACGCTATCTTTTGTGCGCTTTATTTAGATACCGCAGGCCTGCTTGGAACGCCGGAGGGACGAAGTTATGAGTGACGACCGCCCCATCGAGATTACCCCCGCCAGGGCCAACCCCGCTCATCTCACTCGATGGCCACCGGCACATCACGATCCAGGGGCTGGTGTTTGATGGTCGCATGTAGAGCAACTGGGGGCAGGTGACAGGATGCCGGCATCTGGCTATCAGTGGCTGTGAGATGAGGCGCAGCTCCAGCATCATGGTCAAGAAGAACCGTGTCAATCCGCAGATGATGGGGCGTGCCGATCCGGATAGCTGCCGCAAGCGTCCGTCCATCGAGCGCAAGTTTGCCGAGCAGAAAAAATGCCACGGCCTTAGACAGGCACGCTACTGGGGTTTGGCGAAGGTGACGATACAAGTGCTGATCGTCTGCATGGTGGTCAACTGCAGGCAGCTGTCGGACTTCTCAAGGGGGATTGGGCATTCCGCTCAACTTTTTTCGTGGGTTGGTCTCTCCAGTGCAGCAGGGCGCTGCGGCGGGGGGACTGCAATCTGAAAGGGGCAATGAGCTGTGGCCTACTCGTTCATTGATCTTGCCGAGGAAGTTCTGGAGAACGTCAAAAAGCCGCTGACGTATCTGGAGATCTGGGAGGCTGGGGAGGAGTCAGGGCTTGCCGACAAGGTCGGCAGCAAGGGCAATACCCCCTGGTTAAGCGTCGGATCACAGCTCTACGTTGACGTGAGGGACAACCCCGACTCAGTCTTCATCAAAATCGGCAGATGGCCCGCACGTTTCTTCCTGAAGGCACGTGAGTCAGAGCTTTCCTCCGATGTCGTCTTGGCCCTTGAGAACGCCGCGCCCACGAGCGAAGAGGAGAGTACCCCGTACTGCGAGCTAGACCTTCATCCCTTGCTTGCCTACTTCGTCTACGCCAACCCCTCCTTCAATCATGGCCGGGCAATCTACACCAAGACTATCCACCACGAGATATCGCAGCAATCTGGATACAGTGAGTGGTCTCATCCTGACATGGTTGGCTTCCAGCTCTCGTTGGACGACTGGAGTGAGGACGTCTTCGAGTTGAACAAGCTGACTGATAACAATGCGCTGCGCCTGTATTCGTTCGAGCTCAAGAAGTCACTTGACCAAAGCAACTATCGGAAAGCGTTCTTCCAGGCAGTGTCGAACTCGTCTTGGGCACATGAAGGTTACTTAGTGGCCGCCGACATCCCTCAATACGATGATCTCCTTATGAGCGAACTGCAGCGCCTAACGTCAGCATTCGGCATCGGCATTCTCCAGTTGGACCTGGACGACATCGATGCGTCCTCGATACTGTTCCCTGCCCGCGCGAGAGATGGACTTGACTGGGAGACGATCAACAAGCTCTGTTACCAGAACGCCGACTTCAAGGGCTTCCTGCAGAGCGTCAATACTGCATTTGTTGAGAAATGCATCGATCAGAGTGGCTACGACGAGGTACTGGAAGACCCGCAGGACTACATTGCACAACTACCGAAGTCGGGTCACTCCCATGGGTGGGACAGCAACATGATTGACGTGCCGGGGATCATGGTCGAACTTGCGCAGAGTCGGCCGATCTTTCATTCTGAGGCCGATTTTCAACACGCCTTAGCGTGGTCAATCCGGGAGGCGGTGCCAGGCTGCAATGTGCGTCTGGAGAAGCCCTTCACGGTGAACGGCAACCGGATATACGCCGACATTTGGGTGTCAGGTCCGGACGGACAAGAGCTGATCGAGGTTAAGTACAAGACGAGGCAGCTCACCGCAAATCTCGGAGACGAGGACTATCTACTGAAGGAGCAGAGCGCGCAGAATCAGGGACGCTGCGATGTCTGCAAAGACATCTGGCGGGTGGAGCAGTTCTGCAGCAGCGTAGTTGGGGGGAGGGGCTGGGTACTGCTGCTGACGAATGACAGCGCTTACTGGTCTCCACCAGCGTCGGCCACACCGGTTGATGCCGCTGATGCCGCGTTTCGTCTGCACGAGGAGAACACGATAGGTGGCGTACTCTCATGGGGCAGCAATGCCTCCGCCGGGACGACCGAAGGGAGGGCGACTCCGATTGAGCTCGCTGGTTCCTACCTGCTCAGATGGCAGCCCTTCTCACAGCTCGACATGGCGGGGTACAGTGAGTTCAGATTCCTAGCGATTCGAGTTCCCGCCCAATAGCCTGTCAGTATCGATTAGCCCCGACGGTATCCTCACCTTCCTCAGCTCCCTCGGCTCGAGCTTCCAAAGTCCCCTCCCGTACGACCGCCCGCCCCCGATGCGCGTTTCGGGCGTAAAAGCGCCACTAAGAGCTTCTACGGATACAAGGAGCACCTGGCCAGCGGCGCCTGGAAGCCAACGGCCAACGCTCCAGCATCATAGTCAAAAAGAACCGTGTCAATCCGCAGGTGATGGGGCGTGCCGATCCGGATAGCTGGCGCAAGCGTCCGTCCATCGAGCGCAAGTTTGCCGAGCAGAAGAAATGCCACGGACTTAGACAGGCGCGCTACTGGGGTTTGGCGAAGGTGACGATACAAGTGCTGATCGTCTGCATGGTGGTCAATTGCAAGCGGATGGCGATGGGTACAGAACCTCCGAGGGGTGAACTGTGCCCCAATGCAGACGGTGGGAGCTGAGGTGAGCGAAAAGCCGGAAATATAGCATGTTCTGCTGCCCTCGGACGTGAATACGGTGCTCAGGGCATGACGCAGATACCGACAACGGAATAGGTATGAGCAGTAAACGGGTTGGCGCACAACCCGACATGTACCCTCTCACGCAAGAGAGGTAGCTTTGACAACAGGCTCGATCCAGCAGCCGACGGAGATCGGTGAGCGGCATCAATCTCGTCGGCCCGCGGGGCCGAAGCGCAGGAGGCATCCCATGATCGAGAAACTCATCCGACTGGAGAACATTGGAGTGTTCGAGAACGCCCTCCCCAATGGGCGGCCCATCGAGCTCGCCCGGTGTATCGTCATCTACGGCGGAAATGGCAGGGGGAAGACCACGCTCTCTCATCTCTTCAGATCTCTGTGTACCGGAGACTGCAACTGTCTCCGGCCGAGAGCCACCATAGGCGGCAGTGGCACGCCCAGTGCCAAGCTACGGATCTCTGGTAGCTGCTATTTGCTCAATAATTACACTTGGAGGCCGTCACGGGTGGACATCGAGATCTACGACGCGGACTTCGTCAGTCGCAACGTCCACTCGGGCTCCGGCGTCACCGCTGAACATAGGAGCAACCTCTGCAGGTTCGTTCTCGGCGAGAAGGCGGTTAAGCTGGCTGAAAAGGTTGACTCCCTCAACGACGAGGTGAAAGAAGCGCACAAAGCCATCACGAGTGTGGAGACGGCTCTGCAGTCGGTGGTGGGGAAGCACATGGAGATTGACCAATTCCTGGGGCTATCCGATGACCCAGATATCGAGGCCAATATCATCGAGGCACAGAAGCTGGTTGACGCGGCAGCCGACGCCGCAGATATTCTCGAGCACCCCAAGCTCGCCAGCATTGAGATCCCGCGTGTCCCCACCGCAACCGACGTCGCCAGCCTAGTTGAGACCATCGAGGCCCTGTCCGCTGACGTGGTCGCGATGGTCAGACAGCACATGTCGGAACACCTAGGCGACGACAGCGAGGCGTGGTTGAGAACGGGTGTGGAGTACCTGGAAGACGATATTTGCCCCTTTTGCGGTCAGGATACGAAGGGCTTGCGCTTGCTCGATGCTTTCCGCGTGTATTTCGGCAAGGCATACGAGGCTCTTGTGTCGAGGGTGGAAACCGAGGCACAAGCTCTGGCGAAACTCTACTCTGAGCTGAAGCTGAGCAACATAAGAACGGCATTGGCTGAGAACACGACCATGAGAGAGTACTGGTCCAAGTATGCAACTGTGGAGGAGGCCATCCCGCGGACGCTGGGCGAACTCGATGCCCTGTGGCGGCAGGTCACAGAGAAGTTGCTGCCGCTTTTTGCTGAGAAGCTCGGGAACCCATCCGAGCCCGTGTCCTTCGAGAATCCGCTATCGGAGTTGGGCAAGTTACACGCTGCGGCGATGACTGCAGTAACAAGCTACAATCAACGAGTTGACAGGATCAACAAGGCCGTCGCAGAATGCAAGGACAAGCTGTCCACCGGGGACGCTGATACGCACGCCGTTGCACTGCGGCAGCTCCAGCTTCAGAAGCGGCGGTGGGAGAAGGGCGTGGCGGCACAGTGTAAGACCGTTCAACAGACGAGGAAGCTGAAGAAGGAGCGGGAGGACGCAAAGGAGACCGCCAAAAAGAACTTGGAAAAGCATCTTCGGGAATTCGCCGAGAGTTACACGGAGACACTTAACGAGTTCCTCACAAAGTGCGGCGTCGCCTTTCGCATCGAGAGCATCAAACCCACATTCGGTGGAGGGGATGCCCGCTCGGACTACGAGATCGAGCTGTTCGGCAAGACCTTCTCCGCCTCCGCGAAACCCAGCCATGAACCCCACTTCGACACGGCCCTGAGTGAGGGGGACAAGCGTACCTTGGCGTTCGCCTTCTTCCTGGCGAGAATGCAGCGGGACGCAGACATCAAGGACAAAACTGTTGTCCTCGACGACCCGGTGGCCAGCCTAGACCACCATAGGAGGTGGTGCACGATCGAGACGATCGTGGAACTCTCCAAGAAGTGCGGACAGCTTATCGTTATGACCCATGATCCCCACTTCGCATGCGACACATCCGAGACACTCACACAGGCGGGTATGGCCAAAGGAGGAAACCTCCTGACACTCGCACTCCAGAGATCCGGTCCGTGATGGAGCGTCATCCGCCAATGCGATCCCTCGGAAATCTGTCAGATGGCGTACAAGGCCAGCATCGAGGATCTCTGCGCATTCGCAGAGGATCCATCCTCGGTTTCGGCCCTGGATGCGGTACGTAGCATCAGGCCCGTCATAGAGGGTCTCCTGCGGTTCAAGTACTCGCCCGAGCTGAAGAGGAAGCAACAGGTTGGGCAAATGATCAAGGCTATAGAGGAGTGTGAGAACGACAGCCGCTTGTCCAGGCTTCGTAAGCACGTCAAAGAGCTATACGATGTGACCAAATATTCCTCCAAGTACATCCACGCGGACGAACCACACTCGCAGGGGGTGCCCTTGGACGACGAGGCCTCGAGCTACATAGAGCGTGCTCTGGCCCTGCTCAAATTGATCTGATTGCTGCCGCCGCTCGGGCGTAGGCCAGGCCAAGCGGGCGAGTGGGCAGCGGCAAGCCACCCAAATCCGAGGCAGGCCCTCGGGTCAACCGAGAGGGTGTTGACGATGCTTGATTTCCGCGAGATCGCTGAAGACGGAATCGACTTTGAGCTCATGATACGTGAGCTGCTCTTCTGTCTCGGATATCACGTGCAGTGGAGTGGCGTCGGTCCGGACGGCGGGAAAGACATCATCTGCACAGAGGAGCTGCCCAGCAGGTTCGTCCCTGAACCCCAACCACCGCGAGCACTATGAACCGTACGTCCGGCACTTTGTGGTAGGAGCGGAGCGACCGAAAGACCGGAAGGCATGGGCAAGGAACTACGGCGATGGGTAGGGTCGGGAGGCCGAACATCTCCCGCGGGGGTCCGCCAGGACAGACTGATTGGGGAACGGCGTCCGGGCGGCAACTCCGGACGGAAACCCTTATCTACACTGGCTCCACGTCACATCCCCTGGACAGCCGGACGACTGCGTCCACGATCATGTACACGATCCCCGGCCCCGCCGGGGCGACGGCACACAAGGCAACCCGACGACAGCAGATCTCCGGTGCCTCCGACCGTCTCGTCGAGGTCATGGGCGACCTGCTCCCCGGTGGACGCTGCATCGCCCTGTCCTTGTGGCCGCCTACGATCACGGTCGAGGTGCGTCTCATCACACCGCCATCCCGCCAAGGACGATCGCGATCCGCAATGGGATCCCATACTGCGTCGCCCGTCACGCCGTCCCCCCGGAGATCTGCACTAGCACGACCACGACCCGACGATTGCCAGCCCGGCCTCGATCGATCTGGGGAGAACGTGGGCGACGCCGATGATGAGGCTGACGACTCCCATGGCGATAGTGATGCCGAGCATCCAGAGGGTGGTTCGCATGTACAGCCCTCCCCAAGCGAGACCACCTGCACAGGCATGTCTGGCTGCACCGGCAAGGCCTCGATGTGGCGGATGAGAGTGGTCAAGTCGGGGGTGTCGGGTGGGATGGCCACCTGTATCATGGCAGAGTTGACCGCATGAGCGCAGATGCGGCCCAGTCCAGAGCTGATGCTGTCGGCCAGGCGACCGGCAGTGGTGAAGTCCGGTTGGTGGAGCTGCAGAGAAAGCCGCCCGGCTGAGAGCACAGCAGAGGCAGGCGCCGGCAAGACTACCGAGGCACCGTTGGGCATGCGCCCTACGGCGGTGTGATTGCGCGTGACCGATGCGCCCCTGCCGCCTGCCTGATAGCCTCCGACCGATACCGGTCCCTGCGCGATAGCATAGATCTGCCCGTCGGCGCCCCGCAGCGGTGTCAGCAGCAGTGTGCCGCCCTGCAAACTGGCCGCATCACCCAACGAAGAGACTGTGACATCCATGCGCACAGCGGCAGCCGCGCCCGAGGACAGGTCGCCAGTCACCATCACCGCGGCGACGTTGTCCACGTCCAGTTGCGAGGCCTCGATGCTGATGCCGAACTGCTCCAGCATGTTCGCCAGTGACTGCACCGTGAAGGGTGCCTTCTTGCCGTCACCGGTGCCCTGCATACCTACTACGAAGCCATATCCAAGCAGCTTATGTGCCCTACCGTCCGCGATTGACGCCACGTCCTTCACGCGAAGCTGCAACGCATCGGCGGGGGGCGCAACTGAGCAGTAGAGAGATGAGCAGAATCGTGACGATATACCTCATCGCACATCCCTTCAAGCATGCAGAATTGGGCATGGACTACGAAACGGCCGTCTGTGTTCGGTCAGATGCGTCTGTTGGCTGTGCGCATATATGCGGCTGGCTGCACCGTACTCACGAGCGTGTCTCTGACCTAGCCCCTACTTCCTCTTCTTTGCGCGGGTACGGGAGGAGGCCAACGGCGTGCGGCCACTGGCAGTACGGCTAGAAGAGCAGGTTCAGCAGGCGCTGGATGAGGCCCACACTATGGCCCGGTTTGCGCGGATTAGAGCCGGCATAGAGTATCTCGACATCTGCCACCCTGGTATGACATGACTGTGTTGTCGCGGCCGATGTCACGCGGGCGCACCTGGCCGCGGATGGTGATCTCCTGCAGGTCACGGTTGACCTGCAAAGCGACGACCCTCGATGCGCAGGTTGCCGCCTGCCAGCACCTCGGTGACGGTCACCGTGAGCCGGGCGGTGATGCTGCCGCTTCGGATGGCAGTGCTGCCGTTGCTGTAGCTGCTGGAGCCGTCATAGCCCAGCAGCGAGATGAAATCGAGCCAGCTACTGCCCTCTTCTGCACCCATTTTTGCCTGTTTGTTGTGAGTACCTCCGACGGTCTGATTGGCCGATGCGCTCTCGACAATCAGTACATGTAGCACGTCGCCAACGCGTGCAGCCTTTCGATCGGCAAACATATCGGTGAAGAAACTGGAGGGGCTGTAGAGGCTATCTGCGTAGACAGATGAGGCTGTCAGCAGAAGCAACAGTAGGGCCTGCAGGGCGAGTACACGTTTCATATCATGTGCTCCTGTGGCCGCCGCCGAAACGCTGGCCAGGATGGTGCTGTCCAAGTGTCAACAATTGAGCTATGCGAAAAATGGCGCGTGAAGGCCATACCCGTCTCTTCTACAGCGTTCAAGTCACGCATCCCGTAGGCCGAGTCAGGCATCCTCTGGGAGATCCAGTGCGTCGTCTCAGATACGATACAGCCGTTCACAGGATGTGGTGGGCAATACATGCCCCAGCAGAGAGACGGTATGCCGATGGCACCTCGATAGCGTAGACTGCGGCATTCTTCGTAGCTTTCGCCAGGCGGCAGCCGTACCGGCTACCAAGACTGTAGCTGCTGCCGGAGATAGAGAGTAGTACGGCCTCCCCCCCCGCCCCCTCTTCTTTGCTGTGCTGCAGGAGAGGGCGCAGCGGAAACAGTACACAGGCGGGAACTCCTATCCGGTGTCCGAATGCCAGGCGCATCACAGATGAACCTCCACCTGACGAGGTCCGGTGAGCAGGCCGGAAATACGCTGCCGTGATCCCGCTACCTGCACTATCACCGGCATACCCAAGGCTGCATCGGTCATGAGCCGACCGATGGTCTGGATGACGATGGCGCTTCTGACTACCACCACCTGCACCTGCTCACCACGCCGCAAGAGTGGAGCCTGTGCAGGCTGCGAGGACGCGGGGTGCGGGCTGCATGAGCCATGCTGCGTGTGTGTTCCGCCCAAGTCTGCCTGAGCGGGTGCTGTCGTGTGCGGGTCGCTATGCGCCTGCTCAAGTAGAGGCGAGATGCCGGGACGATGCACCTGTACCGCGGACGCACCAGTCAGCTCGACAGTCTGAGGGTCTACCCCCACACGCCCGATCCGCATACGCACATAGCCTGCGTTGATGGAGCGGCTGCGTCCCAGCAGCGGGCTAGGGCCGATGTCCACTGCCAACAGTCTGTCAGTCAGATCTTCTGATGCAGTGATATCGGCCAGTGGGGCGAGAGTGATGGCCCCCTCCCCCACCTCTGCACGCTCATGCAGTGTGACAGTAGCGGCAAGTTGCTCCGCATGTACCGCCGGAAGCATGAAGAGCAAGCCGACAGCGACTGACGGTACTGCACAGACCATAGCTGTCAGCCGCCGATGAAGTGTCGTCATCGCACGTATGCATCCCACGGATAGCTCGCCATACGATAGGCGATGCACACGAGGACGCGCACCGGAGGCCCAGACCGCACAGATGAGCGTAGAGGCCGACTGTATCGCCGAAGCAGTGCGAGTCAGCGCTCTATGGGTCGGCTGCATGGCAGCGATGTGACGCGGGCAAATCATGCACTATCTATTGACGTTGTTCGCCATCTGCAGCATGTCATCGGCGATCTTGATGGCATGACTGTTCGCCTCATAAGCGCGCTGGCGGTGATCATGTTCACCATCTCCTCGACCACCTCCACGTTCGACAGCTCCAGGACTCCCTGCGCGATCTGGCCGATCTCCTGCGGTTCGGTCTCTCCTGCGACGATTACCGCCACAGTGCCGTCGCCGCCTATGGATATCGCTTCAGTGTCTGCCGGGACGGTTATCGGTGGTTCAAGTGGGTAGCCGCTAGAGGTGACCAGATTGCCTGCGCTGTCGAGCTTGAACGCCCCTGCGCGAGTGTATGCGACCTCACCGTTAGGGCGCAGCACCTGGAAAAAAGCCATCACCCTCGATGCACAGGTCAAGAGGGTTGCCGGTATGCTGAAAGGTGTCCTGGGCGAACAGCTTCGTGGTGGCAGCGGTGCGCACACCGAGGCCTACCTGGATGCTGGTAGGCACCTCTACCCAGCTGGCGGCAGGCGATCCGGGCAGCTTCAGCGCCTGATACATCAGGTCCTGGAAGTCCACGCGCTGGCGTTTGAAGCCAGTAGTGTTGACGTTCGCGAGGTTGTTTGCGATGGTATCTACGTTCAGTTGCTGGGCGGTCATGCCGCTGGCCGCCGAATAGAGCGCTCGCATCATCTGTGAGGTGTCTCCTTCCGTGAGACGAAGATTCGTGAGAGCGGGCTATGTGATGAGATAGGCTTGCAAGTCAGGAGGCAAGTGTCCAGTGGGCATGCGTGCCATGGTGTACGATGCTCATGTGGACGATGACACCTCTACCCCACCGCCTCCCGCAACAGGCTGCCGATGGTCTCATCCTGTGTCTGCAAAACCCTGGCATTTGCTTCGTACAGCCGCATACTGGTCATCATGCGCTGCAGTTCAGTCACAACCTGGACGTTCGAGCCCTCAACTGCGCCCTGGATGATTTCGTAGCCGGCAGCCAGTCGAGGCACGGCTCCGACTATCAGCCCGTCTCCGAGCTTGCTCAGGCCCACCGGAGTGTCAAACTCTACGATGCGGAGGCTGTCTACTAGTTGCTCACCATCGTAGACTGCGCCCTGTGAGTCCACATGCATCTGATCGGTCGTGAGCCGGATCTGGCCACGTGTGCCCAGCAGTGAATAGCCGCTGGGGTTGACCACTACAGCGTCGGCGTCGAGGCTGAAGCGGCCGTCACGCGTATAGGCCTCCCCCTGCGGGCTACGGACCAGAAGAAGCCGCTACCAGAGACAGCTAAATCGAAATCGGAGGACGTCTGTATGATAGGACCGGGTGTCAGATCGAGGCGGCGATATCCCCAGCCCCCGGCCAGTGCTCCCTAGGGCGGCTCCCCACCGCGCTCAGTTGCAGTGTCCGGCGACAGAGTGAAGTCGGCAGAAAAGCTCTGCTGAGCGATGTTGCTGCGGCGCTAGCCAGTGGTGGATACGTTCGCGAGGTTGACTGCGTAGACGTCCTGGCGCTGCATCTGGACGCTGATTCCGGCGGCGGCATATAGACCTCTGACCATTCGGAAGCTCCCTGTCTAGGCATCATCACCACCGCAAATCCATGCGATGCAGGGTGGTGACGGTGTCGCTTTAGAAAGCCTCTCCCAGCGGACTGCCAGGGTCCGTAGCAGTATATCGGCGTGAAGACGGATACGATTTAGCAAATTCTGCAGAATATAGTGCGGGTTTTGCAGATATGGATCGAAATCGCAGCGATGTGGGTGAGTAGCCCAGAGCATCGGACGTATAGCATGAGAGGAAGCGTTGTCTACGGGGCTATGCGCCCCACAGCCGACCGGCTGCGGGCAGCCGCCTAAGGCCAGGTGCAGATCGTCATCTCTCAGTCCTGACTGACCGTCTCATGCGGCCTTTCGCTGACCTGCAGGAGGAATGTCGAGCTGCACACGATACTTGGTGACCGTGCGATGCGCCAGATCAAAGCCGTGTCCGGCCAGTTCGTGCTGCAGCATCCGATCAGACAGTGGTGAGGACTTGTCCTCAGAATTGACCAGCCGCCAGAGCATGTTTTTGGCAGGCAACGCATCATCGAAAAAGATGTCTATCGGCACCAGTTGGCCGTCCCGAAGCAGTACATACTTGTTTTTTGTGGCGCGGCACACCGTGGCTTCATGGAAGTCGAGGGCGATCGCGATCTGTTTTTTGCTCAGCGGCTGCAAGTGTGCTGGGCCATGCATCAGAAAATCGTCCTGATGCTGCACTATAGCTTGCATGACCTTGTGCATGGTGCGATAGCGGCGGGTGAGGTTGTCTATGACCGCTTCGGTGCCGTACGGCACTTCAGCCGGGGCACACGTGGCCAGTTGCAGGCGCAGGTACTCGAGCAGGTTGCGAGCACCCAGGCCGCATGGCGGCATGCTCTGGAGCACCTGAAGCGTAATCTCCACCAGCTTCGGCTCCACGCTCAACTGTATGGCGGCTTCTTCGACGCTGATGGTCAGGTAGCCGTCGTCGTCGAGTGCTTCGATGAGCAGCTCGGGCACAGCGTAATCGGCATCGCGGTTTGCGCCCGGAACTGCTGCTTGAGCTCTTGCTTCAGGCAATAGCCATCCGCCAGATTTGCCCACGGATCCATGCCCTCTGACGGCTGATAGGCCTGTCCCGAGCCGACACCGCCGGATGCGGGTAGGTAGTCCAGCGGAGGCAGAGACTCATCGCGTAGCTCCAGAAGCACGCTTTGGGCGATGACTTGCGGCAAGACGGCGGTTGAGGCGGTAAGGGGCAATCAACGTTTCAGTTCGTAGCATCTGCCTTCAGGCACTCCCCCGCTTCACATACGCTATCGTGAGCCGGCGTGTCCATATGACAAGAGTTTACACCCCACACATCTGCCCTATCTGTGAGGTACCGCGAACATGCTGCGTATAGTTAGTAGGCCAGATAACTAAGGGTGACATTGGAAATTATCGGTCTGTTGTCACAAGAGCTTTAGGAAATAGTTGGCAAACAGTATGTCAACTCAAGACAATGCGATGTGCAGCCGATATAGAAGCACAATCAGGGCGTTTCTACATGTCTTTGCCAGCGCCAGTCGTGCCACAGTGTGTTATGCGCTGGTTGCATACGAGAACCCGGCGGCGGACTACACTATGAGATTCGCGGTCGGTAAGCGATGTCAGAAACGGTTGAGCTGCTGCTGATCGTGGGAGGTCGCACATAGGGAAAGAAGACCATGTCGGCTAAGATTTTGACAGTTGATGATGCCATCTATATGCGCACCATACTCAAAAAAATACTCGAAGCCGAAGGTTTCAGCACCTGCGAAGCAGGTGACGGAGAGGCCAGTTTGGCCGCGTATGAAGCAGAGAAATCCGACCTGGTGCTGATGGATATCACCATGCCAGGCATGGATGGCATCATTGTAACGCGCACTATCGTGGAGAAGCATCCTTAGGCAAAGGTAGTCATCTGTTCAGCATTGGGACAACAACAAATGGTGCTCGAAGCAGTCAAGGCCGGAGCCAGCGAGTATGTGGCCAAGCCGTTCGAACCCGCACAGGTGATAGAGGTAGTCAAGCGGCTTTTGGCACAGGCAGCATGATCACAATATATACTGTTTTACAGTAATACGGCTACAAAGTTTAACTGTTTTACTGCTTCACATTCTCTGTCTCTCACGCTCGTTGTAATCTCGCAAACAACTCCAGTCACATTTCATGCGTCAGGAAAACTTGTCGCGGCAAACAGCGATTATGGCACTAAAATTGCTGTCTGCAGATGACAGGGCAATGCTGGACTGCAGCGGGCCAAGCTGGTGCTACAAGAAGGTCACATCTGTGGCTGTGTACATGCGACCATGCGTGCATCGGTTCAACACGTCGCACAGGAGGTTTGCGTCGTGGAAGTGAAGTTCATAGACCTTTTTATCCGTGCTGGTTTCACTGTGCTGGCACAGGTGGTCAGTGCTTCGCCGGAGCGCGGGCAACTGAGCTTGCGCAGTGGCAACACTTTCACCTCTCAAGAGCTTACCACAGTGTTGGACGTAAACGGCATGGCCGAGGGTGTCGCACTATGCGGGATGTCAGATGTCACCGCATCCAAAATCGCAGCCCAAATGCTGGGCCAGGATGTAGATGAGATAGACGAACTGGCCTCCAGTGCGCTCGGTGAGCTCGCTAACATGATCACCGGCAATGCCACCACCTACCTGGAGGCCGCTGGCTACACGTGCGACATCACTCCACTTTCGCTGATCCGAGGCATCGATGTGCAAATCACCACCATCTGCCCCGCTCTAGTCGTGCCTGTGGGCACGCAATACGGGAAGGCTGAAATCAACGTAGCTCTCATAGCAACTGTCGGTAGACAATAGTGCCTGGCCAGTATAGCCGCAACCTGACAGTGCAATCTGAAGCCCCAACCGTGACCACTGTGGTTGAAGAATCGATCAGCAACCGCAGAAATATATGCAAGGCAGCAGTGATCATCGCGTCACTGGACATCGACCTTGCCGCACAGGTGTGCACACGCTTAAACGAATCGTTGGTGCGGGCTATCGCAGATGAAGTGGCACACCTGGACAGTATAAGCACCACCAAGTATCGCCAAATCCTCGAAGAGTTTTCTGCCTCTGCCCTGCATAGCGAGCGTCTCGGCGGGCTGAAAATGGCTCAATAGCTGCTTGATAGCACCCTGGGCAGCGGCCACAGCCAAGATCTGCTCTTGCGCCAGGGTGACGGCCTGGACCGCCTGCGCCAGTTAGCTGACATGGCCCCCAGGTAATCGCACGACGCCTTGATGCCGAGATGACACAGACTGCTGCGGTACTCATCAGCCAGCTTTCGGCTGCTAAAGCGGCCGCTATGCTGCAACATACCCCGGAAGAGCGACGAACCGAAATCATGGCTCGTGCTGCTACTATATACAGTCTTGCGCCCGGCACACTACAGGCGCTGGTCGACGGCCTGGAGGAGATGTTTGTGCCTACCAACGGGCATAAACAGACAGGTGGTGACACTTTCTTCAGCTTCCTGATGGACATCGTCATCAATCTGGACCGCACCATTCAGGAGGCTATGCTTGAGGATCTGGGGCAGCGCGCACCCGACTTGGCAGTAAGAATTGAGCAGGGACTGTTCACCTTCGAGGACCTGCTACGGCTGCCGGATAGGGCTTTGCAGACCGTGCTGCGGTCGGTGGACAGCAACATACTGGCGCTGGCGCTGAAGGGTCTCGAAGATGAAGACAGGGCGCGGGTGACAGAGAACCTGTCCGAGAGAGCTAACCAGGCACTGGCAGAGGAGATGGAGGTGCTCGGGCCGGTGCGAGTCACCGAAGTTGAGGAGGCGCGCGCCAAACTCGCAGCGACTGCCCGAGAACTGGAGGAGCAAGGCGAAATCAGCATCGATTACGGTGAGGTTAGCTACATCGAATAGAGCCCGTTTTCGATTTCCACCGGCAAGAACAACTATCGGAAGACTGGTCCATCACAGCAGGTAGGCAACCGAGATGAGCGACCAACCGCTGGTAACTCAGCAAGAACTCGACATTCTGGCCGCTTCGATGGAAATCGCACAGCGGCAGACCCGCGAAGGACGTGCTGCAGAGGTAGCACTGTATGATTTTCGTGAAGCCGCGAAGCTGTCACCCGACCAGACGCATGAGTTGACGGATCGTTACACTGTGCTGAGCAAAGTGTTGTCTCGAACCATAAGCGCGTATCTGAACACCTCTTTGCAGGTCGCCTTTGAAGGCCTCGATCACCCCAGCTTTGACCAGTACCTGCGCGGCCTGCCTCCTAACCCGCTTTTGGTCGTCTTCCAGTTGGACCCGACAACTGCACCCGCGGTCTGGCAGATAGACTTACCGGTGGCACTCTCGATGCTTACCAGCATGTTGGGCGGCGGCGACGAGGCCCCTCCTCCCCACTCTCCAGACTTAACCGCTATCGAGCAGGCGCTTCTCAAGCGTCTCTTCAACGAAATCCTGCAGACCTGGGCGTTGACATGGCCGGCGATGTCCAACCTCGAGCCGGTGGTCAACAGTATCACAACCACTGTGGCGAACCTCGACATCAGTGCCTACGGACAGGATATCGTTCATGCTACCTTCCGCTTTACCATCGGCCAGTCCTCAGGGCCCGGACATCTGGCTTTGCCGCACGTATCTCTACAACGCTTGCTCAAAAGCACCGAGACGCAAGAGGCCACAACAGCACAGCCAACTTCAGAGGTCTGGACCAGCGCTGTCTCACAGCGTGCAAAGCAATCAACAGTCAGGCTAGTGGCAGAGGTTGCCAGGGTGCGACTGCCCTTACGCAAGCTCAGCGCAATCCAACCCGGCGATGTAATCCAACTTCCTCCGGGGACAGCACATACGGTCACATTGATGGTAGCAGGTACGCCAAAATTCCAGGCACAAGCCGGCGAATTACGAGGCCATCTGGCTGCCAGGATCACCGAACCAATCCGTTCAGACTCATGACTGCCGCCAGACTACTTGTTTCTTTACGGTAAGCCGCAACATACACCTGCATCACTTCCCACCCGCACTCGCACCAATCCGAGCACCCACTAGCCTTCGTCCACGTCTGTGTTACACTCTCTCTGCTTTCACCTCTAGCTACCATCTTCTGCTTTACTGCTATTCTGCATCACCTCTTTCCCGCTTTACCATTTTACTGTTTTACTGTCTTACGGTATTTACCGGCAAACAGTGCTCGATGAATAAGCCATGGGGTACTATGATCAGACGAGGATTATTGCCGCACACATCGAAGCGCACCGCACTACTGTAAGACTGCCTTACTGTTTTACCGTATACAGTGCATCAAAAATCTTTCCTGTATGAACGGCTATAACTGGCATTTAATGGCACTGTTATGCGATCACGCACTTCTTGCTGAACTGCTCTGCCGTTCTCTGCTAATACAATATGCAGTTGATGCTGTGCGCTTTGAGAGGCAAATACCAGGCTGCTGCGATCACATTAGAACTACAAACAATCTATATGGCAAACACAGTTTATTTGCTGTATTACTGTATTGCGGCATAACTGTACTACTCTATGACTGTTTCCTTGTCACGTAGCAATACAGGATACTATCATTCACTCCCTGCCATACTGTGCAACTGTAATACTGCAATATTGTTTTCCCGCTACCCAGTAATACCGTCTCGCTTTATAACAGTCATACAGCTTTACTGTGTTCACTCTTTACTTCTCTACAGCAATACGGTACGCTTAGATGGAAGAAGCACACGATAATCTTTTCTGTTATCTGTTGCAAACTCCAAACACATGATCTGGAGCGGTGATGTCACGGATTATCTGTGTATCCAATCAAAAAGGTGGGGTGGGGAAGACCACTACTGCCATAAACGTCGGTGCTGCTCTGGCTGAAAGCGACGCGTCAGTCCTGCTAGTAGACTTGGACGCCCGCGCCGATTTGTCCGGCTATTTGGGCATCGTGCCGGCAACCGGTGCTTCCGGAGTGTACGAAGCACTCTTCGATGGTGAGACAGACCTAAGAGATGTCATAGTCACTGCGCCGTGGTATGGGTTGCAGGTAGCACCTGCGACGATCGATCTGGCGGCGGCCGAGATGCTACTGGTGCAGAGCCCGCCCACTGAGCGCCATCAAGTCGTTGCCCAGGCCATTGCGCCAGTAGCTGCCGAGTACGATTATGTAATCCTGGACAGCCCACCGGGGCTGCAGCTCCTGGCTGTTTCCGCTCTGGCGGCCAGCGATGAGGTTCTCGTGCCGCAACAGTGTTCCTTCCTGGCCCTTCATGGCTTGCGACAACTGTCACAGAGCATCGAGCGGATTCAGCAGGAGCTAAATGCCGACCTGCGAATTTCCGGAATTGTCATGACCATGCAGGACCGGCGCACGATCCATCATCGGCAGGTTATCGAGATGGTCAAAGAAGGCTTCCCCGGTCTGGTGATGGAGTCAGTTATTCCCGCGACCATCCGGCTGCAGGAAGCGGCTGCAGCTGGCGAACCGATACTCGTATATGAGCCCGAGGGCCCCGCTGCACAGGCGTACCGGCAACTGGCAAAGGAGTTGATTGACCGTGGCTAGAAAGCCCAAGCTTCCCGGCGCTGCAGACTTTTTCAGGGCTGATGATGGTTCCGGGCAGGCAGATCCCGGGGAGCAACCACAGTCCAAACGCAAGGCGCCTGCCAAAAGCCGAGGTGGGGAAGAGGGCAATGCTGGCTTGTCCGGCAAATCGCGGCCTTCGGCCCAGACGGCAGTGCCCGCGCCTGTCTCCACCGATGCCTCGGTAGCCGCACGTCTCAAAGTCAAACCATTCACGATGCAGATGCCGCCCCCTGCGCGCACTCTGCCACAGCCGCCCACCGAGAAGATCACTTTCTATGTGCCATCGCATATGCTCCAGCAGCTAGAGTTGTGCCGCGTGCAACTGCTGACTGAGCACGGACTGAAAGTCAGTCGTTCGCAGATTGTGCAGGCTGCACTGGCACTGACTGCCCACGATCCGGCGCTGATAGCCGAAACGCTGGAGCAGTTGGCCCAGCTTTGGGACGCGCAATCCTCGGAGTAAGTGGCCTCGCCCTGATGCTGCACAGTTTGGGAAGGCTCAGTGAAGTGCCAGCCGCATCTGAAAGCTATTGCCGCGCACTACATGACGCCTATCATCATCTTCGCTTGCGCTGCCCCTCTCAAGATAGCTACCTTCACTCAAATCTACTCTGCTCTTGGCCCTGCATCA
This sequence comes from candidate division WS1 bacterium, assembly GCA_012518355.1. Lineage (GTDB taxonomy): Bacteria > Armatimonadota > Zipacnadia > Zipacnadales > UBA11051 > UBA11051. The sequence continues at coordinate 2,048 of JAAYSP010000132.1, read as the reverse complement.
CCTCTGGTTCTGTTCCTCTCAGCTCGATAGCCTTGCGCCTTAAAGCATTTCTTGTGTCAGAGCACACTATACGCTCTCGAGTAGGCGAATATTGGCTTCTAACACAAGTAATAGAGTGTTGCGGCACAAATATCGCCCGTTCCTTATGATAATTTCGTCTGAATACTGGTGTCTGGCATAAAACATATCGTGTTCTGACACAAATATTATAGTGCTACAACGCAAAAATTAATAAAACTGGCAAATGAATAGCGTTGTTTGACACAAGAACAAGGACAGGAGCGGCCATGCCGAAGAACCACATCCTAACACAGAGTGCACAATGGCCGTACCCTCGTGACCTGCAGGTGTGGGATGAGCACTGAAAGTGGCGAGAAAAACCGCAAAACTGGCCTTTCAGAGCTGAGAGCGCGCTTTGCAGGCTGATCTGACAAGTCGTGGCGCAGTCAATAGCGTGTTTCGGCACAAGATTCGGGCAAACAATAGCGAGTGCTCATACAAGAAATAGCGAGAGCTGACACCAGTAGCCGCACACGCATATAGAGTGAAATGACACAAGCAACACGTGTTTCAGCACAAATCGGATCGCGGGAGCCCCGATAACTCTCGGCCTCCCGGCTCCATAGAATCTTGTATTGAATCAGAATCTGTAAGAGAACAACAACACCTCCTCATCCTGACAGATATGGTATATATCATAAAAATCTCAACGCTAATTGTAAACGCTTCTGTTGTTGTGCTTCTTTTGATCTTCTGACGACTGAACAGCTCACGGCAAGGCTTGGTCAAACCCATGGTGCTCAAACCAAGTTCACCTCATCAGCGGCAAATGACCTATCAATCTTGGAGGAATCGGAGTGGGGAAGGCTAATACTGGGATATCGTAGCAACAGCAGAACTTGTGTCAGTACACTATAGTTGAGATCCGATAGATACGAGCTTCATGCAAAATGGTACATAGGTTGCTGCAGACAACTTACTGCACCGGACAAAGCTTATACATACCAGCTTCGAAACGGTACGATGCCGCAGTATAGCAGAGAGAACAAGCAAGTGTGGAAGGGAAGTTGCTGAATGCCGGCTGAAGGGCAACCTGAGGAACTCGAATTAGAACTTGAGAAGAATGGGGGCGCCCAGCGTCATCTAGCTGTCCGCATTGGCCGAGATGAGATGAATCTGGCTGAGTTTCCTTTCACCGTGCTTTCTCACCGGGTGCCAGGGGGAGTAAACACCATCAAGTTTACCGACTTGATTACCGGCAAAGATGGCAAGACTGTCGCGCGAGAATGGACGATAACCGGTTCGGAGGCGTACGGCTTGCCGGTTGCCGGAGATGAAGAAGTGTATGTGGCGCTTATGGAGGTGACCGACGAATACGGTTTCAAAAGCGCCAAGATCCCGATAACGCGATATGATCTGCTGCAGCGGATGGGCTGGCCACGTGATGGCCACTCATACCGGCGGATCCAGGAGGCGCTCAACCGGCTAATGGGCGTCAGCATTGTGGCCAGCAAGGCCTTCTGGGACAACGAAGCCAAGCGATATGTGGATGAGGGCTTCCACATCCTCGAGGGCTACCGACTGTATGACGAAAAGCCCGGTCGAGATACCAACCCGCCACAGAGCTACATAGTCTGGAACCCGGTGCTGTTTCACAGCTTCCGCGCGGGAAACCTCAAGCAACTGGATACGAACCTGTACTTTTCTCTCAGTACTCCACTTGCGCGTCGGCTTTTTCGCTATCTGGACAAGAAGCGCTACGACGGCAAGGCCACATACCGGATGCGGCTGACGCGGCTGGCGTTCGAAAAGCTCGGCATGAGTCGCAACTACTACCCTTCGCAGATCAAGCGGGAGCTGAAAAGAGCGCATGATGAGTTGATTGCCAGAAGCTTCCTGCGAGAAGTGAGCTACTACCGACCACGTCGCAGAGGGGCTGAGGAGGTGGTAGTGTACACCTTCGCCCCTCGCAGGCGTCGCGGAGATGCTGTAGCCGCAGAGCTGCCTGCACATGATGATGACGGACTCTACGGGCGCCTGGTGAGTCT
>JAAYSP010000215.1 GCA_012518355.1 candidate division WS1 bacterium | reverse complement strand
TGCATGTCCACGAGCGACCTGGGAGGCGAGTTTTCCTCGATCCGCGCAGATAGCCAGTACGATAGTGGCAGATAGGTTTGCTGTCTACTGAACGCATGTCGGCGTCTCGCAGTGCTTCACTGGCGTAGAGATTGGTAGAGTACACGAACTGCCTGCCTCGCTCAGCCCCCCACATACACCACACCTGCCCCCTATCCGACTTCGAATTGCTGATACTCAGCCTGGCAAGGCGGACCGTTGCTCACCAAGAGACGGTTTGATTTCGGAAGCGCTATCGCAGACCACTCTGTGTGCGACAGATCCGGGCCGCCATGACGGCAAGGGGCCCACGGAGCGTGTGACGACAGCAGTTTCTGCATGTCCACGAGCGACCTGGGAGGCGAGTTCTCCTCGATCCAGCGCAGATAGCCAGTACGATAGTGGCAGATAGGTTTGCTGTCTGCTGAACGCATGTCGGCGTCTCGCAGTGCTTCACTGGCGTAGAGGTTGGTAGAGTACACGAATTGCCTGCATCGGTCGCGGCAGGCCACCAGAGGCACTGCTGCCTCGACGATCGCCGTGTCGCCGCTGCGATCACCGACTGCGATGGAGAAGCCTTTGCCGGTCAGGTTGCCTCGAAACATGCCCTCGATGAACTCTCGGGTTGTGCTGCAGGTGCTCATCAGGTGGTAGATCCACAGCCGGACATCCACGCGCGGCCCGCTCTTGTCGAACCTGGAGCCTACTGACCCGTGCATGTTCGCCAGGCCTGCAGCGTTCATCGCATCAAGCCCGCTGAGCCATCCCGAGTACGTCACCTGCACCATGGGCAATCCCATATCTGGCGCAGTGCGGCGAAGTACGTACATGGATCGAGAGTCGCGATCGGTCGCGAACGGTGGCTGGTCACTGACTCCACCGTCGTTGTTCGTGGCCACGATGGGCCCATCAGGTCCGGCCGCCACTGCCAGTGCGGTGCACTCATCTAGCCAGTCCTCGCCGAGGGTGGCCACGTGGTTCATAAACAGAATCCGCTCAGCAGGGATGCCCGCGCCTTCGGAAATGCCTTCGATCTCTTCGACTACCTGGGGCAACTCGCGCTCCAGCACGCGGCGGACGGCGCCCATCTGTCCCAGATGCTCTTCCTCATGCCACGCCCGGGAGAAGAGCTCAGCGTTGTGGTGAATTGCTTCCCGAGCCTGCTCACCGTACTGTTGCCCCATCTGACGCGGCGTGCCGCTACACTCGATAACCTGAATCGGTGCCAGTACCATATGGTACTCCCTCCTGTGTTAGGCCGCTGGCCGCGCTTACGTGCTCGGTGTCACGGGATGAACTGAAACGAATACAGTCTGGCGTTGCGCATGACAAAGCGGAGACGAACCGGACGCCCCGCCAGCTCGCTGACGTCCGAGGTTAGGCGGCGTGCACCGTCCACTACTCGTGGCCACTGGGCAAGCACCCTCACATGATTGCCCTCAATCTCGACGTCCTCGAACTCGCTCTTGAGCTCGAATCCGGGTATCGGGATGCCGTCTTCGTCGAGAAGCTCCACTCGGACACTGCCGCCGGAACCGGTGTCGAGGTTCAGTTGCAGCCTGTTGCCAGCGAATACGAGCGGCCGGGTGGTCAACTCGCCGCCGGTGTAGTCGGCATCAGCGGAGATGAAGCCGTCCAGTCGCAGCACTGCCCGACCGATACCGACATCTTCAGGTCCTGAACTGGCGCCATGGCCGGAGGAGGAAGCGCCAAAATAGAACCACAGCTCATCTCCAACCTGGATGACATCACCGCTAGGGTAGATCTGCCTGCTCCAGAACGTGCCCTGGACGCCGTTGCGGATAAACGGTTTACGACCGGGCGCGCGGTTCCAGCTGATCCCGTCGCGGCTGGTGGCAAGCTGCACGTCAATACCCCAGCCTCCACTGCCCAGCCTACCCTCTGGAGGTGCCGGATGACCGTTGCGCCACTTGGGCCAGTGGCCCTGGCATGGCAGCAGTGCGACATAGGCAGAAGCTCCCTCGCCGTACGGACATATGTTGGGACCATAGAAATCCAGGCGGTTCATCCACAGCGGCTGGCCCGCGTTGTCCACCTCGTCGGGAGCCAGGACTATCTGCCCCTCGCTCCAGTTGAGCAAGTCATCCGATTCGGCCCGTCCGATCATGCGGATGTTCATGTGGGGCCGATCCTCGCCGTAAGCGTCCATATAGTGCTGCACCAGCTCAGGATTCGCAGGCTTGATCCGCGTCCACTGTACGTACTTCCCGATCCGCGCATCCCATGTGACTGAGTATTTGGCATCTCCGGCACCGGTGGTGATGTCTCTTTCGCCCAGCAGCTTCCAGTGGATACCATCGGGCGAGGCGAAAACGTGCTTCCCTGTTGGGATAGGCGGCACATCCACTCCGTCGGGAGGATACAGAAAGCCTTCGGGCCTGGCGTCGGGATCGAAGTCGGGGTCATCCACCTGCGGTTTTGCCGGCCCTACCATGTGGCCCAGCACCATCTTGTACTTCTCCGCGGGACTGGCAGCGTTGGGGTCGATGAACACCGAGTCGATCACGACGCTGGTGAAGACATACGGGAAGTCGTCGTTTGGGAATATGATGTTGTTGTCGCGGTCGCCTTCCCACTCCCACAAGCCGAGATTGGGTCGCTCCCAGTTGACTCCGTCGCGCGATTCCGCATACAGCAGGATGAGGCAGTGAGGATTGGTTCGCGGCCGCCAGGCTTCATAGTCGCGCGAGTTGTAGTACATCCGGAAAAGTACTCCGTGTTCGTCTTCGTCCCTGATGACGCTGAGCCACACATCCCCCAGATCCCACGGCCTATCCCCATGCGGTATCAGTCGCTCGCCGGTCACTTGCGCCTCGTGCATCGCCATAGTGATGCACTGCATGGTTTCGATCAGGTAGTCATCGCGGCCGTCCTCTGCCCATGGACCGAAAAACAGTTGCCTGTCACCACCGATGTGAATTGGCTGGGCATACGTGCCACAGGTACACATGAGCGTGATTGCGATGACTGTGATCCAGAGTGTGATGGGCATCATACTGCCTCCTGAGCGGCGGTACTAAAGCGTTATCTTATCGTCAAAGCTACCTACGATATGAGCAGTGAACAACTGATGGAAAGCTACGATTGCCTGTCCGGTGAGCCTCGGGGTACCCCACACCACTGCAAACAGTTCGCTCAGTGTCATCCATGCGTTGACAGGTTCGGCATCTATACGCCGCTACCTCCCGAATTCAGGCGAAGCCGTTGCGCTTGAAGGACAAAATGGTACCGGCAAAGCCCATCACCTGGAAAACTCGTGTCGCAGGCGCAGCGCTTACGGCAACAGGCGGATACTGGTTTCACACTGATGATGCCATCGTGTCTATAGTAGCAACAATTTTGCGGTGCGGCAGGAAATGGCAGGTGCAGCCCTGCCAGCGTCGAACTACCTGTCTATCGAGAATTTTGTGGCTGGAGGCGACGGTTATGATCAGATGGCTGTGGATTTGTGTGGCAGTGATAGGCGTGATGTGGCTATGTGGATGCAGTGGATCCGGCAGTTCAGTATCGCCGGGTGAGGGTCATGGGACCATCACAGACAGCGATTTCACTCCGCTTGGAAGCACTCACGGGTCTATGGATTTGAAACGGTTCACGGTCCCCAGTACCGGCACGTACCAGTGCATCCTTTCGGCAGGCCCGAGGCAGCCGGCGCTGCCCAAACCCTGGATTCGGCTGCTCGCGGGGCATGTGTATGCCACAAATCAGTCATTTTTCGCCGCTTATGCTAACGGCGCAGGCGTACTGGCCCAGAATAGTGGCGACAGTATCGCACAGGTGGTGCTCACCGCCGAAGAAGGCGATCAGTTCACCTTCATTTTCTCCAGCAAGTCTGGTGGCACCGGAGCATATAGCTGGCGAGTGGTAAAAATGTAAGTGCACAAGCCCAGCAGAAGACACATCGCCTGAGCGTTCACCAAGCATGGCCAACAGCGCTCCTGCAGTCTGATCGTACTGGCAGGATATGGCCTCCTCACGTGCCGTTCATGGTGGTAAGTGTCGACGAAATATGGCTAACTTCGGCTGCTCGCGAGGCATGTATATGCCACACATCAGTCACTTTTCGCCGCTTATGCCAACGGCGCAGGCGTACTGGCCCAGAATAGTGGCGACAGTATCGCACAGGTGATGCTCACCGCCGAAGAAGGCGATCAGTTCACCTTCATTTTCTCCGGCAAGTCTGGTGGCACCGGAGCATATAGCTGGCGAGTGGTAAAAATGTAAGTGCACAAGCCCAGCAGAAGATATATCGGCTGCGCAAGTATGCAGTAGCATCTGCAGTGTGCCTACGTTGAGGCCACATCCGCCTCGGTCGCCGCCAAGTGGGACATGTGCATTTTTTGGCCATACACTGCGGCGACTCATCCCGGGCAGGACACGCAAACTTTGTCTCTGAAGAGTGCCGCAGCGTCTTGCTTCAGGCATCTATGGGTGCCTGAGCGACCCCATGCAGTCCAGGCGCAATCTGAGCTCCATGGTCTCCAGCCCGTATACTAACACTCTCTGGTCACCGTAGTCATCGGGCAAAACCCCACAGCAACAACCCGGAGACAGTCACCAGTTCATCTGCCTATTCGTGAGAGTGAGCGGAGCTGACTGGCTCACCCATCAACGCGATATAGACAGCAAATGTGTGCGTGTCAACAGAAGTGTGGGGGGCATAGTAGACGGTCACAGGGCTGTGAAGCTCAGTGCTATCCGCAAACTAAGACCGGATGGTAGCGTCAGGTGGTTCGGCAGGCCTGCAATCCCCGCTCACACATGATATGATCCGCTTCTGCGGAGCGTTTATTATGCGAAATGCTCTCTCTTCTAGCAGGATTGCGGTAGCGGACAGCGAAGGGCAAATTGACATGACGCAGTGACAGTTCCGGACCGTCAACAGCGGCAGGTAGTACGTTGATGCGGTAGGCGGCAAAGTAAAGCAACATCGGAGGCGAGTATGGCGGCACAGGTCCTAGTACATCTGACATCTGCTGTAGGCCTTGCTGGGGGCCTGGAACAGACCTATCGCGAGCAGTTTGCAGAGTACGGCCC
>JAAYSP010000080.1 GCA_012518355.1 candidate division WS1 bacterium | reverse complement strand
TTGTGCAGCCCATTTAGGCCACACGCAAGTTGTCTGCGTGCAGCCAAAGGTCTGACACCCGGAGATTGACCGGTCGGGGGACCAGAAGGCACCAGGCCTTCGAGATTGTTGGCCGTCCCGGAGCGACCAGGGCCGCCCTGCTACTCCCCTTTGGCAAACGATACCAGTATACCAGGTCAGAACGCAGAAAGCAAGCGTGTATGGTCCTCAAACGTCGCACATATTTGTGTGATCACCTCCACCATATGATTGCCTCATACCAACTCGTGCCTACACCGTTTTACCCCACCATGGCGGGCAATAGGCGGACTGGCAAACAGCATGCGTGTAGTGATAGGGCCGCTCATGAGGCGGAGCCTGACTGCCTGGGCAACGCAGTCTTGGCGGGTCTGAATTCGATCCTGTGCCCGGGGCCCAGGATCAGCGGCTCAGTGGGGTCAACAGGCACCACGTAGAGCTTCATCGGTTCGACCGAGCGATCTTGCAGCCTGGCTCCCGCAGGCAGGTATTCAAGGAAGTCTGTTCCCGGCAGTAGGAGATATCGGATGCCCGGCAGCTCGACCTGTGGTGGCAGTCTGAAGGTCAATCGGTCGCGTCCTGCATTGAAATCGGCCCATTTCGCAGTCGAATCCAGAGGAAATAGCACGGTTAGCATGTGTGGCGCCAGATACATCGTATGGCGGAAGTCCCAGGCCAGGGCACCTTCCGGGGCTTTAGGCACGTTCGGGGCGAGGGCCACCGTCTGGTCGGCAGGTAGTTCGGAGGCGAGCGAGGCTGCTGCCTGCCATGCTCCCATCAGGCGGTTGGTATCTGTGCGGATGGGGACCACAAACCCAAGCGCCATGACCGTCGCCGCGAGGATGAGTAGCACCAGCTCTTTTCGGCCGTGCAGGCCCGAAGCCATAGCCACACCAGCGATCAGCCACGGTGCGGGCCCGATGAACAGAGCTTGGTAGGGTTTTCCTATATGCCCCAGCAGAAAGAACAATGCTGCAGGTGCCATCCAAGTGGTGCACAATAGTGGTAACGGACCGAAGGTGTGGCCGCGCAGTCGTAGCAAAAACGGGACTGCTAACCACCCCGAACTGACAGCTACACTGATAGCGATCATAGTGTCGCCAGAATTCCTCAGCAGGGCAGACCAACCTCCGACGAGCGCGAGAACTGCGCTACCCATCCCGATGACAGCATTGAACTGGCATGGCGAATCGCCGGCAATCCTCCGGGCTGCAGCGAGACCATCGGTAGCAGCCAACTCACTGTGCCCATGGCCCCTACCGTGATCCCTATCATCAGTCCGCGCCAGCCCAATGCAAGCACTCCATAGGACCATAGTGGTAGGAGAAAGGCCGCATCGGTGGTTCTTAATCCTGCCATCATAGCCATGGCGACCGAGACTATAATAACTTCCTTCATCTTGTCGCAATTTGTTAGTCTTAACCGCAAAACGCGCCACCCGATGAATGCTGACAGGGCGCACGCCAGGGTGTATGTCTCACCTCGTGCTGCTGCGGCCAACAGTAGTGGTGAAAACAATGCAATCACTCCCGTGGCCACACCTGCACCGGGGGTTACTTCCCAACCAGCGCGGACTATGAAAGCCACAGCCAACCCCACTCCGATGATGCCCAGCAGCCACAGAGCTGTCCATCCGTCACCGACCATGGCTTGTACAAGCCGTCCCAACATGATGTACAGAAAATAGCCTGGTGGGTGCGGCTGATGAAGAGTGACGTCATAATGCTCGAGGGCCAGCACAAAGCCTACCGAATCATGCGAGATCGGTAGCGGGGCGATGAGGGTAGCCGACAAAGCTGCGCCGACTATGCCCAGTGTTACCGATGTCCGAACTCGACTCTTGCACATGGATGCCCAGGCCCTGGTCACTGCTGACTCATGTGCCAGATTGTCCTCCATGTCATCCTGCCTTGTCTCTACTTCAACCTCTGTTATATCTTCACCATGCATGTTCTGCACCAGCGATTCTATACCTCCAAGCACTATCGAGTTCCGGTCTTGTTTTCCCTGTCTCGCTTTGCCAGCCGGGATAGCGTACAACAGGATGAATTGGCTACTAGAAAGCAACACGAATGCTTGCGTGAAGCACAGGCACGTGCCCGTGACAAAAGTAGGGTCCTGAATCAGGTGAGGGTGCTGCAGCGGCAGGCTCACAGGGTGGCTTAGTTACTCGAGTGGCTAGATGGAGAGAGGCGCTGCGGTGTGTAATACAGGGGCGAATGTGCTTGTATTCCGCCCACAAGGGCAGGGAAGCAACGTGGGTATGGCGGAGGGGGAGGGATTCGAACCCCCGGAGCTTTCGCTCAACGGTTTTCAAGACCGCCACCTTCGACCGCTCGGTCACCCCTCCGCAACACTTTGCACTGCTGCGTGCCCCAAATCATACCGGCCCGCGCTGGTTCTGTCAACGCCGCTCTCTGTCTCTCACTGGTGCAAGAGATAGGAAGTAGTATAGGCCAGCATATGCTTGACCTGCGACGAGTTTTCGGCTATACTGAGCGCAAGCGCGTGGGGCCGTAGCTCAGCTGGGAGAGCGCTTGAATGGCATTCAAGAGGTCAGGGGTTCGATTCCCCTCGGCTCCACCACCAAGCAGAATAACGTACTATCAGACGCGGGCATAACCAGTTGCCGGCGTCTTTTGGTATCTGCTATGATGATTTACTGTATCGGTAGCTTTCCAGGAGGAACTAATGGTTCGGTGGCGAACACCATATATGGTAGTCATGGGGCTATTCGTTGTCGCAGCAGCGGTAGCTCAGCAAGACAATTCTGCCACGGTTGAAGATACCGGTGGGCAGGTCGCAGTAGTCATCAGCATGTATGGTGAGTATGCTACTGCGGTGAACATAACTCTGCCGACAAAATGCACCGAAGATGATGCGCGCCAGGCGCTAGAGCAGGTCGCCGCACACACCGGCTGGCAGTTCGACACTCCGATCATCGGTGATCAGGCGGAGAGTTCAGATGGCTGTATGTCAGTGCAAGCCAATCTGGCAGGGTTGTCAGTAGTCCGGCCTGGTAGCGTGCAAGCCGTAGCGCCCCTGATTATGGCGCTTGCGCAGTATCCGGAAGCTGCGATTATATTTCTGGGCATGACGGCTGACAACAAGAGTGTTGGTAGCTTCGAGAACCGCTATGTCAGGATGAGCTGGCTGCAGCAGGGCGGAGTATGCAGCTATCAAGTGTCCATCACGGACCGCAGCTTTGCCAGTGTTGAAGAGTTGACCATGCCTGAACCGTCTCCTGAAGAGGAGAATACCGACAGCCATAAACCGCTTACAGCCTGGTTCTTACTTGCTGTGGCAGCGTTGGTGGTTGGGGTATTGCTATATCGTTTGACTGCACTACTGATTTCCAGACGCTGACTGGCGCCCGGCGCCAGATGTGGCCTGCTAAATCCCGGGGAGCAGATGTGCGCGCATACAAGGAGGCTTGAATTGAAAATACAAGAGTGGCAAAAAGTAATCGAATGGGGGGCCAGCGTCAGGGCCTCAGATATCTTCTGGAAAGCAGGTGCACCGCCGTGCGCAAAGATTCGCGGATTGGTGGAACGCGTGGAGGGCTGGTCGGAGCTGACCCCTGAAGACACGGAATGGCTCGCCCGCAGTCTGATGAACGACAGGGACTGGGAGCGTTTTCAGGACTATCCCGAAAAGGACATCGGCCTGACTATCGGAGAGACATGCCGGTTGCGTATCAACGTCTTCAAGCAACGCGACACTCACTCGATTGCCATGCGTATCATCTCTCTGGATATCATGACGGTCGAGGATCTGTCTTTGCCACTGCAACTTAACGACATCTCCATGCGTCCGCAGGGGATGGTCCTGGTAACCGGTCCTACCGGGTGCGGCAAGTCCACCACCCTTGCCGCCATGCTCGACCACATCAACCGCAACCGACAGGCTCATATTCTGACGGTCGAAGACCCTATCGAGTATGTCCACCGTGACAAGAGGTGTCTCGTTGACCAGCGGCAGGTGGGCACTGACACAAATGATTTCCCCGATGCTCTCAAATACGCTATGCGACAGGCTCCTGACGTGATCCTCATCGGTGAGATGCGTGACGTCAACACCATGTCAGTAGCTATGCAAGCCGCTGAGACCGGCCACCTGGTATTCTCCACTGTACATACGACCAGTGCTTCAGAGACAGTAGAGCGTATCGTGAACATGTTCCCTCCACACGAAAAGCAGCAAATCTGTATGCGTCTGAGTCGCAGCCTTGAGGCTGTGATTTCACAATCGCTAATTCCCCGCAGTGATACTCAGGGTGGTCGAGTGGGTGCACTCGAGATCATGGTGGTCACTCCGACCATCGCGAAATTCATCGAAGAGGGTAAACCCGGAGAGATGTATGCGGCTATGGAAGAAGGAGCACACTGGGGCATGCAGACGATGAACCAGGCGCTGCTCCAGCTCTATCTGGATGAGGTTGTCACACAAGATCACGCTATGTTCTACTCGGGCAACCGCACACAGATGCGCCAGATGCTGCGGCGTGCTGATGGTCTGGCAGCCGATGCGGCGGCCGAAGAGGCAAAAAAGCAGGCCCAGGCGCAAAAGAGGCGGCCACAACGTCCTGCCGCTGCGCCTGCCGGCAGCGGCTCCACACCACGCCCCAGCAGTCCGCCCGATGCTGAGGGCGGCAGTCCGACTGCCCAGTAGTTCCTGTCGCAAAAGACCTTGGCTCAACTTGCTGCAATGGCTGGTTGGTAGTGTTCGGAAAAACGTATCGTAATCCACAGGAAGGCCGGTGGTACTGATGGAGCAAGGGGCACCAAAAAAGCAGTGGCGACGTACGGTTAGTGCGCCGGAATACTTGGTCAAGAGGATGAACCAACCGATGGGCGATGAGATCATGATCGCCCTGCTCGAAGGCTGCGTCAAGATTGACGCCTCAGACCTTCACCTGACTGTCGGCCAACCCCCGGTCTATCGCCGCCACGGTCAGATGATCGAGATGAGCGGCTTCCGTGAGATGTCCCACGAGGACATGGTTGTTGGCACTGAGTTTTTCCTGGGTAAAGACACCGTAGACAACCAGTATTGGGAGCGTTACCACGACCAGGGCGGCTCCGATATCGCCTATGCTCTGAAAGACCTCGCACGATTCCGTGTGAGTGTGTTCGAGCAGCGACAGCATCCGACCCTTGCCCTGCGAATGATCCCCTATCAGATGCTGACCTTTGAGCAATTGGGGCTCAGGAACGACATGATGATGGGGCTGCTGCACCGCCCTCGAGGGATCATTCTCCTAACTGGTCCGACAGGAAGCGGCAAGAGCACTACATTGGCGTCCATGGTCAACTGGATTAACGAAAACCGCGCTACGCACATCATCACCGTCGAAGAACCTATCGAGTACTACCATGAAAGCAAGCGTTCGCTAGTCAATCAGCGTGAAGTGGGCGTAGACGTCATCAGCTTCGCCGAAGCGGTTGTCAGAAACATGCGCTCTGATCCAGACGTTATACTTGTAGGTGAGATGCGAGATCTGGAGACCATGCGCGCCGCACTGCAAGCCGCGGAAACCGGACACCTGGTCTTTTCCACTCTGCACACCGTCAGTGCGCCTAAGACTATAGACCGACTGGTCACCGCGTTCCCGACCGCTGAGCAGGAAGAGATACGGGCGATGCTGTCCACATCCCTGGCGGCAGTCTTCTCGCAGGAGTTGATCCCGCGGTGCGACAAAGACGGGCGTGTTGCCGCGTATGAGATCATGCTCGGTGAAGCCGCCGGCTCGCCTGCAATCGGCAACCTGATTAGGGAGCGAAAAACCTCCCAGATGCGCACGACCATGCAGAGTAGTGCCAACCTGGGCATGCGACTTCTCGAGGCCTCGCTGGCAAAGCATGTCAACGATGGAAAAATCGACTTCATGGAAGGCTTCCACAGGTCAAACGAGAAGACCGACTACCTGCAGTTTGTCGATCCTGAGCGCATTCCGGACGACTTCTCGTATGAGCTTGCAAAAGAGGGCGCATAGCATTGTAAGCTGCACGACCTGAACTGAATGGGATTGTCCGCAGGTCCAGGCCTGCCAAGTCAGAAGACTGGCTTACTGCCGGGCTGTGTCCCATCACGTCTTGAAATGGTGAACGAGTGGTATGAGAGACAATAGACGGAAAGTCGCAAGATCTTCCCGAGCGCCGATCGATCTGTTTGCCCTGCTGCAAGGCTGGAGCCGCACTATCCTGCAGCTATCGGTAATAGGATTTGTCATCGCATTGGGCTACATTTTGTACGGCATTTTCAGCGGGGCGTTAACTTCGATGCCTCCGCAGCAGATGGCTCGCGTGGCAGCAAACTTATCGCTGATGGGGCAACTGCTGGCACTCACCGGCTTTCTGGCTACAGTGGCAGTGGTGTTGCTGACCATGGAGGAGATCGCCTTCAGTGTCCTGATGGGGATACTGGGGGCAGCGCTCATGTTCGGTATGCCCCTGTTAGTGGCGGGGAATCTAGCAGATCAAGCTAGCAGGCCAGCTAAGGTCATCAACGAATGGTCACGCAATGCCGGTATGACGATGATTTCTGTCGTCGGCCTGCGCATTCTCTGGGAAATAGTGATCCAACTTAAGTATGGTACTCTGGGCACTCGTGCCGAGCGGGCGGAAAAAACCGAGCTGGCCGTGGAGGAGAAGAAATGGAAAAAACCCGGTCTGTGGGATCGCTGCTGGAACATGCCCTACTGCCATGCTGCTGTACGCGAGATCTGTCCGGCTTACAAAGCGCGTAAGTCCTGTTGGCGCTTCGGCTATGGCTGCAACTGTGACCCGACGCTTATCGAGACGTTGATCCGGACCGGTGGAGCCACTACTGGCAAGGGTTCGGCTAAAACCAGTACTGAACGACGCACTCGTGAGGCTGCATATGTGCGCAGTGACCTTGAGGCTGATGCGCCTGTGTTAGGCAGCCAGCGCACAATTCCGTGCACCAAATGCCCCATATTTATCGAGCATCAGCGTCAGAAATTTCGGCTGATAAATCCGATAGCGGTCATCGCTACCATCCTGGCCATGGTGGTGCTGTATAAGCCGCTGATAGGCCTCTATAGCGCTGTAATTGATGTGATGGCGCGGACTGCGGCCCGGTTAACCTACGGCAGCATGGTGGACCCAGCCGAGTGGATAGGCTATCTGAACACTCCAACCGTACAGGTGTTTTTCTTCCTATTTGTAGGGATGCTGGCGCTCGCATATGTCCTAAAGGGTGTAGAGTGGGCCGTGCTCAAAAAGATGATTCTCTGAGGTGGCTCCCCATATTCAGTCTGAAGTATGCCAGCAGTGGGGCATGTCAGCAGTGGAATATCTCAGCGCAAAAGTGCACTTAGACAACCGAAGATTGCTCAGACTTTCACCACATGCAGTGGAGTGATCTTGGCAACCAGGCGACCGAGTCCGCATTCGATGGTCTTGAATACACCCTGACGGCCTCGGTATTTCTGTGGAAGATCATGGGTGTCGGTCAGGATCTCAGTGCCGTCGGTTACATGTGGCGCTGCTTCATTGGTGGTCGCCGGTGCCACTGACATCTCGAAGTAGCGATGGTCGCCGAGGTCTATGACACGAACCACATCGCGGAAGTGCGGCAATGCATAGCCGGCGCCGTGAGGGATTACGTTAGCATTTCGTAACGCTTCGAGAAGGCCCAGATCGTTGGCCCGGTCATGGAAATCCATCTGCCGGATGACGCTGTCTGACAGATTGGGCAATCCCTCGAACAGATAGCCTGGCAGGTCGCCGCGCACCATGATGGGCAGATAATCGGCGTCTGGGTCTAGCGAGTTGTGGCACCCGAGGTATATGGTGTTCATATCGCTCATACCCTGGTGGGTCACGTTGGCGATGAGCTGGAACTCGCCGAACAGCGCCTGAGCTATCATAAGCCGTCTCTGCTTGGCGAAGCTGTCAGCAAGCTCGTAGAAGCGGTAGAATTCTACCGCGTGTTCATCTATGAGCACATGCAAGGGCCCCCAGGGAGTGTCTATCTCCCTGTACTGTGCGGCCAATTCGTCTGAGGCATCCCAGTACAGGCCGGGGCCGAGAGGGTTTGGCCCGCGCATCTCAGGTGCGGCGGTGTGGATGACGAAGGCCGATGGTGGCAACTCCACTGCCGGGTCAGCCGGTTGCAGTGCGCACAGGTCAATGAAATGGTTGCCTTTGTGCAGGTCCCACTCTACCGCGATGTCTTGGATGGTCATGCCACGATGCTGCAGTTGATGAATCCTATGTATCAGCTCATCGACCTGAGGTAGCTTTTCGACAGCACCGACCAGCATCCCACAGACGTTGGGCTTGGCATCAAGCACGACCAGGGGGCGGTCTCCTGTGCCCCAAAGCAGCTTGCCTCCGTAGCCGAAGCCGGCACTCCAACGGGCGGAGTTGCGGGTGATGGTCATATCCGGAGTGCCGACAAAGAGAGCGTCGGGCCGGTACCCGAAATGTTTGAGCACATGGTTGACCTTAGCCAGCCCGTAGGCCATGTTTGCCTCACACAGGGCGGCGGCAGCATCATGTAGACCGAGCGAGAAAATCGCGCGTTGAGCGGCCTGTAAGCACGCTTGTGGGTCCATATCTGGCATACCTGGCCTCCACGTGGTCGTTAGCCGACTGAAATAGCTGATGACTGACAGGCTCTGTGGGTATGATTATAACAGAAGTCGAGATTGTCAATCGAGTATAGATGAAGCCGAAATGACGTGACTGCTATGTCGAGGGATAGAATACCATTGATGCCGTTGAATGCAGTACTGTTTCCGGGCATGCCAATGCCGCTCATGTTATGGGAGCCTCGCTATCTTCGCATGACCGAGTATTGCCTGCGCAATGAAAAACCCTTTGGTGTGGTGC
The DNA here is from genome assembly GCA_012518355.1 of candidate division WS1 bacterium. Taxonomy (GTDB): domain Bacteria; phylum Armatimonadota; class Zipacnadia; order Zipacnadales; family UBA11051; genus UBA11051. The sequence goes on along the minus strand of JAAYSP010000080.1, from coordinate 4,902 downwards.
TGATCAAGGACGGTCCCGAGGTCGGCGATCAGGTGGCAGAAACCTACGGGGTGGGCACCACGGCGGAAATCGCTCACTACCGTGACCAGGGTGACCATGCCATGATAATGGCAATAGGCCGCAGGCGCTTCAAGCTGCTGGACGTGTTCGAGCAGGGCGAATACCCCGAGGCTGAGATAGAGCTGTTGCAGGAAACAGGTACAGGCGTTTCTCCCGATCTTTTGGATGATATACGAGGGCTGTTTGCCGAAGAGGTGGGGTTGATCCTGCAGCTCCTGGGTTTTCAGGAAACAGAAATGGAGATACCGGCACAGGCAGACAAGCTGTCGTACATGATCGCGGCACATTTGCGGGTGTCTCTGGACGCCAAGCAGTCACTGCTGGAGATCGAGCACTGTAGCCAGCGCCTGGCATGCGAGCTGGACCTGGTACGTAAGGAGCGCGAGGAGTACCGAATGCTGTTAGCGGCGCAAAAATTTGCGGAACAGTGGTCGGACACGGATGAGTCCAGCTCCGTTTTCTCTGACAACTGAGTTGTTCAAATCGGCTCAGTTGTATATAATGCCGATAATACTGCAGTGAGGATGGTATGAGCGGCGGAATCTGCGGATTGTTGTGTGTAGCCTGAACAAGCAACTGACCGGCAGCGGATAGCGGAGAGCTGGCGGCCGGGTGGTACGGTACAGTGTTTCCGGAGGTAGAACAACTTGACTGTGGGCAACCGTGTCACGTTCGACGAATTCAAGGAGCGCCTGGACGGCATAATCTCGGGCTATCAGCGTCCTGAAGAGAGGCGCATAGCATATGGCAACTTGCGTCACGAGTATTCGGAGTACTCCAGGGATGGCAATACGACGGTCAACATTGCAGTGATCTATGAGACGCCTGGCGGCTCGACCACCCAGATCAACATAACCTATGACAGCAGTGAGCGCACATACTCATACCTGGACCGCGACCTGGAGAACCAGGTGGTATCTCACAACCCGGATGAAGTCATCAGCACGATCGAAGAGGCTATCCATGAGATCCCGGGCAAACGAGCCAGGCAGTTGATCACCACGATAGACAGTTGGATGGGTATGGGCAAAGGACGCTACGAAATCTTTGGTGAGTTGAACAAGCTATTGCAGACAGAGTTCCTGGGAGGCCGAATTACCACCACCGAGCTCAAAGAGGGAATACAACACGTAGTCAGCCAGCACAATCGTCCAGCAGAAAACAACGGCTGAAATAGCGCCAGGCATCAGACAGCCTTCCAACAGATGCACTGGTTATCTGCGCAGGAACGATGACCCTCAAAGGTGCGTCTGTCTTGGTGCCTCAGAGATGAGACGTAACGCAAGTGTGTCGCGATAAGTCTAGCTCCACCACTGTGGTCCAACCAGGTCGGACCGGTGCTGGTCAAGCCAGCTTAGAGGTGCCTCCACGTCGCGCAATAGGAAGCGAATTTGCTCAGCTTCCGGCACTTTTCGGTCAGCTGCATCTACTCGTGAGTATATCCAACGCGCGGCCATGAGGTCAGGCAATGCAGCCAACTCCTCGGCACTTGGGAGATAATGCGTCGCGTAAGCACGCATGAAGCGCTGCATGCGCTCCCACGCCAACAATGGTGTTTCGGTCAGAGTCCAGATGTCACCCCTACCCTGCACGCGTGAACGCTCTCCGGCAAACCACAGCAGCCCGTCGGCCACATCCACCATACGCGGCTGGCGGTCCACCCAATCGAAATCGAAGATGCCTACGATTTGTGTCCCCTGATATTTTACGTTTGCCGGGTGCCAGTCGGCATGTATGATCGTTTGAGGCAGGCTCCAGTAGGTTTCGTCTGTCAATCTCATCCTGATTTGTTGCAGACTGGTTAAGAGCAGCTCGATACGCTCTGTAGCTTCTGTAGCTGAATTGGCCAGAAGGCTTCCCAGATGGCCGTCCATAGCCCGCGTTTGAAGCGGTCGGAGCAGGTCAGCGGCCTTCCTCGGATCCCACAGGCGGCCAAGCTGTTTGCCTCCGGGAGGAGCGAGACGCTCAGTGACATGGTGAAAACGCCCAAGCATATCACCAGCGGCGTCGAGTTGGTCCTCATTGGGATGGGCTTCCGTAGTGCCCTCTATGAAACGGTACAGCTCGTATATCCGCCCTTCATGCTCCAGCCATCGGCTGCCCGAACGCGTTTTGACAACCTCGGGAGCCGGCAGTCCTGCGGCGCGAGCGGCAGATAGCACGTGGTGATCATACACCAGTTGGGCAGGGGCGCAGTATCGCGGATTGCGGCGCTTGAGCACGTACTGTCCGCTAGCCGTTACGACTACTGCACTGGCATTTGCAGTACCTCCGGCCGGTCGGCTGAAAAGAACGCGCCCCACCGTAAAGTGGGGCGGCACCAAAGCGATCTCGTCCTGTCTTAGGTGAGTGTCAGTCCTGCTCATCGTCATCTTCCGAAACGCGTACTAGCAGCACTGGCATTTCGGCGTGACGCAACACTCGATCAGCTACGCTGCCGTACACCCAGCGCCCCAGTCCTGACCGGCCATGAGTTGACATGACAATCAGGTCGGCGTCAAATTTCTGGCTGAAAAGCAGGACTTCCTCGGTTACGTTGCCACGGCGCAGTTCGACCTCCGCATCCACGTCCTGCAACTTAAGCGCTTGCTGAACACCGGTCAGGTATTCTTCTATATTGTCCACCTGAGCTTCCCACGCTACTGCCATTGCGGGGCCACCGGCAGCACCGACATCGGAGATAACCGGTACGACGCTGAGAAGACATAGACGCGCCTGGAAAGCTTTGGCCAACGCCGCTGCATGTGGTATGGCTTTCTCGGCCAATCGTGAGCTATCCAAGGTCAGAAGTATGCGTTCGTACATCAGTTAGAGCCTCCTTGTGCCTGCTGGGGACATAGTGCACCATCCAACAATGCATTGTAACCGGTCTGCGCATCGGTTTCAACCCACACATCTTCTCGCGAACCTCAGCTCTGCCAGTACAACCTAAGAGATTGGATAGGCAGTGATAAAGTGTTGCTTTGGCGCCCCTATTGTGCTACTATTATCGCGGCCAGTAACGCTTTGCGATGTCTGGCCGACGAGACAGTCGAATTCCGGAGGTGACAGTAATGGCAGTACCAGTCATTGATGCAGATCTATGTACAGGCTGCGGCTTGTGTGTTGACGTAGCCTCGAAGACCTTCGAGATGAATGATGAAGGGATCTGTGAGGTCATCGATCCGCAAGGCGATGACAAGGAGACAATTCAGGAGGCCATAGACACTTGCCCAACTGAGGCCATTAGCTGGAGCGAGTAGACGCCCCCTTGACGCCCAGAGTATGACTCCAGAGTACGATCTGTGACTAGAGCGATCTCGGCCGAGGTCGCTCTAGTTTTTTATGCGCGATATCTCCTCAGGTCGAGAGAGCTTCAGTTTCAGTATGCAGGCCGACGCAGATCGCGGAACCACAGAGGGTTGACGTCGCCGAAAATGTGGTCGCGCTCAGTCATCGTGCCGAATTCTGCCCACTCAGCCTGCCTGATCCATTCTCCACGACAGTAGCGGCGTGTCCAGGCGACACACTTTTTGAAATCGGTGTAGTGCCCATCGATGCGTGCGGCGGCGTAGTCCGGAGCGCTGTCGGTGGTGATGAGAAACTGCCAGTCTGACGCCTGCATCAGCAGTAGCTCTACGGCTGCCTGCCTGATGAAAGCCGCAGCGGTGCTATCATGACCGGCACCCAGGTCGGCGACCAACTGACGCATATCCAGTTCGGCCTCATGAATGCGTCGCCATGTCCATGCAGTCTCATCGTTGAGCCAGACCGAGTGCTTGCCTCCGGCGCCCCACGATCCCTCAGGAAGAGCGATGGCCTCCGTTGGCGGGCTGTCGGCCAGGTACTGCAGAGGTGTGGCGAGGTCTATGTCAGGGTCCTGGCTTATCCACCGGATCGCTTTCTCTAGAAACCATAGCCCTTCATGCCACCAGTGCCCGAACAGCTCGGCATCGAACGGTGATACTAGTACAGGCTGCCCACTTGCAGCACTGGCAGCTTGCAGTGTAGTTTTAACCGTCCACAGGAAGTTGCCCGCGTGCTCGTCAGTACGATGTCCCGCGTTATCAGGAGACCACTGGCGCTTGGTAGCCAGATCATTGCAGTTATCGGTGACAGCCCAGTACCGCAGGTCACCGGGCATGTGTTTCTTGTGGAACTCCAGGTAGGCATAATCGCCCGGGTACCCATGGGCCGCGCTCCAGACCTTCATGGATGTCTCCGGATCGCGGATAAGCGCAGCGACCGGTGGATGGTCTTCAAACTTGCGGCCCACAAAGTACGAGTGATAGGGTGTCTTGAACGTGCCAGGCGGAGCGTCTATGCGGCGGATACGTCCCCACAGCTTGCCCAGAGTCTCGGTCTCTTCGATCCAGACTGGCAGCGGATCGCCTCCGGCAAGCATATGCGCATCCACTATGAAGTAATCGAGACCGTTTTCACCCAGGAATTCCTCGACACCCTTGCGGGGGTACGGAATTTCGGTGCCGCTGATTTCGGGTGGCGGTGCCCACTTTGCGGTAGGACGATACGCGCATTCGGGCAGCCAGCAACCTTTCGGGCGCCGCCCCATGTGGCGCTCGTAAACAGAAATGCCCTCCATGATCTGCGCCTGGATACTGCCGTCTTCGCGTAGCAGCGGCAAATAGCCGTGTGTGGCCGCAGATGTCATGACTTCTATGTTAGCGGCGTCCTGCTGTCGACGAAAAGCGGCCAGGATGTCACGCTGGTAGTGCTCGATGAACTTGGTGGACAGATAGCTATAGTGATCATGCCAGCGGCGCGCCAGATACGCCAGATGCAGGTCGCCTCGCGCTTCGAACTCCTCGGCATTGCGGTCGGCCCAGTAGCATTTGTCACTCA
>JAAYSP010000028.1 GCA_012518355.1 candidate division WS1 bacterium | reverse complement strand
TGCTGGCGATACCTGCTTTCGCTCCTACAGCCGCCTACAGCCTGCTGCCCAGTTGCGCGTATCTGGGCAGTCCGGTTGTCATCGCTTCTCATCCATATCCGGCGGAGTTTTTCGGCCTGATCGATGCCCACCGCTGCACAACCTTCATCGGGGTGCCGACTATGCTGCATATGGTGACCCACGATCCTCAGCTGGCTCACGCAGACCTGTCCTCGCTGCGTCTGATTGCCTACTCCGGATCGCCTATGCCAGTGCGCACCATCAGCAGCCTTCGCGAGCGTTTCCCTACGGTTGCCTTGCACAACTTCTTCGGATTGACTGAGACAATCTCGATGACACACGTGCTCCCCAGTGCGGATGCGCTGCAGCGGGCCGACTCAATCGGCAAAGCTCTGCCCGAAATTCACACCCGGATCGTGGACGAAGATGGGGTAGAGGTGCCCCCGAGCAGCGTCGGAGAGCTGTGCTTCCGCCGCGACAACGTCATATCAGGCTACTGGCGGGATGAAGGCCGGCTGGAAGAGGCCATCTGCGATGGCTGGTTTCATACCGGTGACCTGGCTTCCTGTGATGAGGATGGCTACTTTTACTTGCACGGGCGCAAGAAGGACATGATCATCGTCGCGGGGCAGAACGTCTATGCACTGGAAGTGGAGAAGGTGATCCTGGGCTGCCCCCAGGTGCGGGAGGTAGCCGTGGTGGGGATTCCGGCCACTGGCGTACGCGCTCCTCTGGGCGAGCTGGTCAAGGCGGTAGTCGTACCCCAGCCTGAAGAGCAGTTGTCCGAGCAGGATGTCAAGCGGCACTGCTCGAGGCATCTGCCCAGCTACAAGGTGCCGCAGGTGGTAGAGTTTCGTGAACAGTTGCCGAGGAACGCTGTGGGCAAGATTTTGAAGCGTGAACTCGCATGATGACATGTGAAATCTAGGAGTGCATAGATATGGCAAGACAGGTGCGACAGAAGCTGAGCCCCGAACAGCGACGCCGGCGCCTCATCATGACGATCGTGGGTATAGCCGTTGGGTTGGTGGTGCTGATGGTACTGGTCGGTGTGGTACTGTACATACAGGCCACTGGTCAGCCGCCGATACCTCGTGATGCGGCGCGTGGAATCGAAGAGGGTGAGACGGCTAGTCTTAACACCATGGCTCAGATTGCCCAGGTGGAAGCGGCCGTCAGGAAAGGGCAGCGCCAACCGGTGCACCTGCAACTGACCAACGCGGATCTGACGCAGCTCATAAGCCTGCACGGACCGACCGGAGAGGTCCAGGATATGCAGGTGTATCTGGGCTCTGGACGTGTCATAGCCAGGGGGCGAGTAAGCTACCAGGGCAAATCGCTGAACCTGCAGGCAGCCATCGCCCTGAGCGCATCCGGTGGTCAGCTTCAGGCATCCATCAGCGAGATGTGGATAGGCAGTCTCCAGGCCCCGGACGCACTACGACAGCAAATGCAGGAACAGTTGAGCAAGCAGATAGCCGCCCAGACTCCGCAGCGTCTGGGAGTGTACGTGGAAAACATCTCTATCGAGCCGGGGCGAGCCACCGTCACTGGCTATACGATGGGCAAGTAGGCTGCAGCGTGCCCTGCACACAGTCCCTGCTGAGCGCCTACCACCGGATGTCGAGCCGACTTCTCGACAGGCTGCACTGGCGTTTGGAGGTGCGGGACTATGCTGCTATCGCGGTAAAAGTTTCCTCCTGCGTTTGTGCGTGAGCTGGCCAAACTCTATCTATGGCACCATGCCTGAGAACGCTTTCGCCGCAACTGACATGATATATGGTTCCGAGGCTATGGTTGCATGAAACGTGATGAGCAGGATATGCAGCACTACTTCACTGCAGAACCACTGTCAGAGTCGCGGCCGACGCTGATCACCGCCACGCTGCGCGACATGTCTTTTCGACTGTGGACTGATCGCGGAGTGTTTTCGCATGGCAAGATAGACCGTGGATCTAGGCTACTGGCGGAAACCATCCAGATCAGGTCCGGGGATCGGGTGCTGGACTGGGGAGCCGGGTATGGGGTGTTGGGCATCGTGGCCGCGAGGCTGGAGCCCTCGTGCCATGTGACTCTGGTTGAGGTGAACCGGCGTGCGGCTGAGCTGGCTAGGCAAAACCTGCTAGAGAACGCGGTAGCAAACGCAGAGGTGATAGTTGGCGCGGCACCGGAAATGCTGGCTGGCCGCCAGTTCGACACTATCATCTCCAATCCGCCGGTGAGCAGGGGACGGCTGGTAGTTGAGGAATTGATTAGAGACAGTTGCACCCGTTTGAGCGAAAACGGTGCCCTGTGGCTGGTGATACACACTCGTGGTGGCGCCAGGCGGTATATGAAGCTCCTGAGTGAGCTTTTTCCGCAGGCTGTCACCGTCACAATCAGCGGCGGATTTCGGGTGCTGCATGCCCTTAAGCAGGCGCACCACAAGGAGCGGTGATAGCGGTGAACTCCAGAGAACGCATAAATCTGGCCCTGCATCATAGACAGGCAGACCGTATCGCTTTGCAGGATGCTCCATGGGAGACGACGGTTGCGCGCTGGCATACGGAAGGGCTGCCTGATGGTGTCAGCCCGACTGAGTATTTCGGGTATGAGCTGCGGGGCTTCAGTGGCGATCTGAGTTTTCGCTTTCCCCAGGAAACGGTGGAGGAAACCAGAGAGTATACCATCACCCGTGATGCAAATGGAGCGCTACGGAGGAACTGGCTACATCGTACATCCACTCCGGAGTGTCTGGACTTCACCATCCGTGATCGCGCTGGCTGGGATGCTCACAAGCACCGCCTGGAGGTTAGCGCCGACCGTGTGGATTTCCAGCATCTCAAAGCGTTTACTGAGGCCAAGCAAGCCGGCTACTGGTGCCACTATTCCGGCGTGCTGGGCTACGACAAAAGCCAGGGCATCGTCGGCTCAGAAAACTTGCTCATGTCCATGATTACCGACCCCGACTGGGTCCATGAGATGTTCATGACCAGTGCCGAGATGCTCTGCCAGGTGGCACAGATCATGCTCGATGGTGGCTTTGATTTCGACGGTGCATTCGTCTACGACGATCTGGGCTATCGAAACGGGCCGCTGTTTTCCCCTGATATGTTTCGCCGTCTGCTCAAGCCGGCTCATGCTATGGTGTACGAATTCTTCCACACGCGGGGCTTGAAGGTGATCCTGCACACTTGTGGCGGTGTAGCCCCGCTGGTGCCGGATCTGATTGACGCGGGCCTCGACTGTTTGCAGCCTCTTGAGGTGAAGGCCGGTATGGATTTGGTGGAGCTCAAGCGCGAGTATGGCCGAGATCTTGCGTTCATGGGCGGCATTGACGCCCGCGCGATGGCGCATGCCGACCCAGCGGTCATCGAACAGGAAATGCGCGCCAAGATTCCTCCGGCCATGGAAGACGGCGGTTACATCTACCACTCAGACCACTCCGTTCCCGATAACGTAAGCTTCCAGCGCTATGAGCGGGTCATCGAGCTGGCGCTTGAGTTAGGCACGTACTGACCCGTACAGGCGATTTCTCACCCTGTTCCTGACGCTGCGGACACGCACTCACGGTTTGACACTCTCGCTGTCTTGGTACTATAATGCGTTACCGAGCTGGCCTCATCTACCGCCGGAATTGTCGCATTCATGCAGTTTCTGGCGCAGTTCAAACGCTGATGCCGCCACCCCTGCCCGCCGGTCCCCAGATGTTGACACAGAGGCGTTTGTACCGTACCAGCAGGACAGAGTGAGGACAGTTCGGACGTGGATAGATCCCAGTACAGCGGATCCGATTTCCGGTCACGACGAGGCAACATCACGTGTATCTGAAGAAACTGTCGCTGCGAGGCTTCAAGAGCTTCGCCGACAGCACGGAACTCGAATTTGGCCCTGGCATCACTGCCGTCGTGGGCCCGAACGGGGTGGGCAAGAGCAACATTGCCGACGCCATCCTGTGGGTGCTTGGTGAGCAGGGCTACAAGGCACTTCGCACTGAAAGCTCCCAGGACGTGATTTTCTCTGGCAGCGAGAGCCGACGTCCTCTGTCCATGTCCGAAGTCTCTCTCACGCTGGACAACACCAGCGGTCGTCTCCCCACTGATTTCTCCGAGGTGTGCATTGCCCGCAGGCTGTTTCGTACTGGTGAGAGCCAGTATCTGCTCAACAAATCAGTCTGCCGCCTGCGTGATGTCCGCGATTTGCTGCTGGGTACCGGCATCGGTCCTGACGGCTACTCGGTTATCGGCCAGGGCGAAATTGATGCAGTGCTCAGTATCCGTTCTGAGGATCGCCGTGAATTGATCGAAGAGGTAGCTGGGATCCGCAAGTACCGTTTTCGCCGTGATGATGCAGCTCGTAAACTGGAGCGCACCGAAGCCAATCTAACCCGTATTCGTGACATCATCCACGAGCTCAGCGGCCAGAGAGAGCCGTTAGAGCGCGAGGCAGAACTGGCCCGTCAGTACAAGCAATTCGATGCCCGACTGCGTACCCTCGAGCTTCAACTGCTGGCCCGTGATTATGAGACAATTGTGCAGCAGCGGGGCCGGGCGGCAAATGAAGCAGCAGTGGCCAAAGCAGACCTGACTGCAAGCCGCGGGAAAATAGCGGAATTAGATGCCGAGCATGCCCGGCTCAAGCCGATGCTGGATGATCTGGACACACAAGTCAGCGGATTTCACCGTTCGCTTGCCGAAGCCCGCCAGAGAGTTGCCGAAATCAGGCAACAACAGGCGGTGGATCGCGAAAGACTGCGTGCAGTGGAAGCCCGTCTGACCACTGTCGCGGCCGAGATAGTTGGGCAAAAAGAACGATTGCAGTTGCTTTCTATGCAGTCAGAAGAAGCGAAGCAAAACCATACTACCCTTGTCAGTCAGCTTGCCGAAGCTGAGAGCACCCTGAAGTTGCACAGAACTGCTTTTGAGCAGGCCAGACAGGAGCAGCAGCAACGCGAGAAGAGCATCGCCCGGCTGTCGGGGCGGCGCAACCAGGCGCTGCAGAGGATGGCGGCACTGGAAAACGAAGCTGCGGCCCTGGAAGCTTTGCGGTCTGACCTGCAGGAGCGCGCTGACCGGATGGAAAAGCAGCAAGATGCGTTGCGTCAGCGGGTGACGGAACTCGATGCTGTCATAGCTCAGACCGGTCAAGAGCGAGCCGAGCTCAGCCAGTCGCTTCAGCAGGCGGCTGAGCTGAAACAGCGCCAGGAGATGCATGTCGCAACGGCCCGTGCTTTGCTGCGGGACCATCGAGCCAAACGTGAGCAGTTGGCGGCCGCCATCAGCCGTCTCGAAGAGCGCCGCCGGGTTCTGACCGAGCTGCGAGAGGCTTACGAGGGATACCCTGACGGGCTCAAAACCGTGCTGGCCGCTGCCAAAGATGGGCGGCTGTCAGGGATTCGTGGGGTTGTAGGTGACCTTTTGGATGTCCCCAGCAAGCTCGAAACTGCTCTGCAGTCTGGATTAGGCGAACGTCTCGGATGGATTATCACCACCTCGCGGTCCGAAGCACTGGCAGCAGTCGAATTCCTGCGCTCCAGTGGCGATGGCCGTGCAGTGTTTTTTCCTCTGGTAACCAGTGTCGCTCACACTAGCGGGCCCCGACTGGCGGGCATGTCGGGAAGTGTACTTGGCACTGCTGGCCAGTTGGTGAAGTATCCCCGACAGCTAGCTCGGGTGTTCGAAATTCTGCTCGGAGATCTGGTCGTTTGCACCGACCTGCCAGCCGCACTGGAGGCTTTCGAGCGTTTTGCCGGACGGTATCGCATGGTCACTCTCGATGGCCAGGTAGTCGAACGTAACGGCGCCATTCGCAGCGGTCCGACGGAGGTGCCGGGTGCCCAGTCGTTTGGCCGGAAACGCGAATTGGGTGAGATCGAAGCGCAACTGACGGACCTGCGCGCGTGTCTCGCTGAGCTGTGGACCACCGAAGAGCGTCTGGACACGGATTTACAGGAGGCGCGTCGGCAGCTGCAGGAGGCTGAAGAGAGACTTTCGAGCCTGCGCACAGAGGCTGCGCGAGCCGAAAAGGAAGCAGATCACCTGGACGCCACGCGTCAGGCAGCATCAAAAGCTCTGTCGGAGAACCAGCAAGATGTGGACCGGCTTAGCATGCAGTTGCAGCAGGCTGAAGCCAGAGGCCGACAGGTGGCCGACGAGTGTTTGCAGCAACGCAATCAGGTTGAAGCAGACAAGACAGAAATCGGAAAACTCCGCGCTTCATCAGGCACCGAAGCCTCATCTGAGCAACTTCGAGCGAAGCTCACGGACTGCCAGGTGCGAGTCGCTGAGATCGGGGAGAAACGCAATTCAGCCAGGAGAGTCTTACAGCGCTCCACTGAAGACATCGCACAGGTCACAGACAGTTTCCGTAAGTCCAAGGCTGAACACGAAAGCTTGCTTCGAGAGCAGGAACAGCGCAACCAGGCGATCACAGGTGAGCAAGCGGAGGCCGTGCAGCTTTATGAACGGGTAACCGACCTGGAGCGGCAGATGCAGGCCAAGACCGAAAACGCCACACAACTGCGAGAACAGGTGGCCGCTGTAGATGACGCTGTGCGCAAGCTGAACCAGGCGGCCAGCGGCCAGAGTGAACGACTGCATGAAGCCGAGATTACGCTCACTCGCGAGGAGGGGCGTCTGCAGAGTATCCTCGAGCGATTGACCGACACTTATGAGATGACGCCCGAGCAGGCACTAGAGATGCGCGACGATGAACTCGATGAGAGTGCCGCCCGTCGTGAAGCCCGCCTGCTGCGTTCGGAGATACGGCGCCTGGGGCATGTGAATCTGAGCTCCATCGAGGAGTATGAGCGGCTCAGCGCCCGTGAGCAGTTCCTCAGCAGTCAGGAAGAAGATTTATGCAAAGCAAGAGATGACCTGCTGAAGGTCATAGCTGACATAGACGCCGCTGCAGAAACTGCGTTCATGGCTACCTTTGACAGAGTTCAGGATGCCTTTCTGGGTATGTTCGAGCAGCTTTTTGACGGCGGAAACACCAGGCTTGTACTGACTGAGCCGGAACGCCCTCTGGAGGCCGGTGTTGACATCCTGGTGCAGTTGCCGGGCAAGAAGGCGCAAAGTCTGCCTCTTCTCTCGGGTGGGGAGAGGGCAAAGGTGGCCATTGCACTGCTGTTTGCTATGCTGAAGGTGAACCCCTCACCGTTTTGTGTGCTCGATGAGATTGACGCCTCGCTTGATGATGCCAACACTGAGCGCTTTGCCGATATCCTCCACGAGTTCTCGCATAGCACACAGTTCGTCATCATCACTCACAACCCGTACACCATGGAGCGGG
>JAAYSP010000120.1 GCA_012518355.1 candidate division WS1 bacterium | reverse complement strand
TAGCAGATCCGCAGCCCGGGGATATACTGGCCGTCCAGAGCACCGGAGCATACAGCTACTCCATGGCATCCAACTACAACCGCTTCACCAGACCGGCAATGGTGATGGTAAACGACGGACACGCAGATCTGATCGTGCGCAGAGAAACCCTCGAGGACCTGGTGCGCTGCGATATGGTGCCCACACGGCTGGCCTGAGCGATGCAGTGCGCCCTCCGTGGGCGGGCGATGTGCCAGATGGCATGGAGTAGTGCGGATCGTCTGAGGTGAGGCACGTGCAACCATGAAGCTTCCCATCGCACAGCACCTGACACCTGACCTGCTCAGTCGCCTCCGGCATCTGGGGCAACTGGGCAAGCGCCTCGGTGCCCACGTCTATCTGGTCGGAGGCCCAGTGCGTGACCTGCTGCTGGGCCGTGACCTGCTGGACATAGACCTGGCTATCGAGGGTGATGCCATGTCATATGCCCGGCACCTGGCTGAAACAGAGGGCGGCGAGGTCACAAAGTACCCTGAATTCGGTGGCGCCACAGTCACCCTGTCGGACTGCAAGCGAGTTGACATCACGGCCACCCGCTGCGAGACATACGTCCGGCCCGGCGCACTGCCACAGGTGGCACCCGCAGACATCCTGCATGACCTGGCCAGGCGAGACTTCAGCATCAACGCCATGGCTCTGTCACTGCATCCGGATAGCTTCTCTGAAGTGATAGACCCCTATGACGGCCAACTGCATCTGCAGCAGAAGCGGCTTCAAGCCCTGCATGAGCGTAGCTTTCTCGATGACCCCACACGCATCCTGCGCGCCGCGAGGTTTTGCGCCCGCCTGCAACTCACAGCAGAGCAGAACACCACCTCGTGGATACAGGAAGCGCTGCAGAGCGGGGCACTCAGTACTGTCTCAGCCCAGCGCTTGCTGGTGGAGCTGCGCTACATGCTGGCAGAGACGACCAGCGCCGCCGCTGTGCGGCTACTGCACGCCTGGGGAGCGCTGGAGCATCTGGGGCTGGGCCATGTCGATGATGACGAAGTGGCCGGCCGTCTGCTGCAACTTGAACGGGTGCATGACGCCGAAATCGCACTGGAGCTCAAGACTGACCCGATCGCACGCTTCTGTGCATCGCTGGGCCTGCTGCTGTCTCCAGAGCGACTCGCTACATGGCTCCAGCAGTGGCCGCTAACCGCTGCTGAGCTCGACGGCGCCCGCGAGGCGTCGCGACTGGCCCACTGTCCGCCTGCCTCACTCTTTTCAACATCGACGGAAAGTAGTACACTATATCAAGAGTTGCACCGGCTGCCTGATGCCGCGTTGCTGGCAGGATGGGTCACCGCTGAAGACGCCGGACGCAGCAATCTCGAGCGCTTCTCCACTCAACTGGCAGCCACAGTGTCCGATATAAACGGTCAGGATCTGCTGGCGCTAGGATATCGGCCCGGTCCACTTTTCAGGGCTGCGCTATGGGCTGCACTGGCGGCGAAACTGGATGAGAAGGCCGATCGCGACCGGCAGCTTCAGGTAGCGCTGGCTACCATGAGAACAGGCCCGCCGCCCGGCTGACCTCAGGCATAGCCGCAGTAAGTCGCACGCCGATGCACTTACCGCACTGTAGCGTGCGGCAGTCCGACTGTCGGGGGCAGATGGCGTCCGGATGGCCAGGCCTCCTGTGATATATAAGAGGAAAGGATTGGCTGGCCCGGTGTCGGTTGAGACAGCGGGGCGGTCGTATCAATGCTACTTGCTTATCTCGAAGGAGGAGCTGACGCAGGTCAGCTTGTGGCATGGATTGTGGCCGTCACACTGGCCATCACCGTGCATGAGTATGCCCATGCTCGACGAGCTCTGGCCGCCGGTGACCATACACCGCTTGAGTCCGGGCGCGTCACCCTGAACCCTCTTGCCCACTACGATCCCGTCGGCACAACCTTTTTCCTGCTGGCCGGTTTCGGATGGGCCAAGCCGGTTCCGGTCAACCCGGCTGCCTTCCGCAATCGCCGCTGGGATTCGCTGTGGGTAGCGCTATGGGGGCCACTTAGCAACCTG
>JAAYSP010000095.1 GCA_012518355.1 candidate division WS1 bacterium | reverse complement strand
GTCCCGGCTGCTCCAGTCATCAGCGATGCCAACCTCCAATTCCGAGTGCTGGACAACGGTCTGCGAGTGGTGGTGAAGGAAGAGCACACCTGGCCTGTAGTGACCATCGGCATGTATGTGAAAGCCGGCTCTCTGTACGAAGCCCCCGACCAGATCGGCGCTGCTCACCTCATCGAACACCTGCTTTTCGAAGCCGAAGATGATGACAGTGAGGCTAAGGTAGCGCAGTATATCGAGGGTATCGGTGGGCGTATGTCTGCATTTACCGGCCGCGACTTCACCCATGTGGATATCACCATCGCCAGCGACCAGGTGGAAACCGCCCTCGAAAGCATCCTCAGTACCGTTCTGGACGCCCACTTCGACGAGGCTGCGGTGGCCCACGAGCAGATGGTAGTCGCCCGAGAGATCGCAGAAGTCAACGAGTCTGCCCTGGGTTTGATGGACATGGTGCTGTGGCAAAACGCTTTTGCTTCCCACCCATATCGCAATCCAATCGGCGGGACTGCCGAAGCAGTGCGTGCACTGACGATCAGCAGGATCCGCGACTTCTACAGCGAGTTTTATGTGCCCAACAACATGTCTCTGCTAGTAGTGGGGCGAGTTGATGCCGACTGGTTTTTTCGACGCGTCGAACGCCTGACCGCTGCCCACAAGTCGCAACCAGTGCAGTGGCGCGTACCCGCTCCGGAAACCGTGCAGACCGAGGTCCGGCGACAGATCATCACCCGCGACAGTGAGCTGTCATCACTGGCATATGCCTGGCACGCCCCCGGAATGCCTGACAAGGATGAGGTGTGCGCGACCGACCTGATCTACACTCTGCTAGGCCAGGGACAGACGGGCCGGCTGTATCAGACGCTGGTCAAAGACAATCAGTGGGCCGCAGCGATAGATGTCAGCTACCTGACCCAACGGTGCCCCGGACTGTTCACAGTCAGCGTCGCCGTGCAGGGTGCCAACGAAATGGCAGTTCGCAAAGCAGTCCTGGAGCAGACCGAGAGACTCGTGCATGAACCGGTCTCGGAGGAGGAGCTGGCACGCGCCAAACTGCTGCTCAAAACCGAGTACGCCTTCCACAACGAAAGCTACGCCGGGCAGGTAGGATCCATGGGCTTTTACGAATCGATTGATACCTATGAGTTCGCCGTAGAGTATATAGACCGGATAAACGCTATCAGCGTAGAGCAGATACAGGCCGTGGCGGGCCAGATATTTCGCCCTGACAGCTACACCCTGGTAGTGCTTCGCCGCCAGAAGGACCAGCCACCGACTCAGGAGGTGCGATCGCCTTGGCCCGCTCTTGCCCTGTATCCCTGGCGCTGACCGTACTGATGCTATCGACTGTCTCGTGGGCCACAGCAGACGCTGACTCTGCCACGTCCATAGCTGACCACACTCTGCCCAACGGCATGCGCGTGACGCTGGTCACCGACCCTCTGACCGATCTGGCCGCTTTCCATCTGGCGATAGAGACTACCGTCCCGCACGAGCCTCCCGAATTGGCTGCTCTGCCAGAGCTGATCCAGCAACTGCTGCTTGATCGGCTCCGAACGCGCATCGTCGATGGCAATCAAATCGCCGACCTATCGGATGCTCTGGCAGCTGGGGCCAGCGTGGCGCTAAGCGCCGGAGACAGGTATGTCGAGGCCGAAGCATCACTGCCCGCCTCTCTCCTGCCCGCAGTGCTGACCACTATCAGCGAGTTGTTTTTCGCATCCCAGCAGTTCACCGATGAGGAGCTTGCCACGGCAAGGCAGAAGCTGGTCAGTAGCTACGAGGCGTCACTGACCTCGACTGCTTTTCAGACTCTCAGTCTCCTCGAGCGCGCGCTGGGCACAAACTCGGTACCAGGATATGACGTCGCTACCATCCTATCAGTGGTAGGGCAAGCGACCCTCGATGACGTGCAGAGCGCCCGCCAGCGCCTGTACGTGCCATCTAGGGCCTGCCTCACAGTGATTGGTCCTGAGCCACACGAGCAGCTTCTGGAGATGGTCAATCAAGCCGTCGGCAACTATCCAGCCGGAGATCTGCCTACTTCGGCGGCCACTATCCGACTGCCGGGCGAATCGTCTGTGCGTGTGGGCAATGGCAGTGACATCCCCTGGGCTTCGATGATGATCGGTGTGCCGCTTCCACCGTACGCCTCTTCCGAGTTTGTTGTCGGCCAGGTGGCGTATATGCTGCTGGCCGGCCCTGAGGGCAGGCTGACAGAAGAT
>JAAYSP010000107.1 GCA_012518355.1 candidate division WS1 bacterium | reverse complement strand
CCCATGACAAAACGTCCGGTGCAGTTGACCTTGATGTCCATACTGTTGCAGCGCAGTTCCCACGGTATGATCGGCTCGATGACATACTCTTTGACGTCCCGAGTTAGCTCATCCATGCCGATATCGGGGCTGTGCTGGGCAGCGATGAGTACCTTGCTCACTGCCACCGGCTTCCCGTCTTCGTACTCCACAGTGACCTGGGTTTTGCCATCAGGACGCAGGTAATCCATCTGGTCGTTTTTGCGCACCTGGGCCAGTTGTCGGGCCAGTTTGTGTGCCAGCATGATAGGAAGCGGCATGTATTCAGGCGTCTCATCACAGGCGTAGCCGAACATCATGCCCTGGTCGCCTGCGCCCCCGATATCTACTCCCTGGGAGATATCGCACGATTGAGCGTGAATTGCCACCAGTACACCGATGGTCTCGCAGTCAAAGCCGTACTTGGCGCGGGTATAGCCTATGTCGCGCACGGTCTTGCGCACGATTTCTTCTACCGGTATATAGCATTCGGTGGTGACTTCACCGGCAACCAGACAGGTGCCGTTGGTCACCAGTGTCTCTACGGCAACCCGCCCACACGGGTCCTCCTGCATAACGTAATCCAAAAGGGCATCAGACACCTGGTCACATATCTTGTCCGGATGGCCCTCAGTCACCGATTCTGATGTCAGGCAATAAGACTCAGCCAAATCCGCGCCTCCTTGTATCGAAGCAACTTCTACCAGCCTACTACGCTTCTGTGCTTCTCAGCTAACTCGCAGTGCCGCTTACCTTGATGATTTTTCCAGTCGCCTGGCCACTTCCTCCAGCACTGCAACCGCTACCGCGTACTTGCTCATCAGCGGCAGGTCGGAGCGGAAGCCATCAGCGCCGAGAACCGTGACCCGGTTCGTATCAGTGCCGAAGCCCGAGCCGGGCTCCAGAAGGCTGTTGGCCACTATCAAATCGAGGCCCTTCGCCTTGAGTTTGCCTTCTGCATTTGCCAGCACATCATGGCTTTCTGCGGCAAAACCGACGACGATTGTCGGCCGCTGTGGGCTCTCCGAGACGCTCCTGATTATGTCGGGCGTCTTCTGTAGCTCCACATGCAGCGTCTCTGCGCTTTTCTTCAGCTTTTCGGCTGATGTCTGTACGAAGCTGTAGTCAGCCACCGCTGCCGCGCCTATGAAGACATCCACATCGTCCAGGCGATTGCGCACCGCTTCCAGCATTTCGGCAGCACTGGTCACCTCCACCACTTCGAAGCCACCACCAAACCCCAGTGCCTCGCCCGCCGACGCCGGTGCCCCGCTCACAAGCGTCACCTGTGCGCCGGAGGATGCTGCGGCATCGGCAAGCGCAAAGCCCATCTTGCCCGACGAAGGATTGCCCAGAAAGCGCACCGGATCCATGAACTCACGGGTTGGGCCACCGGTGATCAGTACCCGGCATCCGGTCAGGTCTATATCGCGCGGCTTTTCTTCGACCAGCATCCGCTCGATGCACGCCAGCAGTGCACTCTGCCCGGACAGACGACCGCCACCCACCGCACCAGAAGCCAGCCGTCCATACTCGGGACCGACGAACCAGTAGCCTCGCTGCCGCAGCAGTGCTACGTTCTCCTGGACTGCGGGTTTTTCCCACATGTGAGCGTTCATGGCCGGTGCGAAGCCCACCGGGTAGGTGGCTGCCATGATCGCTGCAGTCATAAGATCGTCGGCAATCCCACATGCGACCTTCGATATCACGTTCGCGGTCGCCGGACAGACCAGCATCGCGTCGGCATAGTCCTGTAGCGAGATGTGGCTGAGGGCTTCATCTGTGCGTTCTGCCCACATGTTCCACTGCACGGGGGCACCAGACAGTGCTGAAAAGGTCATCGGGCTGACAAAGCGAGTGGCGTTCTCGGTCATCACCACGCGCACGCTGGCCCCGCGTTTGCGCAGGGCAGTCACGATGCTACAGCTCTTGTAGGCCGCGATCCCACCGGTGACGCTCAGCAGGATGTTGCGTCCTGCCAGCACGTCCTGCTTTGTCGTATCCGTCTCCTGCGTCATGTTCAGTCGTCCTCCGCCAGCAGTCTGTCCTGTGTAGCTGTCGCCATGCAGTACGGTGCAGCCGATATCGCTCGGCGATGAGTATGGCTTCGAGGCTGACAAAGCAAGTGGCGCTCACAGTCATCACCACGCACACGCTGGCCCCGCGTTTGCGCAGGGCAGTCACGATGCTACAGCTCTTGTAGGCCGCGATCTCGCCGGTGACCCCAGCAAGAGGTTGCGTCCTGCCAGCGCGTCCTGCTTTGTCGCATCCGTCTCCTGCGTCATGCTCAATCGTCTTCCGCCAGCAGCCTGCCCTGTAGCTGTCGCCATGCGGTCCGGTGCAGCCGATGGCGCTCGGCAATGAGTATGGCTTCGAGCTGATCCACTGCGTCATCGAGCCGATCGTTTATGACTATATACTCGAACAGGCCCATGTTTCGGAACTCCATGCGTGCACTGGCCATCCGACGAACTGTCGCTTCTTCAGTCTCGGTGCTGCGCCCCCGTAGGCGCCGGACAAGCTCCTCCCATGAGGGTGGCGCGATGAAGACCAGAGTGGCCCGGCCGCCCAGTAGCTGGCGCACGCTGCGAGCGCCCTGGTAGTCTATCTCCAGCGCGATGTCGTGGCCTGCCTGGAGCGCCTCCTCGATCGGCTTACGCGGGGTGCCATACCATAGATTTGCATGGACACATGCATACTCGAGAAAGCCACCCTGCGCGACCTGCTGCTGGAACTCCTGCGGGCTGATGAAGTGGTAGTCACGGCCCTCCTGCTCGCCCGGTCGAGGTGCGCGAGTGGTGCACGATACCGACATGGACAGCTCCGGATGGCGCTCCAAAAGCCGCTCCAGCACGGTGCCCTTGCCCACCCCCGAAGGGCCGGAGACGACAAGCAAGACACCGCTGGAGCGGACTGATAACTCACATGCATCGGCGACCATAGGGCTATACCACCGGCACCGGCATGTCGCGCTGACCGCTGTCAGCAGCAGCCTGACCGGCCAGTGCCGCCATCTGCGCCTTGAAGCAGTCATCCATGCTCAGCCAGCGCTCCGTGCCGTTTGCCAGATGCGACAGGAAATCGCTGACGCAATTGCCGCCAGATGGCTCGGCCACCATCTCCACCGGCATCTCGCCCTCACCGGCCCGCTGCCAGGTGAGCGTGTCGCCGCACAGGTGTACATACCCTTCAGTGCCCCATACGAAAAACTGCCATGGTGCAGGGCTGCCCTCGGGAGTCAGATAGGAGCAATCGCCCATCACCTTCGTGCCATCGCTCATCTCGTACACCACCTGGGCAGCGTCCTGGAAAAACGGGGCCCAATCTGCACGTGCATTCCATGCCTCCGCGGCGATCACCTTGCGGAACTCCTGCCCGGTAGCCCAGCGCATCATGTCAGTGCCGTGGATGAACAGGTCGTTTATGGTGCCACCCTGTTTGCCCTCTTCGAAATACCAGTTGGGGCGGCTGCCATAGGACAGAGGATGCTGGCCCAGCACGATAGCGCTGCACGCTGTCCCGATACCACCATCGCGCATGATTTTGACCAGTGTCTGGTAGCCCGTGCCATAGCGCATGGTGAGAGCTATCTGAATCTCCAGATCGTTTTGCTCACAGAGCTGCTTGATGCGCTCAAGATCGGCCATGTCAGTACACATGGGCTTGTCAGAAAGCACATGCTTGCCGGCCTCCAGCGCTCGGATGGCGATCTGCCCGCGCTTGCTATAGTAGTCTCCGCACATGAGCACATCGAACTCGACCTCGTCCATCATCCGATCTATGGAGTCGTAAGTGGGCTCAAGCTCGATGCTTTCAAGTATGCTCGCCGCGGCGGCCGGGTCTTCCTCCACCGTAGCGACGATCTGCACGTAGTCAAGTTCAGTAGCCTGCTTGTACAGGCTGGTTATGTGACCATGTCGAAATCCAACGCAAGCCAAACGCAAAGCCATGATGTTAGGACTCCCTTCGAGTCTGTCATAGGCCCAGAGCTGTTCGGGCCCCGTCTACCGATGATGATGCTAGCATAACGGTCTGCCGCCAGTGGGTCAAGTGCAGTCTGACTGATCGCTATCCGCGGCCCACGCAGGTGCTGGCCCACCACAGCCTGCTCGCTGATGTATGTAGATCAGAGCCATGCTTGCCGCGGTACCAGGCACGGAGCCGACGGCGTCAGCTATCATGTCCCAGACATCGCAGGAGCGCCCCGGAATAAGGCACTGATGAAGCTCATCCAAAACACCAAAGGCAGAGCAAAACAGTACGGCTGCGATGCCATAGTGAACGAGTGGCAGGTGCGGACGCGACCTGCGCAGCGCGCCAAATACCAGCACTGCAAGAGGCACACATAGCAGCACATGCAGCCAGCGGTCAACGTTTTCGATATCGCTGACAAGGGCCAACCGGTCACCCGAAATTGAGGTGGCAGCCAGGATCATACAGGCATACAGCGCCACCGGCCACCATGCCCGCGACAGGCGGCTATCGGCCTTCACGAATCGCCCTGCTCACCACCACGGGCCGCTCGCCGGCCGCCATGACCTGCCCGCTGCTGTATGTAGATCAGAGCCATACTTGCCGCGGTACCAAGCGCGGAGCCGACGGCGTCAGCTATCATGTCCCAGACATCGCAGGAACGCCCCGGGACAAAGCGTTGATGAAGCTCATCCAAAACACCAAAGGCAGAGCAAAGCAGTACGGTTGTGATGCCATAGTAAGCTAGTGGCAGATGCGGACGCGTCCTGCGCAGCGCGCCAAACACCAGCACTGCAAGAGGCACATATAGCAGCACATGCAGCCAGCGGTCCACGTTTTCGATATCGCTGACAAGGGCCAACCGGTCACCCGGAATTGAGGTGGCAGCCAGGATCACACAGGCATACAGTGCCACCGGCCACCATGCCCGCGATAGGCGGCTATCGGCCTTCACGAGTCGCCCTGCTCACCACCACGGTCCGTTCGCCAGCTGCCAGGGTCCGCCCCATGTCATCACAGACGGCCACCTGAACGCGCTGTGGGCCCTCATCGTACTGGCCAGGGTTCAGGAAATACTGGTACGGTTCGGACGTCGTGACCGCTTTGAGCACTCCGTTCACACTGAAGCTCACGTAAGCGAAGCCCTCACCGCGGATCCGTGCCACAACTGGCAGAGTATCATCTGCCGACACGCCATCTTCCGGCTGCAGTATGGTCAGCTCCAGCTCAGCTTCAGGCGTCGCTTCGTCTTCAGCCTGCACGGGCAGAGCTTCCTCTGGCGCCTCTGCCACTGCCGTCGTCTCTGTAGGGGCCGCATCATAGTAGTTGTGGATTAGATGGTTGCCGACCACCAGTGAGCCCAAGATATGATACGTCACCCGGGCATGAAGCGGATGACCAGAGCCGGTTTTGGCCTCAAACAGATAGGCTGGTATGCTTCGGACGAGGTTGAAGTAGCGATGACACAGTGCCCGTGAAGAGGCGGATGAGTTGTAGTACACGTTTGCCGGAAAACCATACGACTTGAGCCAACCGGTGAGCTGCAGAGTGGAGCTGCAGGTGTCGTCACTCAGCCTCGTGCAGACCT
>JAAYSP010000229.1 GCA_012518355.1 candidate division WS1 bacterium | reverse complement strand
TAATCGGCTTGGTATAGGGCAATCGGCAATCGGACGGGTACGCAGGGGCTCTGCAGAGAGCCGATTTATCCGGTGGCGGAATATGGGGCACAAACGGACAGGGTACAAAACTGCTGCGAAAGCAGGACTTCACAGGCCGGCAACGTAGTATAGCTCAGAAGGACGTCAAATTACGGCACACTAGAGACAAGAATCACCCGAGCTGAACGGCCCCCGAGCCCATGATGGGCATCAATAGATGCTGCGTACTACTATAGCTGAGGTGATCGTGCATGACTTACACGAGTGCCAGCCAGTTGACTATCGCTCATGCTCTGTCTTGATATGTGACTGATGATATGTTTAGCCGCAGTCGTTTTTACAGCCGACCAGACCCTGGACTTGCAGCCGGAAAAGGCCGTACCCGACTGAGGTCGGACAAGTTCCGGGCAATTTTCAACCGCATCGTCGCCCAGGCGCGCGGGGTTGGGCTGGTGCATGACCGGTTGCGGATAATTGACGCGACTCCCCTGGCGGCGAAAGTGGACCTGTTTCGGTTGCCCGCAGAAGTGTCGGACACTGCCCCTGCCGAAGCAACTGGCTCACCGGATACCGATGAGCGTTTCGGCCGCAAGAACGCCACTAAGAACTTCTATAGCTACAAGAAGCATCTGTCCACTGGCGCCGACAGTGATGTTTTGGGCCGCTGGTGGACCGCGACGTTCGCAAGGTAACTACTGGCAAGAGCTATAATATCAACGCCAATAATCGATACCTGCAAGCCAACAGCCAACGGTCAACGCTCCGGCATCATGGGCAGGAAGAACTGTGTCAATCCGCAGATGATGAGGCGCGTTGATCCGGATAGCTGGCGCAAGCGTCCGTCCATCGAGCACAAGTTTGCCGCGCAGAAGAAGTATCACGGGTTACGGCAGGCGACTGCACTGGGACGAGCGCTCCGGGGGACGGATTGTGCCGAATGCAGACTACAGGAGGTGAAATTAGCACGGTCTGCGCCCTTTGAGTTGGAAGATGGCGCTCAAGGCATGATGTAGACATCGACAAGTGAATAGTCGTGAGCAGCAAACGGGTTGACGTGAGACCCGATACGTGCCCTCTCACGCAAGAGAGGTAACTTTTGCAACAGTCTCGTATATAGTGTGTTACCAGCGAGGTAGAGGAGATGAGGTACATGCGCACACGAAAAGGCTTCACACTTATCGAATTGCTCGTGGTGATCGCGATCATCGCGATCCTGGCAGCAATCCTGTTCCCCGTTTTCGCACGGGCTCGAGAGAAAGCACGGCAGTCCACCTGTCTGAGCAATGTCAAGCAGATATCCCTTGGCCTGGCCATGTACATCCAGGACTATGACGACAGCCTCCCACAGACTTACTACTACTGGGCCGGTGGCAGCATGTCGCTGATGCCCTGGACGCTCTTCACCTATCCGTATGTCATGAACTGGCAGCTTTACTCGTGTCCGAGTGCCGGTAGAAGCAGTTCGACCTACAGCGCATACTACACACCTCCCACTTCGCCATCGGCCAAGCTCGATTATGGCCTCAATGCCCATCTGGGCAGCCCTCTGCACACTCAGGCGCACCGACTGGCCCAGGTCAAATATCCGGCTCAGACGATAATCATCGCTGACTGCGGACGCGCTGAGGAGACCACGACCTACAACGGTTCGAACTCCTGGGAGCTATATCGGACCTACCACGTCAGCCGTTTCATACCTGCCCGCCACAACGGAGGAGGTAACATCGGCTTCGTAGACGGCCACGCTAAGTGGTACACACTGCAGGAGACAACCGGCCACGACGGAGTGGACTTCGAGTGGACTATCGCTCCGACACCCGAAAGCCACGGCATCTACTTTCTCCGTGACGGTAGCGGCTAGACACCGCTTCAGTTGTTTTATCGAGTGCTAACATACCCATGCCTGATATCTCGGGCATGGGTATTTTTCTACTTGCCGGGATAACGTGCGGCCGACGCTGTCCATGGCCGGGCGCAGCGAAAGCGAGACCTATTTCATGGCATCGTTGGTCGATCAGGTAACTCGGTAATCGGTAATCGGCTTGGTATAGGGCAATCGGCAATCGGACGGGTACGCAGGGGCTCTGCAGAGAGCCGATTTATCCGGTGGCGGAATATGGGGCACAAACGGACAGGGTACAAAACTGCTGCGAAAGCAG
>JAAYSP010000044.1 GCA_012518355.1 candidate division WS1 bacterium | reverse complement strand
TCTGACTACGAGATGATACCATGGCAAATGTACTACGCATATCTGACGCGGCTTCACTGGCACTGCACACCACGGTACTGCTGGCGGCCAGACAGCCGCAACTGCTCAGCACCCCCACAATTGCCGAGGCCCTCCATGCCTCGAAGGCGCACCTAGCCAAGGTACTCCAGCGATTGCGCAGGGCTCAACTGGTCGAATCCGTACGTGGCCCAACCGGGGGCTTTCGCCTCAGCCGACCGGCCGACACCATCACCCTCGCCGAGGTCTATGAGGCTATCGAGGGGCCGGTCAGCTTCAGCAAGTGCCTGCTTGCCACCCCCATCTGCGATGGGGACAACTGCATTCTGGGAGACATGGTTCCGACACTGAATGCGAGGGTCAGAGCATACCTGTCCGAAACCACAGTGGCTGACGTCGCAGGTGTATTTCAGCACGATACTGAACCGGGCAAGTGATGCTTGCGTCGAGTAGTCCATAGGCGTCAGAGCAGTCTCAAAGTAACAAGCCAGCCTGCAAACAGTAGAGTTATTCGCGTCCGGCAAAGCGATTCATGTTCACACGCCAAACGGCTAAGGGAGGCTATGCAAATGGCAATACAAGTAAAAGGCAACGTGCACTGGGTGGGCGTCGTGGATTGGGCACTCACCCATTTTCATGGGCATGAACTGTCCACCCACCGCGGCTCATCCTACAACTCCTATCTGATTCTGGACGAGAAAAAAGTGCTGGTAGACGCCGTCTGGACCCCGTTCACCGAGCAATTGATACGCAACATCAGCGAAGTCATAGACCCCGCCGAACTGGACTACATCGTGGCAAATCATGCCGAGGTTGACCACTCCGGCGCACTGGCCGAGGTCATCCGTCATGCGCCCAACGCCAAAGTGGTAGTGTCGCAAAAGGGCATGGACAGCTTTCCGGGCAACTATCACGGCGACTGGGACTTCCAGCCCGTCAAGACCGGCGACTCGATCAGCATAGGACAAGACGATTTAGTCTTCGTCGAGGCCCCCATGCTGCACTGGCCTGATAGTATGTTCACATACCTCACCGGTCACAACATCCTGATGCCCAACGATGCCTTCGGGCAGCACTACGCCAGCGCCGGGCGCTTCAACGATGAGGTAGATCAGCAGGAGCTTTTCGAAGAGGCCTTCAAATACTATGTCAACATCCTCACACCGTTCAGCAATCTGGTACTCAGGAAGATAGATGAACTGCTGGCCCTGAACCTGCCGGTGGACATCATCGCCCCCAGCCATGGCGTCATATGGCGCGACAACCCCCTGCAAATCGTGGAGAAGTATCAGCAGTGGGCGGCGCAAAAGCCTGAACCAAGAGCGGTAATTCTCTATGACACCATGTGGCATGCCACCGAGCAGATGGCGGCGGCAATCGGTGAAGGCCTGGCCGAAAAAGATGTTGACTACAAGGTGCTGCACATGGCCCTGACTGACCGCAACGATGCACTGGTGGAGATCTTCAAAGCCCGCACCGTGGCAGTCGGCTCGCCGACCGTGAATAACGGCTTCCTGAGCGCCCTCGCGCCGATTTTCGAAGAGATCAAGGGCCTCAAGATGAAAAACAAACTGGGTGCGACTTTCGGCTCATACGGCTGGAGCGGCGGTGCGCCCAGGATTCTGCAGCAGCGACTGGCCGATGCGGGAGTTGACATCATCCGCGAGCCGCTTGAGTGCAAATGGCAACCGACTGCCGAAGACCTGGAGGCCTGCCGTCAGTTCGGCCGTGATCTGGCGGCAGCTACCCTGCAGGAGTAAGAGATGGCAATTACGCGACTCCGGAGGCAGGATTCCACTATAACATGACGAAATGCTCACCGGAGTGATATGCTCTAGTGATACGCCTTTCGTAACACATCCGTCGGTCAAGCATGACAACTGGAAAAGGAGGGCACGTATGCCGATACTCGAGGTAGGTTCCAGGGCACCAGAATTCGAATTGGCGACCAGTCAGGGACAGATGGCGACAATTTCGCAGTTGCTTGGCGAAAAGGAATACCTCATCCTGGCGTTTTTCCCGAAGGCCCGTACCAGCGTATGTGGTGCAGAGCTGGCCATGCTGGACGAATTCCGGCATGAACTCGAAGACATGGGCGCGATCGTGGTAGCTCTCTCGGTGGATCCGGTCGAGGAGCTGACGTCGTGGGCACAAGAGGCCGGCTTCAGTATCCCGCTGCTTTCCGATGCCGACCCTAAGGGCGCGGTAGCCGAAAGCTACGGAGTGATGAACCCATCGGGCGTCTCCGAGCGAGCTCTGTTCATAGTTGATGCCTCCGGTACCATAGTCTACAGCTACCTGTCACCGATGAAGGAGAACCCCGGCGTCGACCGGCTCCTCCGGGCGCTCGAGGAAATGGAAGAGGAGGGGTGAGCATGCCTACCCTGCCCCCCGATACTCTGCGGGAACCGCTGAGTGACCAGGACTGGCCACTGGGCCCCGACGATGCGCCGGTGGCGATAGTTGAGTACAGCGACTATGACTGCCCTGACTGCCGCGCGGCCTATCCGATTGTCGAAACGCTACTGGCTCAACAGGCCGGTCGGGTTCGCTTTGCTGTCAGGCATTTCCCTTTGACCAACGTACACCCTCGTGCCCTGGCCGCTGCTCGCGCCGCCGAGGCTGCGGGGCGTCAGGGGAAATTCTGGCAGATGCATCATATCCTGTTTGCCCAACCTATCGGGCCATCGGACGAACAGTTGCACGACTACGCCCGGCAGATCGATCTGGACATGGAGCGTTTTGCCGACGACTTTGCAGACCGGCAACTGGAGCGAGAGATCCTGCGCCGTCGCGGGCAGGGGCTTCGCAGTGGAGTCAACGGTGCGCCCATCTTCTACATCAACGGCGCTAAATATACCGGCGAAGTGACGCTTGAAGCACTAACCGAAGCCATAGATGCGGCCGCACAGAGTGATGACGAAAGCTGAATCTTTTTGCCGGCCACACAATCCGTCAGACAAAAAGAGAACCCCGCCAGCCAGGCGGGGTTCTTCTCATAACCGTACACCAAACCAGGAGCTACACGCACGTCACTTCACAGCCGATGTACTTGGTGAGCGCCTCATAAATGGGACCTGCTACATACTGCGGAGTGACGCTGACATGGTGGCGGTGGCCCAGATAACCGATGGTCTGCAAGGCATCCTGCAGGCCGCGCATCTGCATGACGCCCGCACAGCCGAAAAAGTCGTCGGCTATCGGGTCGTCCGTAAACCGCGCCTCTCCCAGGTAGAACTTCATCTGGCCGTCTTCGGTGAGCATGCTGCCGAAGGTGAACGGCATCGGCTTGATCCGGCCTTCGCACGGGCCATAAGCATTGCCTTTGCCTACCGCATTGGCCAGAATTGCGTGATCGGCCACACATCCCCGATCGGTCATCATAGTCTGAGGCACCGGCCCACAGTGGAACAGGATGCACTTGTCCTCATCATCACCGTAGTTGTTGTTCCAGTCCAGACAGGTCACCACATCGCCCGAAGCCAGTGCCAGCGCGCGCATAGCCACTGCGTTACCGATATCCACCTCGCAAGCGGTAATCACGCCGCGATCGTTCATCTCGCTTAGCAGCACACACGGCGATATACCGAGCTGTTGCTGCATCTCGATCCAGCAGCGGATTGCCAGCGCGTCCATCCGATATTCTTCGACCACCTGGTCAATCGCTACCCCTAGTTTCACGAGCTTGTCGAAAGCCTCATCCGGCACCGCATCCCAGTTGGTGTAACCCCGCAGCCTTTCCGCTTTGGCCTGCACCTTCTCGTCGCGATCTTCTAACGCAGCTACACGAGCGAAGATATCAGACAGGTCCAGCGTCTCCATGGTGATGCCCTGACGCTGCAGGGCAACCTCGTCTATGCGCACGGTCTTGAACGCAGTCGTACGCGCACCAATTGCCCCCACCACTATGTCTTTCATGCCCCCGACAACTCTGCACATGCGGTCAAAGTAGTCCACGTTTGCGGCAAACCCTGCGCTGGCCGGGTCTTGAGTGTGCGGCTTCAGTGCGGTAAACTTCAATGCGTTTTGACGAAACACATCCATGATGGAGAACTTGCCGCAGAAGGCATCGCGGCGCAATTCCGGCGCCATCTTGTCAAACTCATCCGGATATGCCTGAATCAAGATAGGTACTCCACAGTCTTTCAGCGCTGCGATAGCTCCGTTCTCGTCACCGAAATTCGGTAGCGACAGAATGACACCACCAAATTCGCCCTGATGCTTGCGCAGCCAGTTGGCGTAGATCTCGCCCTCTCTTGGCGTCTCTATCGCCCCGTGGGCCGTCAACTCTGCATCCATAATCAGTGTATTGTGCCCCAGTTCGGCAAGTCGCGACTGCATCTGCTGACGCGCTCCCGCGATCAGTGAGGCCGGAAAGGAACCTCGATTGCCAAAGTAGAGTGCAAAAGTGGTCTTTTGTTGAGCCATAATCTCCTCCTGATGGTCAATTGAACAGTCACCGGTTGCTCACGATCGCCTGTAGCCACAGACAACGGTAGACTGCTATCACTCGATAGCGGCTCTGCTGCTGCTATTTTCTGCACGCTGCAGAGAATACCTGCTCCAGCATCTCGAGTATCAAGGGATATCGGGCACGACTTCTATGACAAGCGGTACGCAAAGCATGGCATGTGTGCGCTCTGACAATCTGACAATCTGATACCGCACGGAGAGGAGTGGGTATAGGGCGAAAGACAAATCCGCGGCCAGTGTCAGGTCGCGGATCAGTGCAGAAGAGGTTGGTTGTAGGCGCCCGGGCTCTATTTGCGCCCGCGATGCTCCGGTACGTCCATAGGTACGGTCTCAGGGCGGTCGGGTAACTGCCGCAGGCCTTCGGCCTCCACCTGTTTTTCTACCAGACCCAGCGCCATCGCCACACCATGCAGGATCGCCTCCGGACGTGGGGGGCAGCCCGGGATGTAGTAGTCTACCGGCAGCACCACGTCGACTCCACCCACGATGTTGTAGGAGTCATACCAGATGCCGCCACCGCTGGCGCATGAGCCAACGGCGATGACCAGCTTGGGATCGGGCACAGCTTCATAGAGCCGCTTGAGCGCCGGCACGACCTGCCGAGTTACCGGCCCACAGCAAACCAGGACATCGGCATGGCGCGGGGAGCCGACCAGCTTCATGCCGAACCGCTCAGCGTCATAGTACGGAGTGAGCACGTCTATCAGCTCTATATCGCAACCGTTGCAGGCGCCCGTGTTCGTGTGATAGATCCATAGCGACTTGAAAAAGGCTTTCTTGCATAGCTTCTTCAGCATCACTTCGCCTCCACGACTTGTGCGACTTGTGCCGACACAGGCTCGTCTAAGTGCTCATCATGCTCATCGTGCTCATCAGTGGAAGGCGATTCGCTGTCAGGAGCACGCAACTCGGGATAGGGGCAGCGATCTCCACCACGGTCTATCTGGTCATGGCGAAACCCGGGTTCCATGATCCGATCCAGTGGCGTGGCCGGCTCATAGCAGCGTCCGCAGCGCTTGCAGGTGGCCATAAAAACCTCGCAGACGTGAGTGAGATCCTGGCGCGCCTGATCTGAGGTCAGCTCGAACTGTTTGGACATGGTGATGGCGTCTTCCGGGCACACCTCCGCACAGCGCCCGCAGAAAACACAGCGCTCCAGCAGACGCGTCATCCTCCGGGTTGTCTGGTCTACATCCTCTATCTTGATCAGCCTGGCCGGACATACCGCCGCACACGCCCCGCAGCCGATGCATTTGTTCACATCAACCTCGGGGTACCCACGGAAGCCTTCCTCCGGTGGGCGCGGCTTGGCCGGATAAGACAGCGTCACCTTCCCGGCCAGCAGGCAGATCAGAGCCTGTCGCAGTTTGCTAAGTAACACCTCGGCACATCCTCGTCATCCGGCACTGCACTGCCGCCTTCGGGCTACACTCAGTGCAGTGCCGTCTTCTCAGTCGTATTCGTCATCAGTCCGCATGTCTACTACTTCCATGCGGTCGGTGCATGAAAAGCAGGGGTCGAAGCTGGCGATGTTGATGGGCGCATCAGCCAGTTGACTTCCCTTAAGCATGGGCGGCACCACCTGTAAGTTGGCATATGTGGGAGCACGCGGCCGCCATCTGGTGGGCCGGTTTTCATCACCGGTGAGCACCCAGTGCACCACCTCACCGCGTGGGGCCTCCACACCACTGAAGCCCTCGAAACCACCAGGGATGTCCTCATCTATCTGGGTCAGTATCGGCCCATCAGGCATCTGCTGCAGCGCTTGCCTGATCAGGCCGATAGAGACAAGCGTTTCGTCCAGTCGCACCAGCGTGCGCGACAGGTTGTCACAGCCGTCATGCACGCACTTTTCGAACTCGAGCCTGTCGTAGGCAGCATAGGGGTGATCCAGCCGGGTGTCTATGGCAACTCCTGAGCCTCGAGCGGTCGGCCCGACAACGCAGCGTTCCACTGCCAGTTCGTGAGGTAGCACCCCGGTGCCCCGCAAACGCGCCATCAGAGAGGTGTCACCCGGTATGGACTTATAGAGCGCCTTCCACTCCGTCTCCAGCTTGTCGAGCATATCCAGCACGTCCTGGTGCACCTCTGTCGGTATGTCCAGGCGTACCCCACCGATGATGTTGCCACCGTACACACGCCGGTTGCCCGATAGCTTCTCCGAAAGCCACATGATCGGCTCACGCATCCGCCATGTCTGCATCAACACGGTGTCAAAACCGACGATATGCCCGGCTATACCAAGCCACAGCAGGTGGCTCTGCATCCGCTCAAGCTCCAGCATGATAGTACGGATGTATTTAGCCCGTTCCGGTATCTCGATACCTGCGGCCCTCTCCACCGCCTGACAGTACGCAGTCGAGTGCACGCAGCCACAGATGCCGCAGATACGCTCAGCGATGAAGGGGATCTGGTTGTAGGTCAGCACACTACAGCCCATCTTCTCTATGCCGCGATGGTTGTAAAAACCCCGGTAATCGGCCCCCACGACCTCCTCGCCTTCGACGAACAGCCGGAAGTATGCCGGCTCCTCCAGCGACGGGAAATAGGGCCCCAGCGGCACCACGCTGCTGCCCTCAGGCGGGGGCTCTCTGGGCACCTGGCAATCGGAGGGCGGTGGCTTGATGCCATGCTCGACATCCCAGCGCAAGGGGTACAGGTCTTCTGGCCAGTCATCAGCCAGCACCAGCCGGCGCGGGTCAGGATGGCCCTCAGGTACCACTCCGATCATGTCACGGAGCTCTCGCTCGGTCCAGTTTGCAGCCGGTACTATCGGCGTGATGGATGGTATGCTCGGCTGTTCAGGGTCAACCTCGGTGTGCACAGCCAGGTAGATGCCGTGCTCATCCTGAGCGAACAGATTTGTGACAAGATACTTGCCCCGTTCGCGCCGCAAGTCGCTGCCCGCTGATATCAGAAAGCGATAGCCTGCATCCTCCCATAGCCAGCGTATCGCATCCAGGAGGCGGTCGCTGCAAACCGTAACAGAGAGCCAACCCGGCGATGCCAGGCCGTCCGGTTCACCCTGCTCGGCATCAAAACGCTCCTGCAGTTGTGTCGCCAACTCTTGTGTCGTCACTTTTCCGCCCTCTCATCGGCCATCTGAAAACTGCATCTGCAACCCAAACCCATACCTATAGGTAGGGCAACGCCTATCGCCCTGCACAATCAGGCAAGCTTTCCGACATACTCAACCATCTACTAGTCGCCTGCAGATAGCCAGTAGCTCAGTAGCTCGGTGCTAGCAACCACCTATAGCCAACCCCAATCCGATAGCTCGATAGACCGATAGACAGTGTTAGTAGCCGCCTATGGCCAGGCCCAATCCGATCAGCGATAGTACTATAATTATGACGAAAAACTTGATGGCCTGTTCAACGCGAATGCGGGGATGGACTACATCAACTATCCCCACCAGCACATAGACACCCAGTAGTTTCAGCAGGTGGGCCCCCAGGTTCCACGGTGGAGCCAGGTCTATCCCCCACGGTATGAAGATGGCAGCCAGCATGGATGCGTACACTATCTGCCGGGCAAACGATGCCCACTGGAACAGGGCCAGACGAGGTCCGGACAGCTCCACAAACGCTCCTCCCATGACCTCGGTTTCCGCTTCAGCGATGTCGAACGGTTGCTTGCCGATCTGTGCCTGCATCGCCATCAGCATGGCTATCGTAGCGATCACCATCGAGATGGACATCCCGCCCGCGGTGGCGCCCTCGGCCATGTGCCAGAACAGCAGCGACTGTGCTTTGACCGCTGCCACGATAAGGCAGATGACCAGCACCGGCTCTACCATGATATGCATCATGATCTCGCGGGCCGCGCCGATGAGTGAGTATGGGCTGGCTGAAGACAAACCCACCATGACCGTGCCGACCACCGCGATGGTGACCAGGTTCACGAACACAATCAGATCGCCGTGACCTGCCAGAGGTGAGCGCATACCCATGGGGGTAAGCAGAGCCGCAGTTATAGTCGCCGCCATCACCACGATCGGCGCAAAATCCACTATGGGACTGGAAGAAGATCGCAGGTCTTCCTTGCCCAGCAGCTTGCAGATGTCATAGAAGGGCTGCAGCACCGGGGGCCCCTGCCGTGAGTGCAGTCGGGCGCGCACAAATTTTCGCACCACACCTGCCATCAGCGGGCCAAGCAGCAGTGCTATCACCAGGTTCAAAGCCAACGTCATCTGTGTCACCTTCAGGCCGGATTCGTAGCCGGCCATACGTCCTCTATGTATGGGCAAACAGTAGTACCAGCCCCACTATGACCACCAGGGCCACCGCCCACAGCAGGTACACCACCAGCGCTCGACCACCTGCTTGTGTCTGTGCCCTCGCAAGTCTCTCAGCCAGCCGTTCCGCTGGATAGGTAATCCATGTGTCGGGATTCAAAAGCTTCAGCAGTAGCCCAGGCATCCGCATTTTGGGCACCGGAAGCTCAGGATACAGTCGGCAGAAGTAGCGGTTGAAGGGCTGGAGAAAGCTATGTGAGCTGTACATGATCTCCTGGTATGAGTGTTCTTCACCACAGAGCCATATCGGCACCTTGCGGGTTCGAGCGCCACCCAATCGTGAAATGCCATAAGCAAACAGCATGGCTCCGACGAAGACGGCCGTCACCAGCAACGGATCCCATGCGCCGGTGGCGCCGATGGCACTGTTGGAGCCCAGCAACGTCAAGTTCACTCGGAAGGGCGACGTACCCACCAGCGAATTGAAACTGGGCACCATACCTGGCAGGATTTCTGCCGCGCCCCTGTACAGGTACCACAGCACCGGCACAGGCGCCACGCCAAACACCACACATACGATTGCAAGCAGCGTCTGTGGGATGGTCATACTCACTGGCACTTCGCGATGGGCAACCTGCTCACCTACATGCAAGTCTCCCAGAAACAGCGTCGCCAGAAACTTCATGAACGATGCCAGTGTGACCGCCGAGATGAACACTGCGACCAGACCCAGGAAGATGAAAACAGGCACGTACAATCCGGCCATGATCGAGCGTTCGAATATGAGCCATTTGCTGGTGAATCCTGAGAGTGGCGGGACACCGGCGATAGACAGCGATGCGATAATCGC
This sequence comes from candidate division WS1 bacterium, assembly GCA_012518355.1. Lineage (GTDB taxonomy): Bacteria > Armatimonadota > Zipacnadia > Zipacnadales > UBA11051 > UBA11051. Next base: position 44,348 of record JAAYSP010000044.1, on the reverse strand, counting down.
CGACACGGTCGTGACCGGCATGATATGCATCAGGCCGCCTACCCTGTCGAGCTCAGTGGTGCCGGTACGATACTCCACTGCACCGGCATTCAGGAACAAAAGCGATTTGTAAGAGGCGTTGTTTACCACATGAAACAGCCCGCCCATGAGCCCCAGTACTGCTATGGCCGGGTGTAGGTGATACATCGCCACACCTATGCCGACCCCCAGCCACATATAGCCGATTTGCCCGATGACATGGAAGGACAGCAGCCGTTTGGCCTCGGTCTGCTGCAGCGCGGTCAGCGTACCCACTACGATGGAAGCCGTCCCGAGCAGGGCGATAATCGAACCCCACACCAGCGACAATTCACTGGGAGGCAGCAGGTCCAGGAACACGCGCACCGTGCCATAGACGCCCAGCTTGGTGACGATGCCCGCCATCGCCGCAGAGGTGACGGTGGGAGCGGCGGGGTAGGCCACCGGAATCCAGAATCCGAACGGCAGGATGCCCGCTTTGGTGCCGAAGCCCACCAGAAACAGCGCCAGGACAATGTTGGCGAGCACCGGCTTGGTAGTGGTAAGCGTCCCCAGAGTATCGCGTAACTGGGAGAACTCAAAAGTGTGGGAAGGGTTGTGTGCGTACAGGATAGTGGTGGCGATGACCATCAGACTGGTGGCTACAGTGGCAGCCACGAAATATAGCAGCCCTGCACGCGCAGCCTGTGGCTTTTCCGTCTCAAATGCGATAAGCAGATATGAAGTCAGCGTCATGAGCTCCCAGAACAGCAAGAAAACCAGCATGTTCTGAAAAGCCACAACGCCCAAAGTCGTCGCGAAAAACAGTAGTAACGCCGGATAGAAGCGGATAAGGCTGCGAGCTTTGCATAGCTCCATAGCCCGCAACGAAAACCAGGTAGTGCTGACGGCGACCAGCACGATGATGAACAGGAATACGGCGCTGAGTTGGTCTACGATTAGATGCACTCTGAGACCCGATACCGGCAGTCGCAGCAGTGGTACCACAGTCTCAAACGGTCCATGAGAGAAGATCCACAGGGAAAGACGCAACAGTGAAATGGAAGCCAATATCACACTGGCCAGCGCTACATATCCCGCCATCAATCGATGGCGGGACAGAAAGGCGGTCAGCAGTGCACCGGTAAGCAAAACTACAACCGCAGTCGTCAGCGGATCCAATTGCGACACTCAGAAGTCACATCCCTGCAGCCAACTGATGAAACAGACTGAACCAGCAAAACGGCACAAGCACACACAGGATCGCCAACGCGATTACCACTGCCCGCATCGATCTGGGCGTCTTCCGGGCCTGTACTACCGCTTCAGAGCTCGGTCCAAAAAACACCCGGTGCCCCATCCACAGGAAAAAACCCAGGGCCACAGTACTCTCGAGCAGCGTACAAACGATCATCTCAGTGCCACCAGAGCCCAGTAGGGAGGCGCTGCCCAGGATTTGCAGTTTGGTCCAAAATCCGGCGAAAGGAGGCACTCCCGTAAGCGTAAACACGCCTACAAAAAAGCCCAGTGCGGCCATCCGTAACGGAGGGTGCATCGCCCCGGTCAGTGACTGCACTTGTGATGTGCCCGTAGCCCAGGAAATCATGCCCACTGACAGAAACAGCAGCGCTGTACCCAGCGAGTACGGTACCAAATGCAGCAGCCCAGCGTTGAAAGCCCCTGCGGATCCCTGAGCTCCGGCGGCGATGGCGCCGACCACATGTCCCAAATTGACCAGGGCAAAAAGAGCCACTAATCGCTTCAGGTCCTGCTGAAAAAACAGTAACACGATGCCAACTATGATGGTAAGCCGGGCTAACAGGCCCAACACCACTGCAGGCTGCTGCATCACGCCTGCATTTGCCGTCAGCAGCCTGGCTATCATATACACGATCGCCACTCCGAGGCCGCCGGAACACAGATAACCGATCGAGGTTATCGGGCCATGAGTTGCATCAAGCACCCATGTGAAAAAGGGAAACAGGCCCGCCTTCGTCGCCACTCCTACCAGCAGCAATACAAAAACTACCACTGAAAGCGGCCCCTCCAGCCGAAAGAGAGTGTCAAAGCCGAAGGCATCGGGAGCACCGCCGGCGTACAGCAACAGCAGCACTGCGATGAAGCATACCGTGCCGGTGCCGGTGATCAACAATCCTTTGAAGCCCGCTCTCCGCGATGCGTCGTCGCCATAAAACGACACAAGGCCCCAGGCGCACACGGTGAGCAACTCGACAAACACCACCAACTGCAGCAGATTTTGTGCCAGCGCCACCCCTATCGTGGCACCGATGGCGGTCAGGAGCCAGCCCAGATACAAGCCGCGTCGCGCAGTGGAGCTATGCTCTCTGTTATGGGGGCTGATATACCCAAGCGAAAAAAGCACCACCGCGAGACCTATGACTGCAGCGACCAGTAGCAACAGCGAGCTCAACAAGTCGAAAGGCAAGATGCCGGCCGGAGCTGCCGCACCTGAAACACCGCTCCCGTTGTCAGAGGCCACCTGTGCTACGGCATAGGAGCTTCCGCATACCACTGCAGCCAGACATGCCGCCCACTGCAGGGCTGTGGCGCCTGGTGCTATCGCGAGGTGTTTGGTGGTGCATCTGGATTGCGACATGCACGCATGCCCCTCCATGACACGTGTGCTCGGTGCGTTTTGACAGCGAAATGCCAGGCCTCGTCTCTTTCCTACGACGATTTCGAGCCCCCGCTTTCCTGGTTAGCTGTCTGGTCCCAACTGTAGCTCTGCTGCTGTGAATGCAACAATCGCATCATGATCTGTCACGGACTTCGTCTTCAGCCATCACCCTGAAAGCTGACATGCCATCCACAAAAGCGTTGACGGCCTGTGCTACCGGCGCCGATATCGGCTCTCCCCACTCCAAAGTTGCCGGCTGTACCCCCAAAAGCAGAACCTGCTTGCCATGTGCGTCTGCCAGCATGTCACACAGCAGCCGCAGCGAACTCTTGTGGGTAGAGAGACTGACTTCACTCAGGCGCCGCGGCTCAACAATCCGAATGGTCCCTGCCGGTGCCTGCATATCCGCAGCATCCACCAGCAGTATGTTTTTCGCCTCGGTCAAGCGCAGTTCAGCCAGGTAGTTTTCCGGCACGTCCTCGACCTGCAGATAACGCACTCCCAGCTTTGCGGCAAGGGCCTGTCCTAGCAGCAGTCCCGCTGCATCATCGCCACGCAATGGATTGCCGATACCGACCACCAGAAGCCCATCTGCCGCCAACCGCACCACTACTTCTCCGACGCTGTGCACTCTACCTCCCGGCTCATCTAGATTGCATCCTGGAACTGCTGCATTTGCTTGACCTCACCATAGGTGAACACCGGCCCATCCAGGCATACGTACTTATCGCGGATCAGACAGTGGCCACACTTGCCGACGCCGCATTTCATGTGCGCTTCCATGTTCACGTACATCTGCTCATCGGTGAGGCCCATCCGTTCGAGTATCTCTACCACCGGGTTTATCATCACTGCAGGACCACACATATAGACCGAAGTCTTCTCGGGATCCAACTGCAATTTCTCTACCAACTGCGACACATAACCGGCCTCTCCATCCCAGTTTTCGTCAGCCACATCCACGGTCTGGTAACACTGCAGCAACGGCGAATGGCTCCACGTCTCCAGGTCATGCTTGTACAGCCGGTCCTGCGGAGTGCGAGCCCCGTAAAGCAGCGTGATATCGCCATACTCATCTCGACGGTCCAGCAGATAGAAGACTGCCGCCCGCAGAGTAGGCAATCCTAGCCCACCGGCGATCAGCAGGATGTCATCACCTGCGTGCTTCTTCAGCGGAAAACCGTTGCCCAGTGGGCCCCGCACACCTACGAAATCACCCACCTGCATCCGGTGCAGGGGCACAGTCACTACGCCTGCCGAGTAGCGACGCACGGTGGACTGAAACACATGAGTTTCTGCAGGAGATGACGCCAGGCCGAATGGTGCCTCACCGGCCCCGAGCACCGATAGTTCGATGAACTGTCCGGGGGTGAAAACCATGCCGGGATCGTCATCCGGCAGCCGCATAGTGAACGTCTTCTCAGTGTCCGTTTCGATGCGTATATCCTCGATCTGGGCAAAGCGGGGCATGTAGTCTTCCAAGCGCATGGCAACTCCCTATGATTTCTGCGGCGCCTTATCGGCAGCAACCGGCGGGCGCCGCGCAAGCTTGCAGATGGTAGGCATACCCATATGCCCCAGGCATGTCATGATGCAACGGCCACAACCTACGCAACCGTAGCGCCCCCGCTCAAGCACATGGTCGTAGCCAAGCTTGTGAAAGGCATACATCCGCGCCCGGTAGGGGGTCTCAAAGCCACGGATCGCCCCTGCAGCCTCGCGTGGATAGCCAAATAGGCGACAAGAATCCATCTGCCGCACCCGCATCCCGGTGTTGTCGTCGAACTTGACATCGTTTACGTCAAAGCAGGTGCAGACAGGGCACATAAACGAACACCCACCACAGCTATAGCAGTGCTCGGCGATGGCCTCCCAGGTCTCGCGCGTCACGGTCTCAGCGCTGACCCGTCGCACTGCGGCGGCCATGTTTGCCTGCAGCGATGAGAACAGCTCACGAACGGCATACTCTGCCTGCTCATCACGCTGCGTGATGAGTTCGGCGGGGGCCGTCTCCAGAAGGTCCTCCCACAGAGCGCGAATCCGTTCACCCTTGTCGGTTGCAACCTCCACCAGATACTTCTCATCTACGAGCGTCAACTGTACATCGTAACCGGATGCGGCTACCGGCCCGCCGCCTTCACAGCAGGGGCAAAAGCAGGTCTCAGCTGCAGGCTCAACACAGGCCATCGCAATCAGAGTGGCGGCTTGACGACGCTGCTGATACAGCACGTCTACCGGCTGGCGTTCGATGAAAAAGTGATCCAGGCACTCGACCGCAGCCACGTCACATGGGCGCAGATGGAAGAGCACAAACGGCTCCGGCGCGGGAGGCGGGCTGACCTCCGGCGGCCCCTCCTCGGTCAGCTCATACCGGAAGTACACTTCCTTCGGAGGGCGCAAGTGCTCCACTGGAGACACCAGAGAGTTGCCGAAATCGGTCACGATTTGTGACACATCACTGACTTCGCGGAAAAAGATATCGCCCTTCGGAGCTCTGGTAGGGGCGATGACACGCTGCCCCAGTTCGAACAGCTTCTCCATCGCCGCCTGCAGGCTGCCTTTGTCCATCATATAGCTTGCAACCCGTATGTTGGGCATCTAACCTCTCCTCACATGGGCCGGGGTAGGTCTGTGCACCAGCGTGCAACTGCGGCAATCGTACTGTGCCTGCCCCATCAACTGATCCAGCAAATGTCTCTGATGAGCAGGCACCACAATCAACCCTGTCGACAGGTTGGGGTGGGGGTATACCTGCACCTCGGCCCGCCCCCTGGCAGTGACCAAAATCATCGGCCGACCCGATCTGAGCTGCTCTCTGGCCATGTCTTCAGTGTTCATTAGGACATGTGCGGCTCTCCAGTCACGCATTTCACGATATAGGACAGGGAGCGACCACATGCGTCCGTCATAAATCCACCAATGCGCATCGTAACGCGGTAGCACGGTGTACTGCCACTCGGCCGGGTCAGCCACTTCGATCGGTGAGTAGTATTCGCGCTGCTCGTGTGTGTCATCCTGGTTGCGCGGCACAGCCTCAAAATCCAGGTCTGCCTCTCCGTCACTTCGCAATTGTTCGGGACTCAGGCCCCCGTAGCCACCTACCTGTGCTCTCATCTGCTCCCAGATGTCGTCCACAGTGGCTGGCGCGGCAGAGTTGTCCATCAACACCGCAAGCTCTGCCAGCACCTCTGGTAGGTAACGGCTCTCCCCAAACGACTCTATCGCGTATCCGTTCCAGCGTACTTTCGCATCCAGAGTGGTGAAGCTACCTTCCCGCTCTCCATAACCACTGACTGGCAACGTAACATCAGCTACTCGGCTGGTAGCCGTGCGGAAGCTATCAAGCACTATCAGCACATCCAGCATATCTCGCAACTCGGTCATGCCGTCGCGATCTAGCCAGCTCACCAACTCTTCGCCGACGACGACAAGCCCATCCAGAGCTTGTTTGTTGAGGTCTATCATGTCGAAGAGACATTGGCCGCCGTTACCGGGATCTCGCGTCAGCACCGGCACCACACCCATATGTCCCAGGCCGACCGAATTGGGGGTACCGTTGACGGCAAACACGGCCGCCGAGGTGTTCTCCTGGAGGTTGAGCTGGTCCGCAATATCTGCTGACAGCATGCCGGGGTAAGGGATCGAAAACGAGCGGGTTGCCAGCATAATCGCAATCCGGGAGCTGGAATTGATCATGTCCACCAACTGCTGAAACGCGTCTGTGATCCCCTCCGGCCCGAGTCTAGCCAGCTCTGGCAGCTTTTCTCCGGGCCCCTTGCCCCCAAGAGCTTCGAGCAGGTACATCAACACTGCAGTAAGTGCATATGGTTCATGCTCCAGGTATAGATCCGCAGCCCTGGCCATGCCGTCGTCCACATGGTCCAACACCACAAGCCTGGAGCCTTGTGCATGAGCTTTGACAGCCCACGAGCCAGCCTGAGCGTTCAGATGCCCTATGTTCGAGCTCAGGCAAATGATCAGGTCATAGTCCACCAAATCGCGCAGTGGTGGGCGCCGGTAAGGCGTGGAAGACAGATGCTGAAGCCCCCAGATGATAGGGCCATCAACACTCCGTCCGAAGTTGTCTATGTTGTGAGTGCCCAGCACCTGCCTGGCGAATTGGGCGATGGCAAAGCCTTCTTCGTTGGTGAGATGGCCCGCCGCCAGTACGCCGAGCCGCGAGGGGTTGCGTCGCAGAGGCTCCAGGATGTCGGCAGCATGTGTCAGCGCATCATCCCAGGACGCAGGCTTGCCATGGATGAGCGGAGTGGCCAAACGTAAACTGTTGCGCAGCATGTCTCCGATCTGCCAGCCGCGCATGCACAGTCGGCCTTGAGACACTTCATCTTCATGGCTTGGTGCGGTCAGAACCAGGTCGTCTTCTACACACTCCAGATATAAGCCACAGCCTGCCCCACAGCCGGGGCAGACTGCCGGCACGAAGTTGGTCATCTGATTTCGTCCTTGCGTATCACAATCGCTGTCAGCAATCCGGCCTGACATCTGACACAAGACAGTCGTATCACTATGTAGACACAAATCTTCCCTGTTGAGTTCACTGATACCTGCCCGAGCATGGCAGTGGCACCATGCTCGGGCTACAGCATTCAGTGAGGCCAGTGCAGATATGTTATCGTGCTATGCGCTGCTGTGTCCTGCTGTATGCTGCTACGTCTTGTATGTTCTGGTTTGTGGCGATCTGCCTTTTGTCAGGGCAGTGGGCAGGCCAGCACACTCCCATCGGCAAGAGCTACGGCCAACTTGACATCATCGCCGACACTCAACTCCGTCAGCAGCCTGGGCGGGGAGGGCGTTTTTAGCCTGGCCAGTTCACTGCCCTGCGCATCTATCATCACCACTTCCCCGGCCTCATCGGCGGCAACCACCGTCTTGACCCCAGCTTTTTCTACGACCAGGACATCGTTGCAGCACAATCCGGTGCGATGTTGCCACAACACCTGGCCGCTTCCATCAACGACATACACATAGCCAGTGCCGGATGCAAGTATCACCTCTGCTGCACCATCTCCGTTCAGGTCTGCAGCCCGCAAACGGTTGGCCGCATATCCGTAGTTATCAAGCCGCCACAGAAATGCGGAGGGGTCTGCGAACCTGGTAGCTATCAAATCGCCTGTAGATGATCCAGTCACCACATCCATCTGGCCATCACCGGTCAGGTCAGCGACCGCATAGCAGACATCGCCGATAGAAGTGTAGCGCTGATATCGGCGAGTGCCGGCGAAATCACAGGCCACGCTTGACCCATACTTGTTGCCCACGAAGATAGTGTCCGCGGCCCCATCACCATCAGTGTCTTCCAGCGACAGTTGCATCGAGCCATGCAGCGCATGGTCGTATTTCCATAGCAATTCCCAGTCTGCGGTCAGCGCCTGCAAGTCGAAGTTGGCCATAGTGACCAGTATGTCATCGCGTCCATCGCCAGTGATATCACCCGTCAGCACGCCAAACACTCCGTACGGGTTATCGCCGAAGCTGCGTGCCCACGGCGTGCCGCGCATCTGGTGGCGGTCGAGAAGCTCTCCCTGCGATGATAGCATGTACAGATAAGTGTCAGCCGATCCTACTATCACCTCGTCTCCAGGAGTGTCACGCAGATCACCGAAAGCCACATCACGCACGATGCCGTTGGTATCGTAACTCCACAGAGGATTTCCGTTTGCATCCAGGCAATACACCGACCGGCCACGGCACACGAAAAGCCTTGTGCCCTGACCATCACGCAAATCAGCGACACGCATTCTCCATACCCCATCCCCCTGTCCCAGTGCAGTCCATGATGGTTCGATTGGCTTTGCTTCGGGCAAAACGGCGGCAGTTTCTTCATGGCCATCACGGGCTGATGCGATGGTTTGCGCGATGAATTCGGTAATCGAGGCTGTCGGCGTCGGCACATCGGTCAGCTCTATCAGCTCCTCACCGCCCTCCAGATCGAACGTGCGAGTGTCATCTGCGATCTGTAACCGCAGTTGCGCGGTACCCTCAGGGGCGCGCACCATAGTCTTACCGTCACGCAGCGTCATCTCCAGATCTATCGGAGTGCTCGCAGCCAGTGTCAGTCCGGGCATGCGCAGCTCCTGCAACCCACTGAGCATGATGCTATCGGTGGTCATAAGACCAGAGCGCACTGTAGCTTCCAGCTCGCCGATCGTCGCTTCGCCCAGCAGCACCAGGGCCGGATCAGAGCCCTGCACAGCCAGCAAGTTCGAATTGATCTGCACCGGCTCCAGATCACGGGGCTTGCCCGGTCGGTTTACGTACATCAGAGAGGCCAACCGAACCGAATCGCCGGCAGCCAAACGGCTGCTGTGGCGCTGGTGCAGGATGCTAATCGGCACCGAAATGCCAGCCCGCACGTGATTGGTCACCCATGCCTGGACGGGAGTAGCGGGCTTGATATGCAGGCTGCGCACATTTGTCGGAGAGTGCTCTGGCGGAGCTGGCAGCTCGTGGGCTTCGAAGACATGCGACTGGCCTGCTGCATCCTGGAAGATGAAGCGGTCCACTCGCATTGGCGGCAGTTCACGCAGGCTGACCGCAATTCGATGTAGCTCATCGCCCTCCAGAGTGACTGTAGGTGTTGCCGTAGTGAGAGCACTATCGCTAGCAGATCTGCTATAGCTTTTCTGAGGCATATGGAAGGCTTGCGGCGCACCGGAGTCGACCTCCACCCACAGTGAGTCGCTGCTGCCATCCACGCCGTAGCCGACTATGGCTAGTTGATACTTGCCTGCAGGCAGGTCTACACCGAAGACTATCTGTGAGCTCTTGCGGTCCATCAATACTGCTTTACCGCCGGAGGCTTCAGCATCATCTATCACCGTACAGTCGGTAGTCAGCGGAGGGGTTATGCCGCGCTCAGCCAGGAAATTACTGCCGTCCACAACGCGTTGATTGCCCTCCTCGTCAAGAGTTTTCCAGGTCAAATCCAGGTCATAGTCGCCTGTATCGCGGGCCGTGACGGTATCGGCCACCAAAAACCATCCACCGCGCCGCCAGAGGATCTGCCGATGCCAGTCGCAACCGTTGTACGCCCGTGTGTACGTGTCGGTATAACCGAAGCCAGGCAGGTCAGCCCATGCACTGATACCGGACAGACTGGGCACCAACTGCTCGCAACGGCCATCTCGCAGCACGGATAGCATGGTGTGTTCGGTAGTGTTGCGGGTCAGATAGTCGTGGTCCAAAAGCCACTTCTCCCCGCCCTCGACGAAAGTGATGATGGAGTTGCCATCATAGTGCAGGTGATAGAGACGTGAAATGCCATCCAACAGCATGTACTGACCATCCGGTTCCCAGTTCTCGCGGAAGCTTATCTTATCGAACGATTCCTCGACAGGGACTTCCGCCTTGACGAACGGTTCGTTGTATGTCGGATAGGTCTGGATGCCATCGTATATCGGGGGGTCAATCCAGAAGACGTTCACACCCGTGAAGCGGTCAGGACGCACCGGCTCGACGCCCTGCTCGTACGGGTTCCGCCAACCTGTCCCCATGTAGTGGTCCATAAGCCACTGATAGCCACCGTCGCGACTCCACCACAACGCCAATGGCAGCACCTTCGGGGGAAAAGTGGGCGGCCACACCGACAGGCTGGAGTCGCCAAAACCACTGCCCAGCCCCTGGTTGTCACAAGTGCCCACTATGTAGTCGGCATACTTGTTTATCAGTCCTGTCTCAAAATAGTGCATCTCGTTTTCTGCCAGACTGTATATCTGCGAGTGCTCAGTAGCATAGGTGAGATATGCATCCGCATCTTCAAAGGCCCTCCACATACCGCTTTGTGTCATCAGGCACACGCGTGCCTTCTCCAGCTTCTCGGGCATGTCTGCCAGTCCGTAGTAACGGTTGAAGTAGCGGGCGCCAAAATGGACACCTATAAGTGGAAAAGTGGTGTGGTTGTAAAACTGGATGTTGGGGGTGCCGATCTGCGAGTATCCCGAGACGTGTGATACCAGATCGCGAGTGTACTGTAGCATTGCGTTCGTGAAATCCAGCCGCAACTGGTCCGTGATTCCCGGATAGTACTCGAAAGCGTCCCAGGCGCACTGAATCGCCCATGAACTCGTCTCTTCCGGCCACGGCACCTTGCGCATGGTCGAAGAGCCGATCGGTACGTAGCGTTCCCCGTCCGGCTGGTACATGTCAGCCATGATCTCCATGTTGCGCACAGCCTTCTGCGCGTAGGCATCACAGCCGGTCTTGAGATATAGATTTACGTTGGTGGCCAGATCCAGGAAGGTTGGGTCAGGCTGCTCAGATGCCACTCTCTGCGCTATCTCGTCACTCACAGGCGCTATAGGTCCGCACTCTACCAGATATGGCATGATCTGGCCGTCCAGAGCTTCGAGGAGCCGTCGTACCCCAGGCATGGCGCCTTCAGAATTGCTGCAGCCGATGATGATGATGTTGTTGTCACCGTTATACGGGTACGGATCATATACGGTGTGCAGCAGGTACTGGCCCACATCGGGGACCAGAGCGTCGGCAAAAGTGTAGCGGTTCCAGTACAGCCGTTCGATGAGGGGGTTGTTGAGCATGCTTCCCAGACAGATGACCGTGCGGGTGGCCGGATCGGCAGCCTCGATATCGCTTACCTTTTCCGCCTGCACTCCGGCGGCAGCCAGACCCTGCATGAGAGCCTCGACTGCTGGCTGATAGGCTTCCTCATCCGGCGCCAATACCGCCGGCTGACGTCCGTCTATCACCAGGTGTGTGTCCCGGCTTATCTCACGGACCTGCGGCAGACGTGGAACGGCAATGCCACGCTCTCCGGCAACGCGAACGTCGTCAGGCTGGAGCATGCCCAGTATCTGGAACTCCGCAAGTACGGGATGAGCACGTCGGCCTTCAGATACTCCCTGCACCGAACGAAATCTCAGTGCATGTACCGCCATCGGCTCCCAGCTATGCTCGACCCACTGGTTGATGGGGAACTCAGTAGCTTCGGCAAGCACTGTGTCGAAGTTGCCCTGCCCATCGGTGTCGGCTTCGATGATGTAAGCCGTGGAGTAGTAGCTTTCACTACTCTGGTAAAACCGCACGCCCTGAACCGGGCGCGGTTCGATAAAGCTAAATGTAAACGTACCCTCTCCCGTCGTACCAACCTCGAATGTAGCCGCCGTGCTGACGTTGCCGTCTATAAGCAGCTTTTCCGAACCGGACACTACATCGGGGCTGATCTTCAGATCTGCAGTGAACGCAACATCTGCCGGCTCGGCACCATGACCGACAACAACCCAACCGAAAATCATCAGTGTCGGCAAGTAGTATCTCACCATCATGACCTCCCTTTACGTGCAGCGCACATACCGTGTGGCCCTGCAATCACCCAAGCCATCTTTCGTTTAGCACAATACAATACGACATAAGAGCATCAATCACCTGCCAAATATTGCTTTTGAACTTACTATTTCTATGGAAGAGGCCTTGATTATGGCCCTCCAAGGAGGTGTTCTCCTGTCAAAGGAGAAGCAGATTGCGAGGGATGGAATACAGACGCTGATACCTATCGCGAAATAGTGTAGACAACCAGTTGTAAGAGTGCTATCCTAGGTAGACGTCAGTTGTAGGGGACGTAAACAAACATGAAACGACTATCAGCTGTGCCTGAAATCAGCAGCAGCCACGTATTCACTGTGGCCGCTGCCATTTAGTTTATGAGGAGCCGCAAGTGCGGACACCGTTGAACCGCAGGAAAAGGGTGGCCGACATGCTCAGGTTTGCACTCTCTACGATTGCAGTTATCGCGGTGGCTCTGGCAGTCGTGATGACCGGCCAGAGCGCAATTGCCCAGCAGGATCCGCCGGACACTACCCAGCAGCCAACCGAGGGCACACCTGGCACAGAGGTGAAGGTGACCACTGCAGATCGAGACCGCGTCACCGTAGAGGTGACACCAACCTGCCCTGGATGCTCTCACCAGGTGGCTGCCCTCAATCTGGACCAGCCGCCCCAGGAGATTTTTGAGGCGTTGCCACGCTTTGGTGCCAGCGTCTTCGGGGCGACGTGCCCCATCTGCCAGCTGCCGGTACAGTTACCATCTGAGGCTGCAGATCGGCCTCTGCCCGGTGCGGTGGCCAAGATGCCGGTGCCCCCGAATTACGTGCTGGGAGCAGGCGATCAGATTTCGCTGCTGGTAACAGTCCGGGGCTGGGAGCAAGTAGACGAAACGCTCGCTATCGCCCCTGATGGCTTCGTTTTTGCACCCGAACTGGGTCGGATCAGTGCCGCGGGCCAGACGCTTGAGCAACTGCGCCAAAAGCTGGCAGATGCATACGGGCGACTGTACGTGAACCCCACCATAAGCCTGACTGTATCTGCCCAGCGCACCGTGGAAATCTACGTGACAGGTGATGCGACCATACCGGGCAAGTACCTGCTCACAGGCGCTCCCACCGTCTTCACCGCACTACACGCAGCGGGTGGGCCGTCAGAAATTGGCTCCCTTCGCGGCCTACAACTCCATCGGATGGGACAGCCCTCGATGGAGATAGATTTGTACGACTACTTGATGACCGGCAATCGCAACGCCGATGTGCTGCTTCAGCCCGGTGATACCCTGTTTATCCCGCCTGTCGGCGCAGAGGTAGCGTTGGCCGGACAGGTTCGTCGCCCCGGTCGCTATGAACTCAAGAGCGAAGCCACACTTGCAGATGCCCTGCAGATGGCCGGCGGGCTCAAACCGGCCGCATACGGCCCCATGGCGCACCTGTGGCATACCACTGAGCGAGCAGAATGGCAGTTGGCAGTGGTCAATTGTGGCGACCCGACCGGTGCGGACCTGCAGTTGCCCATGCAAGACGGCAATCTGCTCATAGTCCATGCCGTCCGCCCCAGCGGAGCCAACACTGCCCATCTGATCGGCGCGGTAAAGCGGCCCGGTTACTATCCGGTAGGGGCGGCCACCACGGTTCGCGAAGTCCTCGAAGCCGCCGAAGGGCCCGCCTGGAATGCTCACATGGGCCTGGGGGTAGTCCGTCGCCAGGATGCAGCCCGCCACTTCGAAATCATCGAGTTTGACGTAGCAGACCAGTACTACGCGAAAGCTGCTGAGCCGCTGCTGCTGCAGCCGCGCGATACCGTAGAGATCTTCGAACAGGCAGCAGTTGAGCCCGCGTTCGAAGTAGAGATACGGGGTGCAGTGGCGCGCCCTGACAAGTACGAGTGGGCATCGAACCTGCGTCTTAGTCACTTGCTGACACTCGCAGGAGGTGCACTACCTGGCGCATACATGCCCCGAGCTGACCTGTTGCGCCTCAGGCCGGATCGCAGCTATGAGCTGATCGCGGTAAACCTGTCTGATGCAATCGCCGGCTCAGCCAATGCTGACCTGACACTCCAGCGTGGCGACATCCTCACCGTGCCCGCACGCGATGAGGTGCGCGACGCTTCAGTAGTGCATGCCGCCGGCTTCGTGCGCAACGCCGGCAAATACCCGCGTCACGAGGGGATGCGAGTCAGCGACTTACTTTTTGCTGCAGGTGGCTTGCTGCCCGGGGCCGGACCAACTGTTGAGCTCACTTCCGGCCACTTCGAGGGACGACCCACATCCACCACACTGGCGGTCACCGGCGAGCCGGAACAGTATGCCGTCGAGCCAGATGTGTTGCTGACTGATGACGACACCGTAACCGTGGTCGGGCGGGGGCAATACAAGTCACGAGTTGACCTGGTGTATCTCGAGGGGCGGGTGGACAGGCCAGGCAGCTATGTGCTGGCTTCCATCTCACCCGAACAGCCCTATACAGTCTACGATTTGCTGCAGGAAGGAGGCGGGCTTCTGGCAGATGCCAACCCCAACGGTGTTGTCGTGTATCGGCGAACCGGTGTTGCTGTGGGCACAGCCCAGGCCGAAGATCTCCAGCTCCTGCTACAGTCGGTCAATCAGGAAGTCCGTCAGCCGGCAATGCAAATTGACGAAGAGGACCAACTCACTGCATTGACCGCTCGCGTCGAAAGCAGTCTTGGCGCAGTACTCAGCGGCCCGGGGAGCGTCTCTATCGTAGTGCCTCCTCAGGAGGTATCCGTGCGCGCCCGGGTTTCTGCCGTCCCTGTCAACGGAGCAGAACTGATCGCCACCGGCGGTCGATCCGGCAACTTCGAACTGGAAGCGGGAGACACTGTCACGGTACCTCGTCGGACCAACACTGTCACTGTGCTGGGAGCGGTGCCACGCTCAGGGACTATGCCATACGTCGCAGGGCAGACCTGTGGCATGTATATCCGGGAATCTGGAGGTCTGCGAGAGGATGCGGCCGACGACCGAATGGTAGTCGTGCACGCCAACGGCTCTGCAGTGCCGGTCGATCAACAGACTGTCCTCGAACATGGCGACATAGTAGTAATACCAACCAAGCACATAGTCCGCACCGTCCGTACCGAAAGCACATGGCAGCAGTGGTTCAAGAGCATCGTCAGCCTGGCCGCTGCAGCCTTGATTTTTTAGTGGTATAGAGGGAGGAAGCCGAGGCCGTGTTAGCGTCTACCCGCACACGAAGACTCGGTCTGCCCACCAGGCTGTACTGGTGGCATATACTGGTGCTCAGCTTGCTGGGAGCCGTACTGACCGGACTCGTTGTGTATCTGACCAGACCCGGCACTTACCGGGCCACTACTTCGCTGTTACTGAGCCAGTACAGCAGTCCCCTGTCAGCCATGCTCCGTGCCGATCAACCGACTTCCCGTACGGAAGCCGACAGCGCCGAGCAGGAGCGACTGTGGGCCATCATCAGCAGCCGTCGAGTCCGCCAAAACCTCGCGGGTAGGCACAATCTGGCCGACGCTCTCCGTGTGGATGAGCAATACGCAGTCGAAATGCTGGGCCATATGACACAGATTGAACAGCTCGGCGGCGGCATAAGTATCACTGTCAGTTGCCGTGGATACCATGTGCCGCGGCTAGCTATCTGGTCAAACCTGGACATGGAGGGGGCCAGAAAGCTGTGTGCAGATCTGGCCAACGACTATGTCGCCGAGCTGGAGAAGTATCTGACCGAAAGCTCCCTCGAGCAAGCTGTCGCCAACCGCCAATTCATCGAAAACTCGACAACCGAATTGGGCAAGCAGCTAGCCGACAGCGAAAAACGCCTTGAGAAGCTTCGCACTTCGCATCGCCTGCTTCAACCTGATGACAAGGCACTACAGTTGGTGGACCGCACCAGGGCCGCTGAACAGGCATATGCCACCTCCAGCGCGGAGGCGGCTGAACTGGCCAGTGCCCTGAGCAAAGCTCACGCCCAGCTAAAGCGCGTCGAGCCGCTTCATGTGTCAGGTGTTACCGAGCAGCGCAACCCGGTCATAGGCCAACTGGAAGGCAAGCTGGCTGAGCTGCGTACGGACATGGCCACTCAACTGTCCGCGGGTAAGACCGCTGAGCACCGCGATGTGGCCCAGATACAGGCGGCCATAGTCAGCATAGAACAACAGCTCCACCAGGCGGAGCAGGAGACGCGCAAGGAGCAGAGCAAATCCAGCAACCCGGCATATGACGGAGTGGCCAGCCGGGTGCTGGAGTTAGAATCCAGCCTGGCAGGAGCGCGCGCGCGGCAGGCCAAGGATCGGGCGCTGCTGAACGAAGCCCGAAGCGCGCTGGATGAACTGCCGCCGGTAGCCCGCGAATACGCCACTCTGACGCGACAGCAGGAGGTTCACTCTGAATTGATGGCATCGCTGACAGAGGCTCATGCGGTGGCCATGATCCAGGAGCAGCACGCCCGTGCAGGGGGCAAGTTCACTGTGCTCGACACGGCAACTCCGCCCGCACTCCGTTCAGGCCCCCCGACGCTGCTCAGCGCAGGTATCGCCTTCTGCATAGTGTTCATCGCCCTGTCGCTGCTCATGGTCAACCGCCGCGCTTTCGGCATGTTTTAGTGTACTGCTAAAGCTCTAGTACTGCTAACTGTATCAAGTGGCGCAAAACTGTAGCTGTAGGCGTGAAATAGACAGTCAGGATGCATAGCTTAGAAGCTGTCTATGCGCAGGTGTTGTGGCGGTGCGGCCAGTGCCGGCAGAAATTTGCCCCGGCATCCGGACCGCTTGTCTTTGGCAGTCACTGCTCAGCCTACTGGCAGAGGTAGCGGCAGCGAAGCGGGGCCGAAGGCGAATTGCGAACGGCTCCGGCTGTCAGAATCCAGAGCTGCCACGACTCGAGGCACTCGAAGACACCGTTTAGAGAGTGTCTGCCATGTCGGTACTGCAGGTACAGGACACAGACATATGATAGGGCGTGTCTGCACATAGCGAGGACGTCTCTGGCAGGTGCCAGAGGACTGCAATCGCTTACTGGGCGCCAGATATATGGCCTGTATGGCGCGCGCACCAGCATCCAGAGTGCCCTCGGCGCCCATGTGTCCGACAACTGGCCGCTCTTCTTGTAGTGAATTGCCGCTAGCGAAGCAGGGCCGCTATATACTGTAGTTTTGCTATGATCAGATCGCTTTTACAGTTCCTGACCGCCGGGCGTAACGCCTCGGTTGCAACGCGAAAGCCTGTGGTGGCATGGTACTTCTGTTAAGAATTTTAGTCTTTGCCCAGCGGTACCGCTGGCTGCTGGCATGGGCGTTGCTTTTGGTGTTCGTCGGGACGACCATGGGTATGCTGGTACCTCATCTTGTCGGCACGCTCGTAGACCATATCGCAGGTCTGGAGCGTCTGGCCGAGATGGGCAAGCTGCCCCCGACACAGATTGAGACCTACCGCGACAATGCCTGGCACTTTTTGCTGCTGGTCTCAGGAGCCATCGCCGGTGTTCATCTTCTGGCAGCGCTGACCTCTTACCCTCGCGAAATGACCCTCCTGTTTGTCGGCAATCGCGTGATCTTCGACATACGACGCCGGCTGTTTCGTCACTTGCAGCGTCTGTCCATGCGCTATTTCGAAACTCACCCTCATGGCCAGATCATGTCACGCGTGCTGTATGACGTCGAAGCCGTCCAGGCAATCGTCAGTACGCAGCTCGTGGAGATCATCACGAACATCATCACACTCGCTGTGGCCATGACCATCCTATTTCTGTACAGCCCCCGGCTAGCCGCGCTTGCCGTCGCCGTCTTGCCACTGTATGTGCTCAACTTCATGGTAGTCAGACGGCGCATCCGGCATGCGGCGGCGGAGGCGCGAGAGCAGTATTCGCAAATCTACATATCCCTTTCCGAAAGCATATCAGGTATCAAGATCATCAAGTCGTTCACTCGCGAGACCTCCGAGGTGCGCTCCTTCTCACGCGAAGTGCGCGAGAGCATCGGTATGAACATGCGGCTGGGCCACTGGCGCACCGTACTCAGTATTGGCGCAAACCTGATCACACAAGGCGCCAACGTCGGTATCTTGCTCTATGGCGGCTACATGGTGCTTTTCACCGGCGAAATGACCATGGGCCAACTGGTCGCGTTTCGAGTCTATCAGGGTATGCTATATCAACCCGTGATGATGCTAGTGAACATCAACAACCAGTTGCAGACAGTTCTCGCCGCAATCGAGCGCATCTTCGAGACTCTCGACACATCCCCGGACATCGAAGAACACAAGGTACCGGTAAAGTTCGACTATATCGAGGGCCGGGTAGAAATGGAGAAGGTGGACTTCTACTACGAACCGGGTGAGCTGGTGCTCGAAGACATCAATTTTATCGCCGAACCCGGCACGGTAAATGCTCTGGTCGGCCCCAGCGGCAGTGGCAAGAGCACCCTGATCCACCTGATCCCGCGCTTCTACGACCCGGTAGAAGGGAACGTGATGCTAGATGGGCACAACTTGCGCGATGTATCCATCAATTCGCTCCGCCGCAACATCGCCATGGTGATGCAGGAAGACTTCCTGTTCAGTGGCACCTTGCGGGAGAACATCAAGTATGGCCGCCCCGAGGCCACCGATGAGGAGGTGCTTCAGGCGGCGATGGCGGCAAACGCCCACGATTTCATCATGTCGTTCCCGGATGGGTATGAATCGCTGGTGGGCGAGCGTGGCACTCGCCTGTCAGGTGGGCAGCGACAACGCATCTCCATCGCGCGGGCCATCCTGCGCAACCCACGGATCCTCATCCTCGATGAGGCAACAAGCGCACTTGACTCTGAATCCGAGGCGCAGATCCAGGATGCCCTGGAGCTCCTGATGCAAAACCGCACCACCTTCACCATCGCGCACCGGTTATCCACGGTCATGAACGCGGACGTCATCTTGGTTCTCGACCAGGGACGCATCGTCGAACGCGGGACACATGCCGAACTAGCAACCGCCAATGGGGTCTACCAGATGCTGTGTGAGGTGCAGTTCAGCCAGGCTGCTGAGAAGATGCGTGAACATGAGGAAGGGCTGCGAAATAAAACCGAGAAGGGGAAGCGCGACAAAGGCAGGGGCAAGAAGGAGTAGCCCAGGCTGGTGCAGAAACCTACGTGACCTGCTAACTGCGTGGAGGAAGTGAAAGCCATGCTCATAGATTTTCACGCTCATGTACATGATGATGAGGACGGGAAGTATACGCGGGAGCTGGTGCGGGAGGCGCGACGGATCGGCATTGACTATCTGGTCATCCATGAGCCGGTCAGCCACAGCCGAGATAGCCTGGAGGTAGTGCAACGCTGCAACGATCTGACTTTTCGCACATATGAACGGGAGCCTGAGTACTTCATCCCCTTCGTCTACACACACCCAAATCTGGGACAGGCAGCTCTTGACGAGGTCAAGCGGGGCTTCGATCGTGGCGCGCGCGGTATCAAGCTGGAGGTAGCATCCATCATCACCGACAAGTGCCTAGAACCGATCATCGAAGAGGCCATCACGCGGGATGTGCCGATGGTCCAGCACACCTGGCACAAGGTGACCGGCAATCTGCGCTGGGAAACCGATGGCGTCCACTGCGCCGAGATAGGCCGACGCTACCCTGAGCTGAAGCTGGTCATGGCACACATAAGCGGTGACAATCGGTGGGGTATCCGCGCTGTCCGCGACGTACCCTCCGTATACACGGACTGCAGCGGCTCTATCGCCGACTACGGCCACATCGAGGAGTGCGTCCGTTTTCTGGGAGCCGACCGTCTCATCTGGGGCACTGATGTCCGAGGAGCGGACTTCCTGTACACTCTGGCCAAGGTACGCGATAGCAAACTCAGTGATGAGGATAAGGCGAAGGTGCTGGGACTCAACGCTGCCAGGCTGCTAAAGCTCATCTGAGACTGCCAGAAAGACAGCCAACCGCATATAACCTCACGGCAAGGCGATGATTTTCATGATAGATTTCTGCTGTGATATCGGTAACTACGCTTTCCGACCGTGGCCGGCAAACGACACCGCGAGCACCCTGGAGGAGCTGGACAGGGCTGGCATCAGTCAGGCTGTCGTAGGCAGCATTGACGCTATCACCTACGTCAGCCCGCATCCGGCAAACGAGCTGCTCATGGACGACATCAAAGCCACCGACGCCGAGGGCAGGCTCATACCATACACCGTGCTGTCGCCGGTGTATCCCGGAGTAGAGCAAGATATGCGCGAGAGCCGCGAGATAGGTTTTCGCGGACTGAAGCTATACCCCAACTACCACGGCTATCAGGTAGATGACCCGCCCGCACTGAGACTCCTCGAGATGGCAGCAGGATGGGGCTGGCCGAGCGTCGTTTCTATACGCATCGAGGACGAACGCCATCACCATCCGCTGATGAAAGTGCGCTCGGTACCGCTCAACAGCGTCATATGGGCAGCGCGGCAGCTTCCCGAGGCCACTATCATCGTCAGCGGCGCCAACAGTGTGGAGACGCCCCAGCTTCTCGAACTGTCTGACGAACTGCCCAACCTCTATGTTGAGCTGTCATACGTGAAGGGCCCGGTCGCCGCTGTGGCCAAACTGGTCGAACGTTTTGGCAGCAAAAGGATGCTGCTGGGCACTCACCTGCCTTTTGTGTATCCTGGCTGCGGAATTGCCAAAATAGCCGAAGCAGATATCACTCAGCAGGCCAAACAAGACATCCTCGAAGATAACGCACGCCGCATTTTGGAGCTATAGCTACACAGCTCAGGCTCTGCAGCGCGAACTAGGACAGTGCGCCGGTAGTGTGTAGTGTGCCGGAAAATGCTGGGCATGCAGCGTCTGTTTGGCGGCTGGTGACCACTCCACTGGAATGCTTTCGGCATACAGCGGCATATATATGACTCGCCGAGCGCCCTCGCACAGTCACTCACCCGGGTCTGCGACATCTGTATGCTCACCACTCCGTGCCGACACGAAAAGAGATGCCATGCGACTTCCAATTCGCGGCATCTTCCGGCCATACTGACCTACCGATACCCCAATGAAAGCCAGATTCCGGCCGCAATCGGCACACTGATCGAGCACGTCCTCTTAGCAAGAGTGCACTGCCTGTTCGTGGTAGGGACACACAGTAGAGAGGCTTACGGTCCTGACACTCGATGGACGCGAGGCCGTCACCTGTGCGTGCGTAGACGCGAGAACCGATCGTGTACCGATGATAGCAGGCGTAGGCGCAGTCACAACTCGTGCCGCCATAGAAAAAGCGAAGGCCGCCGAGCGCGCCCGGGCAGACGCTATCTACACAGTCGCCCCCTATTTCATCTCCCCCACTCCTGATGAACTGTACCGCCATCTCCGCACTATCGCTGAAGCCACATCCCTGCCCGTGCTGCTGTACAACCTCCTCACCCGTGCACATATCAGCATCCTGCCACATACCCTCGGCCGACTGGCCCACATAGAAAGTATAGTCGGCATAAAAGACTTCAGCGGGAATCTGAGTATCACCACAGGCTACATACGGCACACACCTGACGATTTTTCGGCGATAAACGGCAATGGCGCGGTCTCATCGTGCCCACTAGTGCCCACTATGATCGCAGAAGCCAGGAGGGGCAGTAACAGCTACTGCGAACATCGTGCCCCAACTGGCCGTCAACATATATCAAAGCATGGCTACTGATGACCTCGAGAAGGCCTGGGAAGCGCAGTCACATCTGATACCTCTGCGTTTATGCTTTAACTTGGGCATTGTCTCGGATCCCGTAAAAGAAGCGGCACGGGCAATCCGGCTCATCGATGGGGCTGGATACGGCACCCTCCGCTCCGATGAGCGATGAGGCTATAGTACAACTGCAGCAGGTGCTCACCGAGCAGGACCCGCAGGTACTCAGGTAAACCGAGCCAAGCTCGGCTATCTCTCTCATATCCAGCAGCCCAGCGCAACTGACGGCCGTCTGGTTTGACTAAAAGGTACGTGAGAGTACGTGAAGGTAAGTGAAGCTACGTGTGCTCTCGCACATGGCAGCAACATCGGGGGAGCTTGTCATAGCAGAGTGCTCAAGCCAGAACTGCGTCTGTAACCCATGCAGCTCTACTTGAGCCGACAGAGGAGCGACTGATGGTCCAGAACGTGCGGGTGATGGGGCACCATCGACTATGCCCGCGCTGCATGTATCCGGTGACACTGGTGCTGGTGCTGGTGCTTGTCCTCGCGCCAACGCTTGCCGGTGCGCAACCGTTGCCGACCGAACTGCTGGCCGAAGCGCGCCAGGCTTTTGACGCTGGCCAGTGGGCTCAGGCACTGGAGCACTATCGGCAATTCGTTGCCGAACACCCAGAGCACGAGGCAGTGGTACTTGCGCAATTCGGCACTGGCGAGTGTCTCTTCCAGCTGAGACGATACGAAGAGGCGCTTGGCTGCTACCGGCTGGTGATTGAGCGGCACCCGGACTGGTCGGACGCGTATCAGGCGCACTTTCGTGTCGGCAACTGTCTGCTCCAAATGGAACGCTATGAGGAGGCGGCACAGACATTCAGTCACATGCTGGAACACTATCCGGGCAGCCCCGTAGCTGATCAGGCCGCATACTGGCTGGGTGAAGCACTCTACCACAGCGACGCGCCGGAACCGGCCATGGCTGCCTACCAGCAGAGCCTGCAATTGGCCCCCGACGGTGAATACGCAGCCTACGCACTGTACTCGATTGCAGCCATACAACTGCAAACTGACGTGGAAGCCGCCATCAGCACTCTGCAGCAGCTCCTGCGGCAGTATCCCGACAGCGAGCCGATACCCGAGGCGCTATACAGCCTGGGACGCGCCCACGAGGCCCTGGAGCAACTCGAAGCATCCCTATCGTACTATGAGCAGGTAGTGGCTCAGCATGGTGACAGCCACTCGGCAGCAGATGCACTGGCCGGGATCGCATCTGTACAGTTCAGCCAGGGCAAGCTCGATGATGCTTTCGACACATACCGACAAGTGGTCGAGCGCTACCCGGGGACAGACAGTGCTGTACAGGCATCCCTGCGGGCCGCTGATGTCCGATTTGCCGCCCAGCGATATGCTGAAGCTGCTCAGTTATATGCGGAGATAGCCGCTGATGGCGACAGCCCGGTAGCCGCCGCAGCAGCCTACTGGCTTGGTCTTGCCTACTCTGCGGATGGCCAAACTGAGCAGGCCGCCGATGCGCTGGAAACCTTCCTGAAGCACTACCCGACCGATGAGCACTCCGCGCAAGCTCACCTGTGTCTGGCATCGCTGTACTGCAAAATGGATCGCCCCGACGAGGCTCACCAGGCCTATGAGCAGGCCGCAACGCTGTCACAGGAACCCGAACTCATACTCCAGGCCAGATACGGCATGGCATGGGCGGATTACCAGCAGAAGCCTGCTGCGGAAATCCTCGAAAGCTTCGTGTCAGTGCTATCCTCAGATCCGCGCAGCGAAACTACCAGCCACAACGCTCTGGCTGCGGCAGAACTATGTATGGCCGAGGGAGCATACCAGTCGGCGGCGGATCTAGCCCAACTGATCCTCGACTACCATCCCACACACCCCCAGAGAGCTGAGGCGTTGCTCCTCGCGGCACAGGCACTGCGACGGCTGGGTGAAACTGATAGTGCGCGACAGGCTATCGCACAGATAGTGGCCGAGTATCCGGGAAGCGACCATGAGCAGATGGCCTACTCCGTGCTGGCGCGGATAGAACTGGATGCCGGTGAACTGGAGGCTGCAGCCGATAGCATCGCACGAGTTGACCCCACCGGTGTGGGCTCCGCGCGGCTCCCACATCTCTTGTGTCTGATGGGAGACGCGCATCTGGAGCAGGAACAAATTGGCCAGGCTGCAGAAGCCTATCAGAAAGCGTATGAAGTCGACCCTAGCAGCGAGTGGGCGGAGGCGGCACTACTGGGGCTGGGCGAGGCCTATCTCAGCGCTCAACGCTGGCAGGACGCTGCTGATACCTTCCGCCTTTTCCTTGAAGGCTTCGCCGAATCGCCCAGCGCTGCACAAGTCCAAATGCAGTTGGGCATCGCCCTGGCCTCCCAGAAACAGTACGAGGCGGCTATCGAGCATCTGGAGACCGCTGTGGAGGCTGAACCCGTCGCTGAATGGGCGGCTCAGGCACTCCTGCAGTTGGCCCAGTGCTACCGGGATGCCGCTAAACTGCCCCTGGCACTGGACGCGTTTCTGCGGGTGGTAGATGACTATCCCGACGATCCACTCGCCGCGCAAGCCCTCTTCTGGGCTGCTGAGTTGCGCTACAAACAAGCCAACTTTGGGGCGGCCAGAGAGCTCTACGAACGCCTGCTGGAGCAGTATCCCGACAGCAGTCTTGCAGATGGGGCGCACTACAAACTCGCCTGGACACTGCTCAAAATGGACCAGGCGCAGGAAGCACTAACTCACTTCCTGGTTGCCGCTGATGCCACCGATGACGCTGCGGTAGAGTTCGACGCTCGGCTGCAAGCTGGTCACATACTGGTTCAGAGCGGCGAATATGCGGCCGCCATCGAAGTACTGGAAACGGCTTCCAGGATCTCCGACGCCGAGCAGTTACCAGCTCTACTGTTCCTGATGGGCCAGGCATATCTGGCATCTGACGAAGCTGGCCAGGCTGAGGCAGTACTGCGCAGACTTCGCGACGAACACGCCGACAGCCCGTACATGTTGCCTGCAACTCTGGCACTGGCCCGCAGTCTCATGCAGCTAAATCAGTACGACGAGGCCCGCGTGATAGTGGAACCGTTGGTGGATGCAGACGATGCTTCAATCGCTACCGCAGCACGCTTCGAGTTAGCCCAGCTCTCGCGTCTGCAGGGCAATTTTGAGGCTGCAATCACTGCCTATCGAGAAGTGATCAAGCAAGAGGCACCTGTAAAATTAGCCGCTGCTGCTATGTACTGGGCAGGCAGATGTCATGAGCGACTGGCTCAGCCCACAGAGGCTACGGCTATGTACCAACGGCTGATCGTCGGGCACCCTGATCAAACACAGTGGGTGGAGCAAGCCCAGCAGCGACTTGGCCAACTACGCACAGTCGGAAGCGAAGACTAGTCTGTCAGACCGGCCCGGTCGGATAGCTGGCAAGCGCGGCCAGACGCCTGTGCAGTTGGTGCAGTAAGTCACTCTCCTGGGGACAATTGAGGTTGGCGAGAGCAAATTTCAGCTCCTGAGCGAGGCGCTCAACCAACGGCCCTACTCGCAGATGAGCCGGTAACTGCTCGATCTCTTGCAGTGCCCATGTAGCCAGTTTCAGGGCTTCTGTGTGCTGTCGATGATGCTGCAAAATACGACAGTGGGCCACATGAGCGCAGGCAACGCCCAGGCCGTCGCCCTTGCGCTGAACGCGAAATAGTCCTCGAGCGGTGGTGAAATCTCCGGCGCTGATGGAAGCCAGAGCCGCTAACCCTGCCGCCAGGGCAGAAGCTGGCCCTACGTGGAGTGCCTCGATCATCTCAGCGACTGCTCCGGCCCAGTCACCGCGCAACAGCAGCACCTTGCCCAGTTGCTCGTGTGCTTCGGCACTGCCCTCATCCCTGGCTACTGCCTTGCGAGCCTGGGCCAAAGCCTCATCCGTACATTGCCGACGTAGCGAAATCTCTGAAAGCAGGATGGCCTCACTCACATCATCGTCTGCAACCGCCCTGAATCGCCGTGTGGCCCATATCGCAGTCGGTAGGTCCGAGCCGTTGAGCGCCGACTGTGCTACTACTCGATAGGCTGCACCCCAGCCGCAGCATGGTAGACTCTCGATAAGCTGTTGGGCCAATCCATTTTTGTGACGTGAAGCCAAGTACTGGGCATACTCGAGAATCATAGGCGTAGCGCTGGGGTCGTCTTGCAGCAGTTGGCCGATAGCCTCGCCAGGCAGCGCATCGGTTTGCACTCCGATCGTCATGGCTGTCAGTAGCTGCAGCCTGGGCGTGCGCACCCGGTGTTCAACGCTACGGCAGCAGGCATCCCTGGCTTTGGGAACCCTCCCAGTGCGCAGGTATGACCACACCAGCGCGGCCCACAGATCTCCCTGACGTGACAACGCGGAGTTATCGCGGAGTACGTGCTCCAGGTTGTAGATGGCTTCCTCACATGCTCCGGTGAGCGCGTAAGCGATGCCCAGATAGGCACGTGCAGCGCTGTTATCCGGCATCTGGGAGACCGCCTCTGTCAGCAACTCGACTGCCTCGTCGGCACGCCCCTCATGCAGTGCACGTACTGCATGCAGGTAAGTCAGCCACGCCCGGGCCTGAGCATGCCCCGGCTGCAGCCTCAGACACCACCGAAGCAGGCGCCCTGACACCGCCGTGCCCACCGATCCGAGCCCGATAGTCATCTGAGCAATGCTATAAGTGGTATGCGCCAACTGCTCCCGAAGCATGGAAACTCTCCGCAAATAGGCCTGGTTTACGTGCATCAGGTATCGGTCGGAAACACGCTATTGCCGTGGGTATCATAAGCAACGATGGCAGGAAATGCCTCTACAGTCAGCCTCCGTATGGCTTCCGGCCCAAGCTCCGGGTAGGCGACTATCTCCACTGCTGTCACTGACTGGGCCAGCAGCGCACCAGCTCCGCCTACCGCCACCAGGTAGATTGCCCCGTGCTGTCGGCAGGCTTCACGCACCTGCGGGCTGCGATCGCCTTTCCCTATGGTAGCTGCCAACCCTAACGCGTGCAGGCGTGGAGCGAACGGATCCATGCGGTACGAAGTGGTGGGGCCCGCGGAACCGATGGCCTGGCCCGGTGGAGTGGGTGCAGGGCCACAGTAGTAGATCACCTGCCCCGACAGGTCAAACGGCAACTCTCCGCCACTATCGAGCAACTCGATCAGGCGGATATGGGCCGCATCACGGGCTGTGTAGATGACACCGCTAATCTGAACTGCGTCACCAGCCCGTAGCTCTGCCAGTGTGGCGCGTTCCAGAGGTGTCGTAAGCGTTATCGCTGACATACTCTCGCCTTTCGCTGTTCTATGCATCTCACACCTCACACGCTGCCTCTACGCTTATATGTCTCTACCGCCTATATGCCTATATGACCACGTGCTGGTGGCGCGCAGAGTGGCACTGCAAGTTTATCGCCAACGGCAGACTGGCGATGTGACAGGGGTGCTTTTCTACATGCACGGCCAGCGCAGTGGTTCGCCCACCCAGTCCCATGGGGCCGATGCCTGTGGCGTTGACCGCTTCGAGTATGTCGCGCTCTAGCGCGGCCGTGTCCGGGTCAGGGCTGGCCTCTCCCATGGTGCGCATCAGCGCCCACTTGGAAAGCAGCGCCGCCTTCTCCATGGTCCCTCCCAGCCCCACTCCTACGATCAGCGGTGGGCACGGTTTGCCGCCTCCACGTACCACTTGCTCGACGATGCGATCGATCACTCCCTGCCGCCCCATCGCGGGTACCAGCATGTCCACCGCGCTCATGTTCTCGCTTCCGCCGCCCTTAGGAGCCAGGTGCAGGCTGATCCGGTCGCCTTCTACCAGCTTCACATGCACCACCGCGGGCGTGTTGTCGCCAGTGTTGCTGTCGCGTCGCAACGGATCAGCCAGCACCGACTTGCGCAGATAGCCATCCCGGTACGCACGGGCCACACCCTGGTCTACAGCCTGCTGCAGGTCGCCGTTCAGATGGCAGTCGCGACCTATCTCGGCGAAAATCACCACCATCCCACAGTCCTGGCACAGAGCCAGCTTTGTCTCGGCTGCCACCTGTGCGTTCTCCACGATCGTCTCGAGCACCACCCGCGCCGGACCTGTCTCTCGCTCTACGGCGTCTTGCAGGGCTGCAAACACCGGCTCAGGAAGACTGTATCCGGCACTGAGTGCCATCTCATATATGGCATCGGTGATCGTCTGTGATTCGATTTGCCTCATACAAACCGCTCTCGATTCGGAGTATAGTGCTGCCTAGCCATGCCCCACTCAGCAGAAAGCGCATGGCCTGGCGGATCGTCCCACCAGTCTTGTTCGCCATAGAGCCTGGAGTTCCTACCGGGGCATGGGGATACTCAGGAATTCTTGCTCATGCATCCTGCTGTAGATTGCGCCACTGGTCAACGGTATCTCGCACATGCTGGGCTGATAGCTCCAGCGCTGATCGCTCCTCGTCGTCCAGGTCCACCTCGACAACCTGCTCCATGCCTGCGGCCCCCAGCATGGCGGGCACGCCGAGAAACACGTCGTCCATACCGTACTCTCCCTGCAGACGGACACAGGTGGGCAGGATACGCTTTTCGTCGCGCAAAATGGCGCCCACCATCTGAGTGACTGCAGCCGCCGGAGCATAGAAGGCGCTGCCTGTCTTCAGATAGCTGACTATTTCGCCGCCGCCCTGACGCGTCCGCTCCACTATAGCCGCCAGTCGCTCTTCGGAGATGAGCTGAGTTATCGGTATACCGGAGACCGTACTGTGGCGGGGCAGTGGCACCATCGAGTCACCGTGGCCGCCTAGCACCATCGCGGTCACTTCTGATGGGCAGCAACCGATCTCCATGGCGATGAAAGCGCGGAAGCGGGCGGTGTCGAGTACCCCCGCCATGCCGATGACACGCTCGCGGGGCAGTCCGGATACCTGTGCGGCGACATAGGTAGTCACATCGAGGGGGTTTGCTACCATCAGCAGCAACGCATCGGGAGCCGCGGGCATGAGGCTCTCCACTACGCTGCTGGTGATGGCAGCGTTGACTTGCAGTAGATCGTCACGCGACATGCCGGGGGTGCGTGGCTTGCCAGCAGTGAGGACGATGATATCAGATCCTGCCGCACCGGCCCAGTCTTCGCTGCCTTCGATGCTCCGGCTGTGATCGACGATAGGGGCTGCCTGTGCGAGGTCCAACGCCTTCCCACGGGCCAGCCCCTCTACCACGTCCACCAGATATACATCCGCCAGGTCTGCTTCAGCTATTCTCTGGGCGCAAGTGGCCCCTACGTTGCCAGCACCTACTACCGTCACTTTCATGCGATTTCACTCCCGTACGCTTGCCATGCCTGCTGGAATTGCAGAGCTCTGGCTCAGTGATTCTGTGCGAGATTGGGCAAGCGCATAGTTTCTGCTATAATCTGACCGAAATGGCACTACCTTCTGCTGCGCAACACGTGCCTGCGCTGTTGGTGCAGGCTTTGCTGCTCATGCTGGTCTCCCGTATGCTCTTCCGTGGCATGGTCTGCGCGTTCGCCGACCGCAATGGCGGCGGGCTGGTCACCTTGCTGCGGCTTCCGGGCAACCTGCTACATGAGGCCAGTCACGCACTCGGCTATCTGCTTCTGGGCTATCGAGTGCGGCACATGGTCCCCTGCGTGCTGGACCCCCGCCAGTCCGGCGTATGCGTGCGGGGCAAACCGTGGGCACCGGTCACCCTGCCATGGCTGGCAGACGGTGCGGCTGCCCTGATGCCACTGCTGGTAGGCAGCGTGGCACTGGTCGCGGTCGGCCACTGGTTGGGTATCATGGACCACAATTCTGCCGCGCCAGGCGCTTCCGGTGAAAACGTTTGTATGCTTCGCGCTGCACAGGGCCAAATCCTACTGCTGCTGAAGAGCCTGGATTGGCACCGCTGGCAGACATATGCCTTCCTCTACCTGGCAGCAACCATCGGAGCAGAAGTCTCGCCGAGCCAAACCGACCTCAGATACGCTGTCCCGGCACTGCTTGGGCTGGCAGTCGGTATCCTGGTAGCTCTGATCGCGGTGCAGCAGCTCACCGGACTCGGTCCGATGCTCAGAGCGGGCGATGACTGGCTGCTGTTACAGGCTCACAGGCTATCGGCGGTATGGGGGCTGGCACTGGTGCTGATGCTGGCCACTGCTGCGGTCGCCCTGCCAGTCACATTTGTGATCCACACCATCCGCCCACGCCGCTAAGTGAGCCGTACGGACTGCCCACTGCGACGGCTTTCGTCTATGGCCAACAGGGTTGCCAGAGCAGAGCCCGCCTGCTCGAGGGTCACCGGCGGCTCGCTTTGCGTTACCATGCACTCGATAAAACGAGACAGCAACTGCGCAGTCGCGTACTGCATGATGAAGGGCGGGTTGTGCACTGCTATCGGATAGAACGCACGGCCTTGCATACCGATAATCGGTATCTCGTCCTCAGAGTCGTCGCGTATCAGCAGTTGCCCCGTAGTGCCGACGATGCGCCGCTCTGCCGTAGCCCGCGCCTCTTCACTTCCTATCGAGACGGCAACCTGCGCGACTGCCCCGGCAGTCATCTGCAGGTTCACTAGGGCCGTCTGTAGAGCAGAGCCCCGATCGCTATCTGCATCATCGGCAACAGTCACGCTCACCATGGCAGTCGGTCCCAGCCACCGCTCCAACACAGCGATGCAACCGTACAACAGTCTATCGGAATCGGTGACCAGCGGAGCAGGGCCATCCTGCGAAGAGCCGCTGACCACCAGCGCAGTAGCTACCATAACCCTGCCCAACTCACCGTCCGCCAGTATCTGCTCTGCCTTCTGATTGGCAGGCACTATACACTCCGGGATGGCAATCAGAAGTCGCCTGTCCACGCGGTTTGCGGTAGCAATCATGCGCTCCCACTCGGCAGCTGATCTGGCAGGCGGAGCGGCGCAGATGACGTGCTTGCCAGCCTCCAGAGCAGCAACTGCCAGAGAGCTGCAGGCCGCAGTGGGTGTATAGATGTCCACCACCGACACATCAGGGTCATCCAGCACTGCCTGCGGATCATCATGCACCTGCTTGATGATGCCGAAGCGAGCGTACAGTCTATCCCTGGCCTGCTCATCAGCATCAGCCAGCACCACAGAGTCCACATACGGGCTATCCACATAGGCTCTCAAGTGGTCAGCCACCTGAGGGGCCGCGCCGATCTGTCCGACTATGAGTGTCAACTGCGTCACTCTCCTACGGGAGGGCAAAATGCCTTCAGACCAAAAGCAAAAGTAGACCATGTCGGTAACTGGATTGGCGCATCGCCATATCATGGCGGCGGCAGTGGTGCCGGCTGCGTTTCCTCCGGCAGCGGCAACGGAGAGCCTGCTTCCCCTGAAGTGCTACCCCGAGAGCCGTCGCCATCGAAATCACGGCTCATGGTATCGCGCATCGGTAAAACAGCAATCGCCGCTACGATAACCAGCATCACCAACACGGTGAGGATCAGTACAGTGTTGCTCACCCTGCCATATCGCTGCTCAGCTTGCTCACCGTTCATGGAGCATCAATTCCAGTTGGGCTTCGACCTGACCCTGATCCACTATGAGCGGCAACTACCTCTCTCATGCGGAAGGGCAGAATACCTTCAGACCAAAAACAAAAGCAGGCCATGTCGGCAACTGGATTGGCGCATCGCCATATCATGGCGGCGGCAGTGGTGCCGGCTGCGTTTCCTCCAGCAGCGGCAACGGAGAGCCTGCTTCCCCTGCAGTACTGCCCCGAGAGCCGTCGCCATCAAAATCACGGCTCATGAGATCGCGCATCGGTAAAACAGCAATCGCCACTACGATGACCAGCATCACCAACACGGTGAGGATCAGTACAGTGTTGCTCACCCTGCCGTATCGCTGCTCAGCCTGCTCACTGCCCATGGAAATCCAGCTCCAGCTGGGCTTCGACCTGCCCGACTATGAGTGTCAACTACGTCGCTCTCCTATGGGAGGGCAAAATGCCTTCACGACCAAAAACAAAAGCAGGCCATGTCGGCAACTGGATTGGCGCATCGCCACATCATGGCGGCGGCAGTGGTGCCGGCTGCGTTTCCTCCGGCAGCGGCAACGGAGAGCCTGCTTCCCCTGCAGTGCTACCCCGAGAGCCGTCGCCATCGAAGTCACGGCTCATGGTATCGCGCATCGGTAAAACAGCAATCGCCGCTACGATGACCAGCATCACCAGCACGGTGAGGATCAGTACAGTGTTGCTCACCCTGCCATATCGCTGCTCGGCCTGCTCACTGCCCATGGAAATCCAGTTCCAGTTGGGCTTCGACCTGCCCCACCAGTTCCTCTCGATGATTTCGAAGCTGCGGCTGTACGAAATCCGCCAACTGCTCTATCTGCTCGGCGCTGAGCCCTTCGAGTTGTCTCAGCGCCGCCAGCGTCGCTGCCGGTTGCAGATTTCCGCCTGCATCCTTTATCGCTATACCCAAATCGCGGTCTCTGATCCCCAACAGAAACAGCCCCTCCGCCCCACCCTTGCAGGTCACCGTATGGCCAGCGACCTCGAGCAGCCTGGTGTTGAAGCTACCCTTGCCTGAGATCATCACAGGCGCAGCGGCCATCGCGGCGCAAATGCGGTGGCAGGCGGCGGCCAACTCGGAGTTCAGTGCCTCGGGCATGGTCAGGCGCGCATACGATCTGGCCATCGGCGCCAGTGGCATGCCGAAAGTCGGCACCCCACAGCCGTCAATTCCGATATGGATTTGGTCCTCAGGCAGCACGCACATGTCTGCGATGATCTTCAGCGTGGCCTGCTGGACCGGGTGCTCCAGTCGTGAGTAGCCCCGTGTCGGCTCACCCATCGCCAGTGCAGAGGCCAGCATGCCGCAGTGCTTGCCTGAACAGTTGCTGTGTGGGGTACCGGGCTGCTCGCCGGCCCTAATCAGCCGATTTCGCTCCTCCACATCACCTGGCCAGTGCCAGCCGCACTCCAGGTCCTCATCCGACAGACCCAGTTTGCCCAGAATGCTGCGCACCGTCGCGACATGCTCGGCTGAGCCGCAGTGAGAGGCGCAGCATATCGCCAGCTCGCGATCAGACAGCTCGAACCGGTCTGCGGCACCTGTCAGCACCACCAGTAGTGCCTGAAGCGGTTTGCTAGCCGACCGCATGTAGGCCAGGCGCCGCGGATCGCCCGCAGATGCGATAAGCTTGCCTGCCCGATCAGTGACCACGGCGTCGCCGTAGTAGGTTTTCTCTACAAGTCCGGCCCTGCTTGCAGTGGCCAGTGTGGTCGGTTCCATGTCGGACTCACTTTCTCAGGTGCGCTGTATGTAGTTGACCTGCAGGGTAGAGATCATGCGATCCAGCTCTCGCTTCTCGCTGTCTTCCAGGCTCTGTTCCAGTTGCCGGCGCAGGAACTGCAGTGTGTCTATGGCTACGCGCGCTTCAGGCAGCCGGGCTTCGGTCTCCGTCTTGCCAGGAGCGGTCTGCAATCCCAGATGGATCCACGCCTGCTCGGCCATCATGCTGACGAAAAGCCGCAGCAGTCCGTATACGTCCACATCCAGCGCTGGCTCAGTCTCCACATCCGACGCATCGGCTTCCGCAGCAGGCGCCGGTTCTTGCTCATCGGATGACATATCCTGAGTGTCCACCTCTGGCTCCTGCTCCGCAGCCTCCTGCCCATCTGTCGGCGTTTCAGAAGCCGATGACCCATCTACTTCTGTGGCTTCCTCTTTTGGCACCTCGGGCTCAGATTGCTCCTGCACATCATCCTCAGACTGCACCTCAGACTTCCTCTCATCATCTGCGTACATATCTCATCACCTCCGTCAGTATGCTCACACGCCTGTGCTACGGCCGCATCCGGTAAGCTTTTGCGACCGCAGGAGTGGCGTAACTCACACACCTGCACTCACGCCAACCCCTGTCACGGTTAGCATGCCATTTTCCTGCAGCTCCACTTGCGCATCGGTCATCTGACATGCCACTGCCGCATGTGTTCGCAAGTGCTCGGTCACACACTCTGCCCTCAACTCAGACCGGCCCTCGGCCAGCGCCATGTACAGCAGCAACTGGTCGGCCAGATGCTGATCTACGGTGGCGTCTGATGCTGCGAATTGCACCGCTTCCTGTGCGGCTTCCTGCCCTACTCTCTCAGCCGGCTTCCCACGCTTCCCCAGAGTCGTGAAGCCGCCATGCCCGTGGCCATAATTCAGGCTTATAACACACGAGGTTCCGGGCGAGTGTGAACTGATGTAGTGTTCCTCCACTTGCGTCTCAATTCCTGCGGCTTTCAGGGCATGGCTGGCCGCAGATGTCTGCCGCTGTAGGATGCGACGAGGCAGCCCGTCGGTCACAGTACTGATCACAGTTGCACCGAGTAGCTCGCCGCGGCTTCTCAAGTCTACTGCTGCCGCTTTCGTACATGGACGCACATGCGCTGTGATGCAGCCGCCGCCTGCCGGGTAGAAGCCGCCGCGACTTCGCGACAGCTCCAGACCTATACCGAAACGGGCAAGAGCCGGCGCGAATGTATGCTTCAGATATGCGAATACCGGGCTCCACGGAACGTCGGTGCCACCATAGATGCGCACCGTCGAAGGCCTGGGCGCAAATGCCAACGGTGGCAGCACGCTCTGCAGCACGAGACATGCCGAACCTGCACTCGGACGTACTGCAGCCACGTCGAATTCGTACTCACCGCCTGTCACTCGGCCAGGTGTTAGCCGCACAGTCTGCGAGCCCAGCTCAGCGTGCTCAAGCTTGCCCTGGCAGATCTGTGCCACAGCCTGACAGCAGGTGACATGCTGGGCAGCCAGCCCGGGTCTGGGCCGACCTGCACGGATATGCTCCAGCTCGATTTCCTGACCGGTGAGTGCTGCCAGCGAAAGGCTGGTGCGGACTATCTGCCCGCCGCCCTCACCCTGCGATCCGTCAATTCTCACTAAGCTCACCCACTACACAAGGATTTTCAACGGAAGTGGTGAAATCTCTAGCTATATGCGTACCCTCCAATTGTACATGATATCACCACTAAGAAACACACCGGAGACGGCACCGTGAGTTTGATCAGATCATACCTGATTATCACTGTACCACTGCTTGCCTGTCTATCCGCAACTGCCAGTGCGGAAAACAAACTGTATACAACTGAGATGCTGGCAAACATGGCCGAGAACATCGCCAACCATGCCTGGGCGCGCCAAATCCGTGCCTCGGCGGTAGCTAAGGCAGCACGCTATCTAGAAGTCCCCGATGAGGAGCTTGCCAAATGGGTGCCTGATCCGCGCATACCACGAGCTGTTTACGTACACGAAAGCGGCTGCCCCAATTGCGGACTGGCAATGCGCAAATATGGCAACTATGCCTGGATTATCAGCGAAGATCTGCCCTATAAGGTCGAGTGTCCCAGCTGTGGCAGCGTGTATCCGAGCAACGACTATCAAGCGTTCATCGACTCAGGCTTCCAGGATCGATCGCTTCTGATCGGAGACTATCCTGATGACGGCTGGGGCTGGACTTCACCTGAGTACGGCGAGGCGCGTAAGTATTGGTTCGTTGCCTGGTACAACCACTGGATGGCCCGCCGTCGCCTCCTGCCGGCTATACAGTATTTGCGGGATGCGTACCTGTATACCAGCGACGCACGTTATGCCCACAAATGTGCGGTACTACTGTGGCAACTGGCCGAGTACTACCCCCGTTACGATTATGTCAACCAATCGCGCAACGGTACTGAAATCAATCCAGGCTACCAAGGCCGCCTGTTGAATCACACCTGGGAAACTGGCACCATGACCATTTGCGCTACCGCGTATGGCGCCATCGCACCTGCGTTTACAAAGCCTGATCCCGAGCTGGAACAGCTCTCAGGGCGCTCCACCGACCAGGTGCGCGACTTGATAGAGGAGCAACTCCTACGGTCGATGGCTTACGAGGTGGTCAACGAAACACGCTACATAGCTGGCAACTACGGGTCACATCAGAGAGGCCTGTTGCAGGTAGCGGCTACCCTAAAAGATAAGCCGGGCACGCCCAGCAGCGAGGAAATGCTAGACTGGATTCTGAATAACAAGGAATACAACATATACACGATGATGCCGCTGCACGATGCACTTGCAAATCTGGTGCTGCGTGATGGTGTCCCGTTTGAGTCGCCGGGCTACAATATGGGCTGGGTCAACAACCTGACCACCATCGCCGAGCTGCTGCAAGCTAATGGTATAGATGTAACCGAGGTGCCGCGTTTCAAAAAGCTGTACGATTGGCTGATAGACATTGTCGCCGCGGGCCAGTTTACTCCGGCGCTCGGCGACTCCGATAACATGTCCCATCGAAACAGACTATGGCCTGCGAGTACTTTTCTGTCGGCTTATCGGATGTACAGAGATCCCTTGTATGCCAGGGCGCTGCTAGATGTGAGCCCTAACCTTCCTCAGAACATATTTGCCGCCCCGATCACTGATGAGCTCGAGCAGGCTGCTGAAACCGTGGAGGCTGCACCAGGTTTCGACAGCAAGCATCTGAGCGGATACGGTCTGGCCATCCTGCAAAACAGCAACCCTGAAGAACCGGTTGCCGCCAGCCTGTTTTATGGACTTTTTGTCGGCCACTCGCATCGGGACAAAATGCACCTGGACCTGTTCGCACAGGATGCCTCACTGATGCCCGATTTCGGTTATCCGGAGACTGCTAACGCCACAGATCCGCGGCGTTTCGGCTTTTTTGCCCATACCATCTCACACAACACGGTCATGGTTGATCAGAGCTCGCAGGAGGCCACACGGGGACGCTGCGAGGCATACGATAGTGGGACAATATGCCAGTATGTCGAAGCGCAAAACGATGGCGTATATCCCCAGTGTAGCCAGTATCGCCGCTCAGTTGCTATGGTAAACGCAACCTCCGCACAGGCCTACGTCGTGGATATCTTCCGCGTAGACGGAGGTGAGCAGCACGACTGGCTGGTGCACGGCACCCACGCTGACTTCGAGTCCAATCTTAACCTGTCCGCGCCGCGAGAGGGGACGCTGGCTGGCCCAGAAGTCGAGTATGGGTATTTCTACGATGACGAAAAGATGGGAGCAGTCCCCTATGGGAACATAGTCTACACTACTTATCGTGGCAGCGGCTTTCAGTTTCTCTACAACGTCCAGGAGGCGCCGATCAAGCCGAATGCAGTCGCACAGTGGAACCTCATCACCAGCGGTGAACGCGCTGTCCCCCTGGTCAGGGCCAACGAAGGCGCCTTCCTCAAGGCGTTCCTGATAGGCGAAGATGAGCGGATCTTCGTCTGCGACGGCAAGCCACAGCAAAACCAAAGTGGCACTCCTGAGAGCGTGAAATTTCTGGTGCGCCGCCGTGCAGGAGACGACCTAAAAAGCATCTTCACCACCGTTTTCGAACCCGGAGCCGAGGAAGGCCTAATCGATTCGGTAACTCCACTTGCCACTCCACATGACCAACTGGTTGCTTTGCGTATCGAGCTGAGCTCGGGCCACATCCACTACTATTTCAACTCTCCGACAGCGGTAGAGGAGACCGAGATAGAAGACGGCATCCATTTTGCCGGACAGGTTGGCTTCCTGGATCTGGACCCGACAGGAGAAGTGGAGCAGGCATATATGTACAACGCCACACTCCTGTCTCGTGGCGATTGGTCACTCACCGATGAAGGGCCAGCGAAAACCACTATCGCCTCCTGTGACTATGTCGAAAACTCGATCACTCTGGCTGATCCGCCTCTGGCCGGTCGGGAGATTGACCGCATGACGGTCATCATCAACACCGGCGGGTATGGCGGCGCGTTTGAGGTAACCGGCACCGATGGAGAGCGCAAGCTCCTGTTTGG
Organism: candidate division WS1 bacterium; assembly: GCA_012518355.1. GTDB lineage: Bacteria > Armatimonadota > Zipacnadia > Zipacnadales > UBA11051 > UBA11051. The sequence goes on along the minus strand of JAAYSP010000044.1, from coordinate 6,988 downwards.
CGACCAGGAGCCCATCCGAAGCCGCGCCTATGTGAAACAGATCAAACCTGAGGAGCGCACGCTTGTCACTCCGACTATCTTCTACTTCATCGAACCGGGGATGCACCTGGTCAGCGAAGCCTACCAGCCGATAGCCCAACTGGATAGCTGGGGTCGTGGCGCGCTGATTGCCGACCGCGACTTCACGGCAGAGCAGTGGCTGGATGCAGATGGCGATGGGACTATCCGCGCGTACATCATGGAGTACGGCCCCGGCGATGAGGTCACGGTACCCTCTTCAGTTCGCTACAAACGGCGCTAGAGCTGCACGATCGAGCGCCCCAACGGTGTGCACTGCATCAACAGCTTTGCCCCCGGACAAATCCCACCAACTGGCAGAGGCGCATAGCATATAGCTCACACACCCAGATCAACGGGAAAGGCAGTGCCAGGTTGTGTGACAAGAGGGTTTTCACAGCCGGGGGTGAAATCTCCACTGGGCCCCATATGCCCTGAATTGTACATGCTGTTGCCTCAATCAAAAACACTGGAGGCGGGACCGTGAATTTGACGAAATCATATCTGATTATCGCTGTATCACTGCTAATCTGCATACCAAATATCGCCAGATCGGAGAGCAACTTGTACACACAGGAAATGCTTCAGAACATGGCCGACAACATAGCGAAGTACGACTGGGCGCAGAAAATCCGCGATGAGGCAATCACCAACGCAGCTCGCTATCTGGAAATCCCCGATGAGGAGATTGCTAAATGGGTGCCTGACCCGCGCATCCCCCGATCAGCCTACGTGCATGAAACTGCATGCCCCAACTGCGGGCTGGAGGCGCGCAAGTTCGGCAACTACCCGTGGATAATCACCGAAGAAGAGCCCTACAAGCTCGAGTGCCCAAGCTGTGGCAAGATCTATCCCAGCAACGACTACCAGGCGTTCGTCGACTCGGGCTTCCAGGATCGCTCACTATTGACCGGCGACCATGCCGATGATGGGTGGGGCTGGGTTTCACCTGAGTATGGTGAGGAACAGAAGTACTGGTTCGTGGCATGGTACAACCACTGGATGGTCAATCGCCGCCTGCGACCGGCCATACAGCACTTGCGGGATGCGTACCTGTATACCGGCGATCCACGCTATGCCCACAAGTGCGCCGTGTTGCTGTGGCAATTGGCAGAGTACTACCCGGACTACGATTACGCCAGGCAGTCACGTAACGGCCTCGAAATCAATCCCAACTACCACGGTCGCCTGCTGTACCACACCTGGGAGACCTTCACGATGACCGACTGCGCGACAGCGTATGGTGCCATCGCATCGGCGTTGACGACCCCTGACCCTGAACTGGAGCAGCTTACGGGGCGCTCCACAGCCCAGGTTCGCGAGCTAATCGAGGAGCAGCTCTTGCGATCCATGGCCTCCGAGGTGGTGAACGAAACCGGTTACATCGCCGGCAATTATGGCATGCACCAGATGGGTCTGCTACAGATAGCGGCGGACCTGCAGGGCAAACCCGGCACGCCGAGTAGCCAGGAAATGATCGAGTGGATACTCGACAACGAGGAATACAACGTCTATACCATGATGCCCCTGTATGACGCACTGAGCAATCTAGTCCTACGGGATGGGGTCCCATTCGAATCGCCGAGCTACAACCTGGGTTGGGTCAGCAACCTGACCGCCATCGCCGAACTGTTGAGAGCCAACGGTGTGGACGTAACCGAGGTGCCCCGCTTCAAGAAGCTGTACGATTGGGTCACAGACATCATCGTCGCAGGCCAGTTCACACCGTCTCTTGGCGATTCGGGCAACATATCAAACCGTGGCAGGCTGTGGCGTGAAGAGGCGATGCTGTCTGCCTATCGGATGTACAAGGATCCTCTATATGCCAGGATACTTCTGGAGCTAAATGCAGACGCTGGACAGGACATATTCGCCGCGCCGATCACTGAGGAACTCAAGCAGGCGGCGGCAACCATCGAGACCGAGCCGGGATATGACAGCAGCCATCTGGCTGGATACGGCCTGGCTATCCTGCAGAATAGCAATCTGGAAGAGCCGATTGCCGCCAGTCTGTTCTATGGCTATTTTGTCGGCCACTCGCATCGCGACAAGATGCACCTGGACCTGTACGCCAATGGTGCGTCGCTTTTGCCTGATTTCGGCTATCCGGAGACTGCCAACTCCAACGATCCGCGACGAGCCGGTTTTTTTGCCCACACCGTGTCACATAACACGGTCATAGTTGATGGGACCTGCCAGGAGACCACCCGAGGCCGCTGTGAGGCATATGATAGTGGGCCTGTATGCCAGTATGTCGAAGCACAAAACGATGGCGTATATCCCCAGTGCAGTCAGTATCGCCGCTCAGTCGCGATGATAGACGTCGCTCCCGGGCAGGCCTACGTGGTGGATGTCTTCCGGGTGGACGGAGGCAGGCAGCACGACTGGCTGGTGCACGGAACTCACGCCGACTTCGAGTCCAACCTTGACCTGTCAACGCCACGAGAGGGGACCCTGGCCGGCCCAGAAGTCGAATACGGCTACTACTATGATGACGAAAAACTGGCAGCGGCACCTTACGGAAGCACCAACTACTTCACCTATCGCGGCAGCGGCTTCCAGTTTCTCTACAACGTCCAGGAAGCGCCGATCAAGCCTGATGCAACCGCCCGGTGGAACCTCATCACCAGTGGTGAGCGCGCTGTCTCCACAGTTCGGGCGAAGGAAGGCGCCTTCCTCAAGGCCTTCCTGATAGGTGAGGATGAGCAGATCTTCGCCTGTGATGGCAAACCACAACAAAATCAGAAGGGCAGCCCCGAAAGCGTGAAGTTTCTGGTGCGCCGACGCGCCGGCGATAACCTCAGAAGCACCTTCACGACTGTCTTCGAACCGGGAGCCAACGAAGGGCTGATCACCTCGGTGACGCCACTTGCTACCTCGCACGACCAACTGGTGGCTTTGCGCATCGAACTGGCCTCGGGCCATATCCACTACTACTTCAACTCTCCAACTCCTGTGGAGGCGACCGAGATAGAAGACGGTATCCGTTTTGCCGGACAGGTTGGCTTCCTGGGGCTGGATCAGGCAGGAGAAGTGGAGCAGGCCTATCTGTACAACGCCACACTGCTGGCGCGCGGTGCCTGGTCGCTGAGCGGCGACGGGCCTGCAAAAGCGACTATCGCATCCTGCGACTATGACGAAAACTCCATCACTCTGGCCGATCCAGTGCTGACCGGGCGGATGATTGACGGGATGACGGTCACTATCAACACTGGAGGCTACAGCGGCGCTTTCGAGGTCATGGGTACGGACGGGGCCAGGAAGCTGCTGTTTGGCGACCAGGAACCGATGCGAAGCCGCGCCTATGTGAAACAGATCAAGCCTGAGGAGCGCACACTTGTAACTCCGACTATCTTCTACTTCATCGAACCGGGGATGCACCTGGTAAGCGAAGCCTACCAGCCGATAGCCCAACTGGATAGCTGGGGTCGTGGCGCGTTGATTGCTGACCGCGACTTCACAACAGAGCAGTGGCCAGATGCAGATGGCGATGGGGTCATCCGTGCTTATATCATGGAGTACGGCCCGGGCGATGAGGTCATGATACCCTCTTCGATCCGTTACAAGCGGCCATAGAGCGCCGAACGCACATCTGACTGACGTGCAGATGTGCGGACATGCAGATGCGAATTCGCCCCGGACAGATCTCTTCAACTGTCCGGGGCGAGCTTTTGCGTCAGGTAGTTATGTGTATCGGTCACAAGACAGACACCGGGCTAGTGGAAATCGTACCGCCATCATCAGCTCACTTGCATGCACCGAGTGCCTGCAAGGCAACTTGGGCCATGAACGCAGCACCAGTCGGCAGAGCCTTGCCATCGTCAAAATCAAATGTCTGAGTGTGCACAGGTGCCTCCACGCCTTCGCTTTCGTCCCCGATGCCAAGGCGCACAAAGGCAATCGGCAGCTTGCCTTCGGTGCCGAAATATGAGAAGTCCTCACCGCCCAGCCCGGGGTCTAAAACGGGCCTGACGCGCTCGTCCCCCAGTACGGTACGCGCGGCTTGCTCTGCGATATCCACCATCCTGTCGTCATTTACCAGAGGCGGATAGCCTTCAGTGATGCGAACCGTCAATCGAGCTCCCATAGCTCCTGCTATCTTGCGCAGGTCTTTTTGCAGGAACTTGAGCAGAGTTTCACGGGTCTCGAGGTTCAGATTTCGCATGGTACCTCTGAGGGTCACACTGTTAGCCAGTATGTTTCTGCGGGTGCCGCCTTCGATCATGCCGAAAGTCACCAACCGCTGGTGCAGATTGTGAGTGTGGCGGGCGATGAACTGCTGGACGGCGATCAGGACCTGGGCAGCAACCGATATGGCGTCCACTCCCCCATGAGGCGAAGCCGCGTGAGCGCTCTTGCCGTGGACTGTGATCTCCACATCGTCGGTTTGCGCATGACTGGTACCCCGGCGGATGCCTATGGTTGCAGACGGCATACCCACACTCACGTGGAGGCCAAAGACAGCTGATACCTTCGGCGACTCCAGGCAGCCGTCACGGATCATCTGCAGCGCACCGTGGAAGCCCTCCTCACCGGGCTGGAAGATCAGCTTGACGTTGCCCGACATCTGCTCACGCATATCGGCGAGGATGCTCGCGGCTCCCAGCAGACACGCCACATGAGCATCATGACCGCAGGCATGCATCAGACCCGGTTTTTTCGACGCATACTCGGCACCAGTTTTCTCCTCCAAATCCAGAGCGTCCATATCGGCGCGCAGGCCCACAGTCTTGTGGCCTTCTGCACCCCGGATAAGACACGTCACACCGGTCTTCCCGACGCCGGTTTTGATCTCATCCAGCCCCATCTTCTGAAGCTGCTCGACCACATAAGCCGCAGTCTCGTACTCCTCCATGCTCGGTTCAGGGTACTGATGAAGATGACGCCGCCACTGCACCAGCCTGGGTCGAAGCTCCAGTGCAGCGGCCATCACCGGATGGGTATCTGTTTGCCCGTCACTCGCCCTAGATCCGCTCACTACTGTCCCCTCTTTCGCGAGCCGCCAGATGGCGTCACCTGGCGGCCTGTATAGTCACATCTTGCGGTTGCCAGTACAGCTGCTCAGCCGGCACGCCAACCGCATCAGCAATCTCGTGATGGTAGGTGAAGACACCAAATTCGTTCTTGCGGTGACTGTCTGTTCCGATGGCCAGCATCGCACCCTGGGCTACCGCTATCCGTGCCATAGCGAGGTCCTCATCATGGCATACGTAATGCGAGTTGATCTCCAGGGCCACATCATGCTCGCCACAGATGTCTACCGTCCACTTGATCAGATCCTCACTGATCGGGTGCTTTTTCTGCACCAGAATGCGGAATGGGTGAGCCAGCACATGCACGTCCAATGCCACCAGGCCCCTGACGATCTGCTTATATTCGGCTTCGACTTGCTCGGGAGGTGACTCAGTCTGCACCGCCGGGAAAGTGTGCGGCGCCCCCAGCAGCATGTCGAACTCATCCAGATAGCGCTCACTGCAGACCGGCGTACCGTCGAGGAAAATGTCAAGCTCGATGCCCAGATACATACCGCCATGCTGAGCGGCACGTACATCAGCGATATACTGCTCCATCTGCTCATCGCCCCACTGTCGGTGGTGCTCATAGGCCTCTCGTCCCTGTTCAGACCAGAAGACCCATTTCTCATCAGGGGGGAAGTAGATGTGGGCACTGTGATCAGTGATGGCAAAAGAGCACGGGGCGTCAGCAGCGATTTCGCGGTACCACTCTAAGGACACATCTTCGGCGCAGGCAGAACGTTCGGTGTGACAATGACAGTCAAAGGGCTTCATCAGTTACCTCTTCACAGCGGGTGCAACGATAGTCTTGTACGTATAACACGCAAGGAGAGCTCAGGTGCTCCCACGATCACTGAGCGGCCTGAGCAACAACCACTTGCGGTTGCCAGTACAACTTTTCAGCGGGTATGCCAACCCTGTCAGCAATCTCATAATGATAAGTGAAGATGCCAAATCTGTCCGTGCCATGAGTGTCGGTCCCCAGGGCCAGTGTCACGCCCCGTGCAATGGCCAGGTCAGCCATGACTATGTCTTCATCGTAGCATTTGTAGCCTGAGTTGATCTCCAGCGCCACACCATGCTCGCCACAAATGTCCACCGTCCACTCAATCAAGCTTTCGCTGACCGTGTATCCCTTCTGCACCAGGACACGGAACGGATGCACCACTACATGCACTTCCAGTGCCAGCAATCCCCTGATGATCTGCTTGAATTCAGCCTCGACTTGCTCAACAGGCGCTTCGTTTTCCACTGCCGGGAAGGTGTGGGGCGCCCCCAGCAGCACGTCGAACTCGCTCAGATATCGCTCATCACAGACTGGGGTACCGTCGAGGAAAATATCAAGCTCGAGGCCAAGATACATGCTGCCGCGTTGAGCAGCGCGCACATCAGCGATATACTGCTCAAGCTGCCGGTCTCCCCACTGCTTGTAGCGTTCATACGCTTCCTGTCCGCGGTCGGTCCAAAAGGCCCATTTGTCTTCAGGGGGGTAGTAAATGTGGGCGCTGTGATCGGTGATGGCGAAGGAGCAGGGCGCTTCAGTGGCGATTTGGTGATACCATTCGAGAGGCACTCTACCGCAGGCCGAACGGTCAGTGTGGCAATGGCAGTCAAACAACTTCATCTGTAACCTCTTACGGGCAGGCACGACTATCATTTGTATACTAGACAAATAGATAGTACCCCATGCAGCAAATGGGTGCAAGTGCCTGACCAGCTGGCACAAACTACATGGTGCCGTGACTGTAATCTACACCGTCCGCTGAAATATCTCTTGCACTTTCCATGTCACTGTTGGTAGACTCATACTGGAGTAGGCAGTAGCTTGCTGCTGTCAATAGAGGTTGCTCACTGCTGGACCGTGCGGCCACATGGACACCCCCCATGAGTTGCCTGACCGCTCCACAGTAAAGCGG
>JAAYSP010000232.1 GCA_012518355.1 candidate division WS1 bacterium | reverse complement strand
CTGCATGATGCTGCTGACCGACATGCCATAAAACGACGGTGACTGACTGGCGCATGACAATTATCGGGGCGGACGATGGCTTGCTCCGCCCCGATATTGGCGTTTTGCCACACGACACATACCAGATTGGCAGGTAACCGATAATGCGCAAAGCAGTGATTACAGACCGCAACATCGCTGAAAAGACTGCGCTGGTTCGAGTTGACTTCAATGTCCCGCTCAACGGCGGCTCTATCACCGATGATACTCGTATCCGCGCCGCTATCCCCACTATCGAGTATCTCATCGAGCAGAAATGCCGGGTGATACTGTGCTCACACCTGAGCAGGCCCAGAGGGCAGGTAGTGCCGGAGATGAGCCTGCGCCCGTGTGCGGAACGCCTTGCCGAGTTGACGGGCAGGCAAGTACGATTTGTCGAAGACTGCATAGGCCCGCAGGTAGAACAGGCGGTTGCTCAGATGCAGCCCGGCGATCTAAGCTTGCTGGAAAACACTCGCTTTTACGCTGATGAAGAGGCCAAGGACGAAGCCACGATCATCGAGTTTGGCAAAAAGCTGGCTGCACCGGCAGACTTCTTCGTCAACGATGCCTTCGGTGCCTGCCACCGCAACCATGGCTCCACATACGGTGTCACGAAGTATCTGAGCCCCTGTGTAGCCGGTTTTCTGGTCGAATTGGAAATCCGCAGCCTGAGTAGAATTCTCAACGCACCCGAAAAAGGCTTCATCGTGGTACTGGGCGGCGCGAAGGTAGAAGATAAGATAGGTGTCATCGAGTCGCTACTTCCCAAGTGCGAGAAGATGCTTATCGGCGGGGCCATGACATGGGCGTTTCTCAAGGCTCGCGGTTACGAGGTAGGTATGTCGCTATGTCAGCCTGCCAGTGTCAAGGCCGCCCGGGAAGTGGACGCGAAGATGAGCCCGTATATCGACAAGCTGATGGTACCTGTGGACGCCTACATGAGAAACGTCGCTGGCGACCAGGGCGTGAAATACACTACAGTCGACGCTATCGAGCCCGGCTGGGACGCCCTCGACATCGGCGACCGCACTCGCGAGATGTACGCCGACCTAATTCTCAAGGCCGACAACGTCTTCTGGAACGGTCCGATGGGCAAGTTTGAAGACAAACCGTTCGATGAAGGCACTCTGGCTGTGGCCCGCGCCATGGGCGACTGCCCGGGCTTCAACGTAGTCGGTGGCGGCGACTCGGTTGCGGCGGTCACTCAGATGGGCGTGGCCGACGCCATAGATCATATATCCACCGGCGGAGGTGCATCTCTAGAGTATCTCGAGGATGGCACTCTGTCCGCCGTGGAAGCACTTGACGACAAATAATGCCAGCCATGCGCGCCGCCACGGCGTGCATGTGCACGCTCTGAGGGAGATATCTGATGAGAACCCCGATTATGGCCGGAAACTGGAAGATGAACTGTGACAACTCTGCTGCTGTGGCTCTCGCAGAAGGCATAGCGAAATGCGCTTGCGACGGTGCTGCCTGCGAGGCCGTGATATGCCCGCCGTTCACCGCACTTAGTGCAGTCAGCCAGGCAATCGCAGACACGCCGATTGCTCTGGGTGGACAGAACCTTTTCTGGGAACCCTCGGGCGCTTTCACCGGTGAGATTTCAGCCGACATGCTACTGTCATGCGGCTGCAGCTTCGTCATCGTCGGCCACTCCGAGAGGCGGGGACGCTTCGGTGCGGTCACAGACGACTTCACTGACGAGATGCAGTCTGTGTTCGGCGATAACGACGCCACCGTGAACCGCAAGCTGAAGGCCGCTGCTGATGCAGGCCTCAAGCCTATCGCCTGCTGCGGAGAGCTTCTGTCGGAACGCGAACAGGGCATGACCGATGTGGTCGTCGCCAACCAGGTACGAGCCATGCTCGACGGCTGCAGCCCTGAGCAGCTGGCAGCCACCACCATCGCCTACGAGCCGGTGTGGGCCATCGGCACCGGTGAGGTGTGCGAGGCCGATGAAGCCAACCGTGTGTGTGGCCTCATCCGCGCCACAGTGGCCGAAGTCGCAGGTGAGCAGGTCGCCGCAAGCATGCGCATACTCTACGG